>DATAOX010000089.1:0-24019 GCA_036265555.1 Solirubrobacterales bacterium
CTCGGGCGTCGGAAGCGTGGCGGCGTTCCCGTAGATCGACGACGAGGAGGCGAAGACGAGCCGCCGCGGGCGCTCCTCTCTGGCCGCCTCGAGCAGGCGCTGGGTGGCGACGACGTTGTTGCGGACGAACAGGTCGAACCGATCGCCCCAGCTCGACCGGACGCCGGGCTCGGCGGCGAGATGGAAGATCACCTCGCAGCCGGCGACGATGTCCGCGAGGTCCCCACGCGCGAGATCGATCGGGACGAACTCGAACGACTCGTACTCTCGCGCCCGCCGCAGGTTCTCGAGCTTCGAAGAGCGGACGTAGTTGTCGTTGAAGCAATCCACGCCGACGACCTCGTGCCCGTCCGCGAGGAGCGACTCGGTGAGATGGGAGCCGATGAATCCGGCACATCCGGTTACGAGCGCTCGCATGTTCACCCGCTCCCAGGCACTAGGCATCGCCTCCGCCACCACGCGCGATCGCGAGCCGCCGTTCCGGGTCGCGGTCACCATCGAGAAGCGGCGCTCGCGTTCTCCCGCCGAGAACCTCGGCCGGGGCGCCCCGCTCGGCGACGCGGCCGTCGGCGAGGACGACCACCTCGTCGGCTCCCGCCGCGAGCTCGAGCGAGTGGGTGATGAGGATCGTCGTGCGGCCGAAGACCAGAGCACGGAGGCCGGCGATCACCGTGGCTTCGCTCTCGGCGTCAAGCCCGGTCGTGGGTTCGTCGAGGACGAGGATGCGCGGGTCTCGCACGAGCGTCCGCGCGAGGCCGATTCGCTGGCGCTGGCCGCCGGAGAGCCCGACCCCCTGCGGCCCGAGCTCGGTCTCATATCCGTCGGGAAGACCGCGGATGAAGCCATCCGCAGCGACCGCTTTCGCCGCGGCGACGATTCGCTCGCGGCTCGCGTCGGTGCCGTAGGCGATGTTCTCCTCGACCGTGCCCGTGAACAGCACGGTGTCCTGGAGGACGAGGCCGATCTGCGCCCGCAGCCAGGCGAGCGAGCAGTCGCGGGCGTCGCGGCCGTCGATCAGGATCCGGCCGCCGGTGGGGTCGTGCAGGCGCACGATCAGCGCGCCGATCGTCGACTTCCCGGCCCCCGATTCACCCATGATCGCGACGCTCGACCCCGCCGGGACACGCAGATCGACGGTATCGAGCACGGGGCGCTCCGGCGTGTAGCGGAAGCTCACGCCATCGAGGGCGACGTCGCCACGCGCCGGCCCGCCCGAGTGGGCTCCGGGCCGATCCTCGACCAGTTCGTCGGCGGCCAGGATCTCCGCGATCCGGTCGGCGCGGGCCATCGTGCGCGAGACCTTGGTCCCCTCGCGTGCGATCCCCCGCAGCGGGCTGTTCAGCCGCCGCACGTAGGTGGCGAACACGACGAGGTCGCCCGGCGAGAGTGCCCCGTGCGCAACCCTGACGACGCCGTACCCGATGACGAGCGCCGTGGCGATCGCCGTCACCACCCCGATCAGACCGTCGAACCGGGCCTGCAGTCGCGACACCTCGATCCCGATCCGCATGCGCTCGGCGCTCCTTCTGTGCACGCGATCGCCCTCGAACCGCTCGGATCCGGATGACTTGACCACCGCCATCGCCGAGAGGGCCTCGCCCGCCAGCGAAGCGATCACGCCCTCGTGCGCGCGCTGCACCCGCGCGCGCTGGCGGACCCGCAGGCGGTAGCGCCAGCTGAGGATCGCCAGGGCCGGCAGCGCGAGGAAGGAGACGAGCGCGAGGGTGGGGTCGATGAAGAACGTCACCACGGCCATGCCCAGGAGCAGGAGCGCACCCTGGGCGATCGTCCCCAGCGACGTGGCGAACAGCTCGCCGATCGAAGTGACGTCCTCGGTCACGCGGGCCACGAGGTCCCCCTTGGGAGCGCGGTGGTGGTAGCCCAGCGAGAGCCGGTGCAGGTGCTCGTAGACGGCGATCCGCAGCGTGTGCGTGATCCGCTCCCCCGCGGTGTAGAGCCACAGGTCGGAGAAGTAGTCGGCGAGCGCCTCGGCGACGGCGATCACGATCACGAGGGCGACGACGGCCGCGAGCAGGCGCAGGTCGGGAGCCTCGAGCTGGAACGGCGCGTGGCGGTTGCGGACGATCTGATCGAGGGCGAGCGCCAGCGGCCACGGCTTCGCCAGCTCGACGAGGGTGAGCACGATGGTCGAGGCTCCGGCCCCGGCGAGCGCGGGCCACTGGGGCCGAAGGAACGGGAGCAGGGCGCGCCAAGTGGGCGGGGTCTCGCCGGTGTCCGCCGACCGGTGCCGTCGCGAGGGCCTCATGCGAGCGCCCCCTCGCCGGCGGCGCGCGCAGGGGATCCGAGCAAACTCCAGAGGACCTCGGCGCTCGTGCCCGAGCCGTCGAGGTCGAGGTCGAGCCGGGGCGGGTCCGTGCCGACCAGGGCGCGGACCTCGCGGACGAGCGCCCCGGCGTCGAGATCGCGTGGGGGCAGGGCCCGCACCGCGCCGAGGCCCGCCAGGCGAGCGGCGCGGCGTGCCTGCTCGTCCTCGCCGGGAGCCGCGTACGGGACCACGAGGGCCGGGACGCGGGCGCGCAGCACCTCGAGCGCCGTGTTGTAGCCGCATTGGCTGACCGAGACGGCGGCGCTTCGAAGCTCGGCGGAGAGATCGGGCACCGAGCGGCGAAGGCCCAGCCCCTCGCGCCCTCTGGCCGAGGCGCGCAGCTCGCGCCAGGAGTCCTCCGCCAGGAAGGTCCCCGCGATCACCCGCATCGCGAGGCCGCAGGTGCGCCGGAGCTCCGGCTGGGCTTCGACCGCGGCGCGCAGGAGGGGCAGGCCGACGCTCCCGCCGCCCGCCGAGACCACGACGCGCCGCGCCCGCGCAAACGCCCCCGGGGCCGCGTTGGGAGCCGCGGAGACGAACCCCGTGTAGTGGACCGGCACCCGCAGCGGGGACCGCGGCCGGAACGACTCCTCGAGGCGGGCGAAGCGGGGGTCGGCGTGAACGAGAATCGCATCGAGATGGGAGTTCGCGATGCCGCAGGCGCGCTCGTCGAACGCCCGCTGCTTCTCGCCGCGCCCGACGAGAATGTCCCGCAGGCTGCATGCGACGAGGGCCGGGTCGGGCAGCGAGCGCGCCGCCTCGATGAGCGTGAGGAGCTCGCCCGTGAAGGCGCGGCGCCCGAACGGGAACAGCTCGACCACGACCACCGCCGGGCGCCGCGCCGCCACCGCCTCGAGGATCAGCTGCCGCCGGAGGGTGCTCGCCCGCTCGACCGTCCGGCGCCCGTCCGCCGATACGAGCCGCCCCCTCCGGTCCCGCGCCAGCGGCGGCAGCTGGACGAGCTCGACACCCGGAGGGACGGTTACGTGACGGGGGACCTTGCCGCCGCTCAGGACCACGACGTCGAACCGCTGCGACAGCGCGCCCGCCAGGGCGAGCGATCGGGTGAGGTGCCCGAGGCCCACGGCGTGCTGGCAATGGAGGAGGAGCGCCGGTCGGCCGCTTCGCCGGGCCGCTAGCTCGGACACGGCGCGGCGGGGAAGGCGCGCCGGCGACGGCCGTGGGCACGTCTCGCCGGCCGCTTCGATCAGCTCGCCGAGGTATCCCAGGTCCTCGGGGCGCACCCGGGTGACCGCGCGGAGCGCGCGCTCGCCGAGGAGCGAGGCGGCGAGATGCCAGGCGATCGAACGGGCGTCGGGAGGTTCGCGAACCGAGCCGTACCCGCGCAGAAGGGAGTCCATGAGAGCGCGCTCTCGATCGGCCGAGAGGACGCCGACGAGGCGCAGGTGGCGCAGTCGGGACAGCACCCCGCCGAGGTCGGCCGCGGCCGGCCCGATCGCCGCCTGATCGAGATCGACCAGCGCGACGCCGTCCCGGGTGACGACCACATTCTTGGGGTGCGCGTCGCCGTGCAGCCAGGCCGGGTCGTTCCGCTGATCGAAGGTGGCCGCGAGCGCCTCGGCGAGCTTTCGCGCCGCGTCCCCGACGTCCGGGCGGACCCGGGCGATGAGCTCCCCGGCGCGCTCGAGCTTCGCCGGAGCCAGACGCTCGAGCGGGGGCAGGCCCACGGGCGGTGAGGCGGCATGGAGCGTCGCGAGCGCGGCGCCGAGCGCCGCCAGGCGAGCACCCAGGCCGGCGGCCCCGCGCGTCTCCAGCGGCTCACCGTCGATCGCCTCGAGAGCGAGCGCCCGCCGATGCGGGTCGAACGCCAGTGGCCGCGGCACCCGGAGCCCGGGCACCGTGGAGGCGGCCGCCCATATCGCTGCGTGAACGGCGTCCGCGCGAGCGCCCTCCTCGCCACCGTAGACCTTGACGTAAGCCCGGGCCGCGCCGGTTTCATCCTCGCACCGCGCCGTCGCCGCCTTCTCGGGGACGTAGGCCACGAGCTGCGGCGCGCACGGGCCGCCGGCCAGCCGGGCCAGTTCGTCGCTTGGCCCCGCAACGAGGGCGAGCGAGCGGATCCGCCGGTCGTTCGGGAACGTCCAGAACACGGTCTCGAGCTCGGGAGCGAAGGCGACCGGGAGCAGGGCCCCGGGTGGGCTCTCGTGAGCGCCGGCGAGCGCCCGCTCGAGGTTTCGGGCTGCCCCGCCTGGCTCGAACGAGCGGGCCGAGACGAGATGGTCGGCTCCGGCGACGCGGACGCGGAAGAGCAGCCCCAACCCCCGCCCGACGCGGTACTTCGCGCGAATTCGCTCGAGTTGCTCGATTCCGAGCGGGCCGCCCGCGCCCAGCAGCGCGTCCAGGCGCGGCGCGAGGCCCGCCGTGTCGAGCAGGGCGTCGCGAGCCGGGACGGCGGCGTCCTGGGCGAAGGCGGGCGGCCGACTCATGCGTCTCCCGTCCCGCTCCGCCGCCACCGTGCCTGGGGCTCATCGTCGCTCCAGGCGATCGCATCGCTCGCCTCGCCTCTGCTGCCTACACCCTCGACGAGGATCTCGGCTGCGCCCGAGCCGGCGGCAAGCACCGACAGCGCGGGAGGCGCCGCGTCCGGCGCCAATGGCACGGCGACGGCGATGAGGCGCGCCTCGGCGGCGCCGGCCGCGACCGCGCTCACCACCGGGGCCGGCAGCTTCACCCCGTACTCGGGCGCGTACCAGCCCGGCTCCACGCTGACGTCGAGGCCCGGTGCGAACAGCAGGGCCAGCCCCGGTGCCCGTACCACGGTCCCGCGGTCGGACGCCGAGAGCTCGATCGCCTCCCACGCCTCCGGCGCCAGGTGCCAGCGCTGGTCGTAGCGGTGGGGGCGCTCCGCCCGGAGGCGGTCCTCGAATGCCCAGTACTCGCCGGCGACGAAGATCACCCGGCGCCGGTGGCGGGCGTCGTACTGCGGGCTCAGCGCCTCTCCCCACAGGACGTCCGGCCCGTCGGCCCCGGCGCGCCCGAGGAGCCGGCCTTCCGCGATCGGGCCCTTTGGCTTTCGGCGGCGGTACTCGGTCTGATCGAGGCCATCGACGCAGACCGTGTTGTGGGCGGCGGTGCCCTTGAACCAGCGCCGCAGGTTCGGCTTGCCCTCGTGGTAGGTGTAGCGGCCCGGGTCGAGGATCAGCGGCCGCCCGCCCGCGGCCAGCTCGACCGAGAGCAGGTCGTAATGCCCGTGGCCGCCGTCGCCGAGGGGCCCGCAGTCGAAGATGAGGAAGCGCTCGTCCTCGTAGCGGGTGGCTCCCTCGCCCCAGCCGCTTCGCTGGACGTGGTATCCGCCGGCCGCAAAGCTCATGCTGCGCGCCGCCGGGGGGCGACCCCGGGCGCCCGCCGTCGCCGCGTACAGGTAGTCGGGACGGCCGAGGTGGTCAGCCGCAAGCCCGAGGAGCTCGGCGTAACTTCCGGTGTCCGCGTCCGACAGCGCCGGGATGAGGCCGTCCGGGCGGCGGGCGTGCAGCGCGAAGTCGAGCGCTCGCCCGAGGCGCTCGTCGAATCCTGCGGGGAGCGCGATCTCGAACCGGGTCGCGTTCTCGCGCACGCCCACGAACGAGCGAAGGACGATCAGGTGGTAATGCGTCGAGGCTTCGACGTGGACGCCATCAGCGCGAAAGTCGGCGCTCAGGTTGCGGTCGAGCTCGCCCAGGGCGAAGCGGACCAGGCCACGACCGCGATCGACGTCCGGCAACGCGAGCCCGGCGATGAACAGCGAGTAGAGCTCGAGCGTGCGGTGGTTCCGTGCGACCGTCAGATGGGCGCGGAGCCAGTCGATCTGTGCCGCGATGCTTTCGACGACGCGCGCCGCAAGCCCGGGACCGAGGCCCGCGAACCCCGGTGCGTCCGCGAACGCGTTCCACGCGTAGATCCAGTTCAAGATCCGGCGCGCGACGGCGTCACTCGGGTCGTCGCCGACAGGCACCCGGTCGATCCACGACGAGACGAGCCGCTCCCAGGCGAGCTGGTAACGGCGCCGCCCGGTCTCGCGGAAGGCCGCGGCCAGGTCGAGGCCGACATAGAACTTGCTCCATGCGATCCGCCACTCCTCGTCGGCCGGCAGGCTCGCCCCAAGCCAGTCGGGCTCGGTCCCGAGCTCGACGGTCTGACCCAGCTCGGTGAAGCGGCCGACGCAGGCGTCGTCGGCAAGCCGGCGATCGCGCCGCAGATGCTCGGTGACGCAGAACACTGGGCTAGGCCGAGCGACCCCGCGGACGGTGTCTGCCGTCGCGGCACTCATCGCTCCAGCTCCGCCTGGAAGAGCTCCGCCAGCCGGCCGGCAAGCCGGTCCCCGTCGAACCGCTCGCGCACCGTCGCCCGGCCCGCGCTCCCGAGCCGTTCGGCGGAGCGGCGATCGGAGTCGAGCCGCGCGATGGCGCTCGCGAGGGCGGCCGGGTCGTCAGGGTCGACGAGGAGGCCGTTGACGCCGTCCGAGACCAGCTCGGGAATCCCGGAGATCCCGGTCGTGACGACCGGAGTCCCGCACGCCATCGCCTCGACGAGGACGTTCGGCATCCCGTCGCGGTCGGAGCCGACGACGCGGCAGGGGAGGCAGAGCGCGTTGGCTCGCATGTACTCATCGAAGAGCTCTCGCTGCGAGAGGGCCCCCGCGAGCCGAAATGACTCCTCGAGCCGCTGCGAGGCGATCAGCTCGCGGATGGCCGGCCCGTGCGGGCCATCGGGCCCCGCGATCGTCGCGGCGAACGGGATGTCGCGGCGGCGAAGCTCGGCGCATGCCTCGACGAAGACGTCGAAGCCCTTCTTCTCGACGAGCCGGCCGACGCCGAGGAGCTGCAGCGATCCATTCCGGGAGCCGTTGCGTGGCGCGCGGTCGGCCAGCCGCGCGAGGTCGTCATTCAGCCCGTGGTAGACGACGTGGACCCGCGATTGGGGCGCGATGGCGCGCAGGTGCTCGGCGCCCGCTCCGGTGCAGGTCACGGCGAAGCGGGCGGCGGTGAGCTTTCGTCGCAAGAGGCCGGCCGGGTTCAGCCCGTCGCTGTAGACGTCCTTGGCGTGGGCGGTGAACGAGAAGGGGATGCGGGTGATGAGCGACGCGAACCACGCGACCGTCGTCGACCCGTGAGCGTAGTGCGCGTGCAGATGCCGCACATCCGCGGCCTCGCGAAGATGGTCGCTGAGCGCGACCGCCTGCAGAAGCTCCTTCAGGTAGACCTTCCGCGGCGGCGCGAGCGCCCGATCGCGCGCCCGGACCGATTGCGCGAGCGCCGCCGCGCCCGCCCGCACGAGGCCGCGCGGCCATCGCCTCGTGACGCGGGCGAGCGGCGCGAGGAACGGCCTCAGATTGGCGCGAAGCCACGCGGCGAGCGACACGCTCGAGACGCTGGTGACGGGCGGAAGGTAGACGGGGACCGCACGGATCCGGTCGACGACCGGGTGCCGCATCGCGTTCTCGGTGGGCTCGGGAGGCTTGATCGCGTAGAGGCGAAGCCGCAGCCCGAGCTTCTCGAGCCGGTGGATCTCGCTGTGGATGTAGGTCTCCGAGAGCCTCGGATAGGCCTTGAGGACGTAGGCGACCGCCGGCGTCCTCTCGGAGCGGCGAGCTGTTGAGCGATCCTCAGGCATACGCCCCCTCGATGCAGCGGACGAGCCGGTTCGTGCACTCGGCGAGCTCGAAGCGGCGCTCGACGACGAGCCGCCCGGCCGCGCCCATGCGCTCGCGAAGCGCGCGATCGCTCGCCACCAGCGCGATCGCGCCTGCGAGGGCAGCGGCATCTCCCGGCGGGACCAGGAGTCCGCTCTCGCCGTCCTGGACCGCGGAGGGGATCGCGCCGATCGCGCTCGCGATGACGGGACGGCCGCTGGCCATCGCCTCGAGGACCACGTTCGGGAGCCCGTCGCGATCGCCGGTCGCGTCCTCGACCGACGGGACGATCACGACATCTGCGTCCGCGTAGGCGGACGGCAGTTCGCGGTGGGTCGCGGTCCCGGAGAGCTCCACCCGATCGGCGAGGCGCGCCGACGCGACCGTGTGCTCCAGGCGCCCGCGGAGGCCCCCGTCGCCGATGATCCGCAGCCGCGGCGACCCGCCGAGCCGGGTGAGTGCGTGGATCAGAACGTCGAAGCCCTTCTTCTCGACCAGCCGGCCCACGGCAAGGAGCCGCAGGGGCTCGTCGCGCGGCGGCGGCGCCGGAGTGAAGCGCCGGACATCGACGCCGTGGGGGACGAGCGCCACGTTCCCGCCCATGCACCGCAGCTCCGCGGCCGCGTCGTTGTTGCAGGCGATCACGCGCGCCGCCCCCCACGCCCGCCGCCGAAGCTCCGCCGCGGGGACCTTGCGGATGTCCCGGGCGTGAGCGCCGAACGAGTACGGGACGCCGAGGCGCCCGGCGGCGCGTTCGGCGACCGCCGCCGGCGCGTGAGCGAAGTAGCCGTGGATCCCCTTGACGCGTTTGGTGCCGAGCCGCTCGACCAGGCGATTCGCCTGCTCCTCCGCGGACCCGGGCGGCAGCACCTCGGTGCGGTCGCGGAGCAACTCGACCCCCGGGTGGGAGGGACGGCCGTCGCCGGGCTTCGTCGCGAAGATCGCCGCGACCGCCCCCGTTCGCTCCAGCGCGACCAGCTCGTTGAGCGCGAACGTCTCCGAGATCCGCGGAAAACCGCTCGTAACCATCGCGATCGATTCCGCCATCCGGATCAGCCCGCCCTCACGGCCGCGGTTTCGAGCTCGGCGGTGGCCGGGGCCGAATCCAGGCCCCCGAGGCGAGCGAGGATCCGGGTGGCTCGTTCGGTGCCGGCGTAGTGGTCCGGTCGTGGCCTCGGGGCCTCGCGCCGCAGCAGCCTGTCGATCGCGTTCCGCAGGCGGCTCGCCGACAGCTCGGCGGGATGGATCATCTGCTGAAGTCCAGCCGTGGCGAGCACGTCGGCCCGAATCAGCTGCTCCTCGCTGGGGCGGACGCGCGGGACGAGGATCGCGGGCTTGCCGGCGCGCATCACCTCGGCGACCGTGTTGTAGCCGGCCATCGAAACCACGGCACGCGAGCCGGCGATCACCGATTCCATGTCGGTCCGCAGCTCGGTACACCGGATGTCGAGCCCATCGGTCAGCCTCATGAGACGGCGCCGCTCGCCACCTCCCATCAATGGACCGGTGACCATCACGGCGGGACACCCGAGGGGACGCATCCTCACCGCCTCCGCGAAGGTGGCCAGGAGCCGGAATCCGTCGAAGCCGCCGCCGGCCGTCGCCAGCAGATATCCGGGCTCGAGGTCATCCGGCCCGCGGTCGGGCATCGACGCACCGACGTAGCCGACGTGGTGGATCGGGACGTCGAGGTCGAACCCGCCGATGCAGTCGATTGCGTCGGGGCTCGAGCCGGGGCCGTAGACCAGGATCGCGTCGTAGTAGCGGGCGAGCGCCGCGCGCATCTTCGGCCCCCACTTGTGACGCACGTTCTCGGGACTGTCCTCGATGTCCCGCAGGCCCAGGACGAGCCGGCAGTCGGAGGCAGCCTTGAGGGCGTCGAGCGTCGCCTCCAGCTCTCCAGCCTGCCCCAGCGGCAGCTTGTCGACGACGACCACGTCCGGCTGGAAGCTCGTTGTCGCGGCCAGCGCGATGCTCGAGCGCAGCGAGCGAAGCTCGTCCGAGCTCAGCTCGAGCCGGGCTGAGGACAGGTTTCCGTCGAGATCGCGGCTGCGCAGCGGAAGCTTCACCGTGTCGACCCGCGGCGGGAGCCGAAAGGTCGGCTCGACCGGGGACCCGCTCAGGATCAGCGAGCTCGGTCCCGGGTCCGCCTTCGCCAGGTGGGTGGCGAGGGCCAGCGTGCGGCGGAGCTGGCCGAGCCCGATCAGCTCGTTCGCGTAGAAGATGAACCGCGAGCCGCGGGCTGAGTTCCCGTTGACGCCGACGTCGCCTCCCCGCCGCCCAGCGGCGGTCCGTCCGGGTTCGGTTGGTCGATCATGCACCGGAGCCGTGCCTCCTTCCACTGCCTCAACCCGGCAGCGGGCGAAAGATCACGCGGGAGAAAAATGCAGTGCGGAGGGACCTGCGATCGGGTTAGAGTCAGCCCATGGCAACGGATTCGCTTGCCGATCGAGTCGACGAAGCTGTAGGCGCCGCGGTCGACGCGGCGTTCGCGGAGCTCAAGGCCGCGGAGGAGGAGCCCTACTACGACGAGGCGGCCGACCAGAGCGCCCGCGAGAGCTATTACCAGGGGCTCGATGCCGCCGATGGTGAGGCGATGCGCGCCGGGCTAGCCTCGCTCCTGGAGCGAACTCACACGCAGCGCCCCTCCTACAAGCCGATGGAGATGGTCTACCCGCGGGTCGACCGGCACCCCGACGGCCTCCTCCGATCGATCTACTCGGGCAGGACGTTCACGCCGGCGGAGTTGATTCGCTCCGACGCGGAGATCGAGCGCCGACGGACCGAGCGGATGCTCGAGTTCAACCTCAGCGAGACCGCGCCCGGGCCGCGCGAGCTGGAGGCCGAGGCCGCCGCGATCGAGGAGACGCTTCCCTACAACTGCGAGCACGTCGTCTGCCAGTCGTGGTTTGGAGAGGACGAGCCGATGCGCGGCGACATCCACCACCTGTTCGCCTGCGAGACGGGGTGCAACAGCTTTCGCAGCAACTACCCCTACTTCGACTTCCCCGACACGGAGGAGGTCACCCGCGAGGCATGCGGCCGATGCGAGGACGTCGGCTTTGAGCCCGGCGCCGGCAAGGGGCCGGTCGCTCGGGCGACGCTCTACTTCCTGCTTCGCTATCCGGGCCTGGTCGGCGACCCCGGGCACGAGCTCACCCCGGACCGGCTGCCGATACTCCTCGAGTGGCACGAGGCAGATCCGGTGAGCGACTACGAGCGCCACCGGAACTTTGTGATCCACCAGCTCCAGGGCAATCGCAATCCGATGATCGACAACCCGGATTGGGCCCGCAGAATCGACTTCGCGAAAGCCTGGGTGTAACCCGGCAGGCCGTTCGGCCGCTTCGCGGCGCCTGGTCGTCCGCCGAGGCCCACTTCTCGGGCCTCGAGCCTCTCAGGCCAGGATCGGTCCCACCTGCGGATACTGGGCGATCAGCGCCGCGCGAAGCTCGGACAGGCGTGGCTGCTCCTCCTCGGCAGCGGGGACCGCATAGCTCGTATCGAGGAGCATCGGCTTGCCCCACGCGAGCAGCGACTCGAGCCGATCGCGGTTGGCGTCGGCGCTCAGGCCGGGGAGCCAGTCGGCCCGCCCGTAGACGAGGTTGCCGCCGATCATCACCAGCTCGACCCAGGAGGGGTCCGCCTGGGCGACGTTCTCCCACGGATCCTCCTCGCGGCGCTCGAAGACGACGAGGTCGGCGGGCCGCTCCCGTTCGAGGCGACCGAGCTTGTCATCGAGCCCGGCGATCATCGCCGCGTCGCGAGTGACCATGTCGACGAGCTGCTTCGCGGTCGGCTCGCGCCCGCGCTGCTCGGCGATACACCGGCGCGCGACCTTCATCTCCGCCAGGAGGCTGGTGCTGCCGCTCGGCAGCCAGTCGGCGCCGAGTCCCATCGGAAGCTCGAGCTCGAGGGCATCGGCGGCCCGGGTGGTCTCTCCGTAGAGGCGCAGGTTCGACTGCGGCGACCAGACCAACTTCGCTCCGGCGTCGTTGAGATCGGCGAGCTCATCCTTGGTCAGGGCGGTGCCATGGATGACCACGGTGGCGGGGGTCAGGGCGTTCAGGTCCACGAGCTTTTGAAACTCACCGCGCGAGAGCTCGTTGTCGGACCGGCCCTCGGCGAGGTGGACGTAGAAGGCCCTGACCTCGCCGGCCTCGATTCCGGCGAGGATGCTCCGAAGCGAATCCATGCCGAACTCGCTCCCCGGGGTCGGCAGGTCGATCAGTGCCCGTCCGACCTGGGAGCCGAAGATCCACTTGTCGACGTTCCTGACCAGCGCCTCGTCCTGATAGGCGGTCGCCTGACCGCCCGTCCCCTGGATCGCGGTCACCCCGCCGACCAGGGCACGGATCTCGGCATAGCGCAGCTGCGTCTTCGGCGGCAGGACGTCGAGCAGGTGGTTCTGGGGGTCGCGAACGAGCTCCTGGTAGAGGTCGCTGCCGCGCCAGGCGTAACGGTTGATGAACTGCTTCGGCGGTTCCCAGGCGGCGAAGATGTTGAACTCGGGGTGGCCGTGGAGGTCGATCAGGCCGGGGGCGATCACCCCATTGGTCTCATGCACGCGAACGCCCTCGGGGCGGGCCTTGACAACCGCCTCGATCTGACTGCCTTCGACGACCACGTAGCCGTCCTCGATCGCTCCACCGGGCGCCAGCACCGCCCCGCGGAGCGCCACCGGCTCCGCCAGCGGGAGGGTCGGCGGCGGCGCCGCCGCGAGTGCCTCCGGGGGTGGCGGGGGTTGCTCCTCGATGACCCCGGCCCGGTACGCCGACTCCAAGCGGTCGTCCGGCACCTCGCTCTGCCCGACCACGCCGCTAGCCCCTCTCCGGCGCATGCCAGATCAGCGTGTGGCCGTCGTCGGGAGATGGCCGCGCGACCGAGTTCTGGGCGCCGCCCGGTTGGTCCCGGACCCAGCGGTCATCGCCGAGGAAGGCGGCGGCGCCGAACGGCAGGTCCCGCCCCGGAATCGGCGCGTAATCGGCCTCGCCGAAGCTCGTGCCGTAGTTGGGGCCGGCGTTGTCGCCGTCACCGTCGGGGGTCACGATCCCGCGGAGCTCGCCGACCGCCGACCGCCACTCGTCGAGGAGCTCACGCTCGTCGGGGTTGGAGGGGTGCGCAATCTCCTTCAACTCGACGTCGGGGCGGTTCGCCCAGAGCGCGACCGCCGCCTGGGCCATGAAGCCGAAGGCGATCACCGCCTCGAGGTCCGGCCCGGTGACGGCGTCGTAAAGCTCGTTTCTCCACTCGAGCTGGTCGTGGTCGTCGAGGCGATCGCGCTCGGCGAGGGCGCGGCTCGGATGGACGGCATACGCCCACGCGTTCACGCACACGTAGGAGCGGGTGAGGCCGAGCTTGGTGAGGAAGCCCTGGACGCGCTGCCCCGCGTTTCCGACCAGGGTGCGCCCGGCGATCCGCTCGGTCGGGCCGGGATCGGACGCCACGCAAAGCACGCGCGCCGACCCGTCGAGGCGCCCGCGGTAAAAGACCGGCCCCCAGTCGAACCAGAAGTCGTCGGGGATCGGGGGATCCGGCACGCGGTCGAGAAGCTCGGCCAGCTGTGCCGACGGCCCATGATCGAACTCGGTCATCGGGAGCCTCCGCGGGGCGTCATGCCCGACGAACATATGGGCTGCCGGGGCGCCGCGCAAGGCCGGCGCAGATCCGGGCCGCTGCAGGAATCCCGTAGAACTCCGGGCATCGTCGCTGACGCCATGATCGTCGACGCCGGAGGGCGCGACTTGCGCGTATCCAACCCCGAGCGGGTGATCTTCCCGAGGACCAAGCGCTCCGGCGCCGTCACGAAGCTCCAGATCGTCGAGTACTACCTCGCCGTGGAAGACGGCATCATGCGCGCGCTCGGGCGGCGCCCGACGACCCTGGAGCGCTGGCCCAAGGGCGTCCACCCGGGCATGGTCCTCTCGACCCGCGAGAAGGGCGGGGGCGACGCCTTCTTCCAGAAACGGATCCCGCGAGGAGCCCCGGACTATGTGCAGACCGCCCGGATCGAGTTCCCGTCGGGTCGCCACGCGGATGAGATCTGCCCCACGGAGGTGGCCGTCGTCGGGTGGGCGGCTCAAATGGGCACGATCACGTTTCATCCGTGGCCGGTACGCAGCGACGACGTCGACCATCCGGACGAGCTCCGCATCGACTTGGACCCGCAGCCGGGCACCGACTACGCCGACGCCGTGCGCGTCGCGGCCGAGGCCCGCGCGCTGTTGGACGAGCTCGGCTACACCGGCTTCCCGAAGACCTCGGGAGGCCGAGGTGTCCACATATATGTCCGGATCGAGCCACGCTGGACGTTCACCGACGTGCGCCACGCCGCGATCGCGTTGGGACGCGAGCTCGAGCGACGTCTACCCGGCCGCGTGACCACGAAGTGGTGGAAGGAGGAGCGCGGCGAGCGCATCTTCATCGACTACAACCAGAACGCGCGCGACCGGACCATCGCCTCCGCCTACAGCGTGCGGCCGAAACCGGGTGCGCCGGTCTCGGCGCCGGTCACGTGGGACGAGCTCCCCGACGTTGTCCCGGAGGACTTCACGGTCGCCACGATGCCGGCTCGCTTTGCCGAGCTGGGCGATCGCCACGCCGCCATCGACGATGCGTCCCACTCGCTCGAGCCCCTGCTGGACATCTACGAGCGGGACGCCGCCGAGGGGGAGGCGGACATGCCGTACCCGCCCGACTATCCGAAGATGCCGGGGGAGCCGAAGCGCGTTCAGCCCTCGCGCGATCGCGACCGCAAGCGCGGCTGACTACGGAGCCTGCGGCAGCTTGACGGCGCCCCGCCTCGTCACCGGGGCCGAGGGCGGCGGGACGACCGGTCCGATGTCTCCGTCGGGGGCGTCGTCCAGGTCGACGATCACGGGCGCGTGATCGCTCGGCCGACTGCCCTTGCGCGCCTGCCGGTCCACCCAGGCCGCTCGAACGCGGTCGGCCACCGGCCCGCTGGCCAGCGCCAGGTCGATCCGCATCCCGAGGTCCTTCGGAAACATCCCCGCCCGGTAGTCCCAGTACGTGAAGACCCGTTCCTTCGGCCAGCGATCGCGGACGACGTCTCGCAGGCCGAGGGCCTCCAGATTCGCCAGCGCAGCGCGCTCGGGCTCGGTGACGTGCGTCTGGCCGATGTAGGCGTCGGGATCGAAGACGTCGTCGTCGGCGGGGGCGATGTTCAGGTCGCCACACACGATCGTCGCCTCCGGCCCGGCGGCGACCATCTCGCGCAGCGAGGCCAGCCAGGCGAGCTTGTACTCGTAGTGCTCCGAGCCGGGCACGCGCCCGTTCGGGGCGTACACCGAGACCACGCGGATTCCGCCACACGTCGCGGTGACCGCACGCGCCTCCGGATGGGGGAAGCCGGGCGCCCCGGGAAGCCCGACGACCACGTCCTCCAGTCCCACCCGCGACAGGATCGCCACCCCGTTCCACGTCGACTCGCCGTGAGCGGCGACGGCGTAGCCGCGTTCCGCGAGCTCATCCCCGAGCAGCTCGAGAAACGCGTCGTCCGCGAGCTTCGTCTCCTGCAGGCATGCGACGTCCGGCCGCCGCCCATCCAGCCACGGCAGCAGCCGCGGGACTCTCTGCTTGACCGAGTTGACGTTCCAGGTCGCGATTCGCACCGGCGGTTAGGGCGCTGGGGCCAGCAGCCCGCGTAGGTCGTCGATCGTGTCCGCCTCCGCGGCGCCCTTGTCCGGACGGTACCGCTTTACCCGCGCGAACCGGAGCGCCACGCCGCCCGGATAGCGGGTCGACGACTGGACTCCGTCCAATGCGATCTCCACCACGAGCTCCGGGCGCACGAACACCGCGATGCCCCGCCGATCGGTTTCGCGCGCGAGGAGCTCCCTCGTCTGCCAAGCGAGGAGCTCGTCGGTGAGCCCCTTGAAGCACTTTCCGACCATGACGAAGTCACCGGTCCGCGGGTCGAGCGCCCCGAGGTGGAGGTTCGAGAGCAGTCCCTCGCGGCGCCCGTGACCCCATTCGGCGCCCAGCACGACGAGGTCGTAGGTCCTGACCGGCTTCACCTTGCGCCAGGCCTTTCCGCGGCGGCCCGCAGAGTACGGCGACGCCGCGTCCTTCACCACGACGCCCTCGTGTCCCGCACGCAGGGCCTCGTCGAGAACGCCCTGCGCCGTCGCCGGGTCCGACGTGATCACGCTCGGGATCTTGAGGCGCGGCGCGATCGACTCCAGCCGCGCGGCACGTACCTCGAGGGGGAAATCCAGCAGGTCCTCGCCGTCCACGTGAAGCAGGTCGAAGAGGAACGTCACGATCCCCTCGGGCGCAGCCGTGCCGTCGATCCGCGAGACGGTGTCCTGAAACGCCGCCGGACCCCGCTCGCTCATCCATAGTGCCTCGCCATCCAACACCGCCTGGCTGACGGGCAGGACGCGCGCCGCCGAGACGATTCCCGGCAGCGCGTCCGTGATGTCGTTGAGGTTCCGGGTGTAGATGCGAATCTCCTGGTCGCGGCGGTGGACCTGGATCCGGATCCCGTCGAGCTTCCACTCCACGGACGATCGTGCGAAGCCCTCGATCGCCTCGGGCACGCCCGGAGCGGTGGAGGCGAGCATCGGGAGGATGGGCCGGAACAACTCGAAGCCCACCGCGCGAAGCCCGTCCTCGCCCGCAGCGATTGCGATCTCGGCGGTGCGCGTGAGATCGCCCGAGAGCATGAGCGCGCGGCGCACGAGCTCTACCCGCACTCCGGTCGCCTTCGCGATCGCGTCGGTCATCAGCCCGGCGAGCGCGCCCTGCCGCAGCTCGCCCGTGAACAGCCGTTTGATGAAGTCGGCCTCGCCCTCGGTCGCCCGGCCCAGCAGCTCGCCGAGCACCTCCCTGCGCTTTCCCGCCGACCCTCTGCCCGTGGTCACCTGAACCGCGCCGATGGCGCGATCGAGGTCCTCGATGGTCAGCGAGGCCCGCGGGGCCGGAGCTGCGTCGATTCCATAGATCGTCCGGTAACCGATGCCGACGCGGCCCTGCCGTGGCACGCCGGCGAGGAAACCGACCGCACTCGCCACCTCACCGGCGTCGAGCTGCCGCAAGAGCGCACTCAGGATGGCGACCTTGCCGGAGCGCGAACTGGTGTCGGTGAGCTGCCGCGAGGCGGTGACCACGTCCGCGAGCAGGGTCATCACTGGACCTGTGCGATGACCATTGCGGGGACACTATCCCTGTGGACAACGCTCAGATCGCCGACCGTCTGGAGGCGTTCGCGTCGATGCTCGAGCTCGCGGACGCGAACCCCTACAGCCCGCGCGCGTACCGCCGCGCGGCGGAGACAATCCGCGGCGCGGCGTTGCCGGTCGCGGACCTGGTGCGATCCGGGCGGGCGCGCGAGCTGCGGGGAATCGGATCCGGGATCGAGATGCGGCTACGCGAGCTCGTCGAGACGGGCGAGATCGCCGAGCTGACGGAGCTCGAGCGCGACCTCGCGCCGGACCTCGTCGGCCTCGGCCGCTACCTCGGCCTTGGGGCCAAGCGCTCGGTCGAGCTCGCCCGCGCGCTGGACGTCCGCACCGCCGATGAGTTTCGCGAGGCGGCGGCCGCCGGGAGGCTCCGCACGGTGCCGGGTATCGGGGCGAAGACGGAGGCGCAGCTGCTCGAGGCCCTCGCATCCGAGTCGGAGCCGCGACCTCGGCGCGGAGTCCTCCTCAACCGCGCCCGGGAGCTCGTCGGAGGGATCGCGGCGGCGCTCGAGGGCGAGGCGGCCGGCGATCCCCGGCGCTGGCGCGATTCCTGCGAGCGACTAGCCGTCGTCCGCGCGGCGGCGGATCCACGGCCCATCGTCACGCACTTCGCCGCGCTGCCCCAGATCGTCGCGCTGATCGAGGAAGGCGAGCGCGGCGCCGTGGGGGTGACGGTCGAGGGCGTCCCGGTTGAGCTCCTTGCCCCGGAGCCGGACCGATTCGGGACCGCCCTCGTGCGCGCGACGGGCTCGCCCGGGTACGTCGCGGCGCTCGAGCCGCTGCCCGACGCCCCCGACGAGCAGGCGGTCTTCCGGGCGCTCGACCTCCCCTGGTGTCCCCCGGAGCTGCGCGAGGACCCGTTCCGGGGTGAGCCGCCGGACCTCGTGGCAGCGGACGAGATCCGCGGCGACCTGCACTGCCACACGACCTGGTCGGACGGAAGGGCGACCGTCGAGGAGATGGCGCGCGCGGCAGAGGAGCGCGGCTACGAGTATCTGGCGATCTGCGATCACACGCCCGCCGTCGGCGCCGTCCGCGGCCTGACCCCGGACGACGTCCGCCGCCAAGCGGAGGAGATCGCGGCCGCGAACGAGCTGCTGGCGCTCCGCGTCCTCCGCGGCATCGAGTGCGACATCCTCACGGATGGGCAGCTCGACCTGCCCGACGACGTCCTCGCGGAGCTCGACTGGATACAGGCGAGCGTGCACCGGGGGCAGCGAATGCCCGGGCGTGAGCTGACGAAGCGCGTCGAGGAGGCGATGCGCAACCCCCACGTGCGCTGCCTCAGCCATCCGAAGGGCCGCTACATCAACCGGCGCGCCGAGAACGCCCTCGACCTGGAGCGCGTTTTCGAGGTCGCGCTGGAGGAGCGAATCGCGCTCGAGGTCAACGGGCTCCCGGACCGGCTGGACCTGAGCGGCGAGCACGTGCGCGACGCGCTGCGAGCCGGCGTTGAGATCGTCTGCTCGACTGACGCGCACTCGATCCGTGGCCTCGAGAACATGGAGCTCGCGGTCGCTACCGCCCGCCGCGGCGGGGCGACGGCGGGACACGTTGTCAATGCGAGACCCCTACGGTCCATCCTCGGCGAGGAACGCGAGCCCCTCGACGATCCGGGCGGCATATAGACCATCGGCATCGCGGTCCGGATTGAAATCCGCCACCGAGATTCCGAGGAGGTTGGGCGCCGAGGCGAGCGGTTGGGCGAGCGCGGTGAGCTCGCCCCAGTCGAGCCCGAGGGGCTGTGGATAGCTCACCGCCGGCAGTACGCACTCGTCGAGGACGTCGAGGTCCAAGTGCAGCCAGGCCGGACGTCCCTCAAGCCGTGCGGCGGCGGCCCCTCCGACCCGGTGGGCACCTTGCTCGCGTATTTCGGGCGCGGTGAGGGCATGGATCGCCGGGTCGAGTCGGGCATTCTCGCGGGCGGTGTCGGGATGAAGCTCCGCGGGGCGATGGCCGAGCAACACGACGGCGGCGGGCTCGAGCATCGGTCGGCCTGGCTCGAGCAGCCCCAGCGGGCCGTGGCCGGTGAGGACCGCAAGCTCCATGTCGGCCGCCTCGCCGGTTGGCGAGCTCTCACCGTCGAAGAAGTCGGCGTGCCCGTCGACGAACCACAGGCCGCTGCCCTCGGGCACCCCCGCGAAGACACCCAGCAGGAGGGTGCAATCACCGCCGAGGACGAGCGGCCGCTCGCCACCCTTCAGAACCTCGCGCACGCTGGAGGCGATCGCCGCAGAGGCGCGGCGCACCTCGCTCGCTCCGACCACGCCCGTGGTCGGCTCGCGCCGATGATCGCGGATGCGCGCGTCGGCCTCGCCCGCATCGCGCGCCCCAAGGCGCTCGAGCAGACCAGCGCCACGAATCGCGGCGGGCCCTCGCTCCTCGCCTCGCCCTCTCCCCGAGGAATCGATCGGCGCGTGGATCACGGCGAAGGGGGCCACGCCACGGATTCTGCGTGATCCGTGGAGCTTGGGGCGCCGGACCGGATCAGCCCGGCGCCCGACCCCTCAGCGCTTCAGCTCAAAGACGAAGTCGAACTTCGTCCCGGCCGGGTTGTGGAACTTGAGTTTCATCTGACCGCGGACATTCCGATACTTGCCCGTCCCCCCGGTGATCGCGAGGACGCTGTTCCTCGTGTCGTAGAAGGGACCCTCGACGGTGAGCTGCCCCTTTTTCAGGAATGTGGTCCAGTTGCACTCGAACGACTTGCCGACGACGATGCGGACGCACGATCCCTGATCGGTGCCGACCTTCTTCTTGTCGGCGGCATTGAACACCTTGTTCGCAAATGTGAGGATGTTGCCCGCGTGGTCGCTCGGCTTTCCGTTGGTGACGGCGTCGGTGGTCGCGTGTTCGACCACCTTGATCTTGTTATTGGCGCGACGGTCCCCGTGACCCGCGCTCGCGTTGACCACGATTACGAGCACTACCGAGGCCGCCAAGAGCGCGAGTGCGATTATGCGCTTCATCTCCACCTCCTTGTTGGAGCCGGGCAGGGCTGCCTACGAGCGCAGCCCTGGCCGACTGCGTTTGCCGCACAGCGGCTCAAACCTCCCTCGCGGGATGGCCCGAAGCTATCGCCTTTTTCGGCCTCAATCGCGCCTGAGGGAAAAGCGCTTTTGGCGGGACCCGAACCGCTCGACCAAATCGCCGATCAGCCAGAACATCGGCGGCCACAGCCCCACGAACAGCGCTCGCCGCTCGGCGTTGCCACGCTCGTCCTGATCGACCGTCTTGGCGCGGATCCAGAGACCGACGCAGAGGCCTATCGACCCGAGCGCGGCGGAGTGGAGGTGCCATCCCCGCAGCCCCGCAGCATGGAGTCGCCTGGTCAGCATGTCCCTGCGGATGCCCGATCCTGCCCGGATCATGTCAACCGATAGGCGAAGTCCCGCACGGGTATCGGCTGCACGTGCCCCGACGGCCCACCCGGTACCGACGCATACGCACCGCCCTGCGATGGCCTCCCGGCATCGCGCTCACCTCATGGCGATACCTGTGGCGGACGACGCCCATGCATCGTGACGAGGTCGAGGGCTCGCTCGCGGAGGACGCGCCGCCGGCGCTGCCGGAGCCGGTGGACAAGAGCGAGGTGCAGCGTCCCGAAGGCGGTGCCGGGCCGCTCTTTCACCGGCGTTACCGGACCTCGATCCGCGACAGCCGCATCTCCGCGCACGACCTGATCGAGCGGTTGTGTGCCGATCCCGATGTCGTGGCGCCCTCTGAGTTCGCTTCGTTTCAGAAGGTGCGCGGCGAGACGGGCGCGATGGAGGTCGGCGACGAGTACGTGGTCCGGATGCCCGGCCCCTGGGATGGCCCGGTCCGGGTGGTGCACAGGACACCGAACTCGTTTCGGTTCGCGACGCTCGAGGGGCATCTCGAGGCCGGCCAGATCGAATTTCGAGCCCTGAACGACGATGCGAGCCTCGAGTTCGAGATCGAGAGCTGGGCTCGAAGCGCCGACCGGTTCGCGGATCTTCTCTATGACCGCTTCCGGATGAGCAAGGAGATCCAGCTGCACCTATGGACCTCGATGCTCGAGCGCATCGCGAAGCTCTCCGAGGGCCGGATGACGGGGGGCATCGAGATTCACACCAGAAAGATCCCCACGGCTGCGCTCGGTGGCTGAGCGCGCGGCATGCACCCGCCGGATCCGTCGCGACCTCGAGTCGCTTCGGCAGCGCGGGCTGAACTTCGATCCCGAGCGACTGCCCGAACTGGCACGAAGCGACCCGTGGCACAGCGACGATTACTGCCGGGAGCTCCCCGCCGAGGCACCCGGACCGCCGTCCGCGGCGGGAAGCTTCGCGATCGCGAAGCGCCTCATGCGCGACTACGAGTTCGCCGACCCCAGGGTCGTCACCGCGTTCTATGAGGCGGATCAGCCGCTCGAGGGCCGCGACATGCTCCTGCGGATCCATTTCGCCGGCCTTCGGTTCCGGGTCGGGGTGCGGGTGGCGAGTGTCTTCGACGAGACCCGGGTGATCGGCGGGCACGGCGTCGCGGTGTGGGGCTGGGCATATCGGACCCTCGAAGGCCACCTCGAGCGTGGTCAGATGGCCTACGAGGTCTGGAAGTGGGTCGATACCGGCCGCGTCGAGTTCCGCATCCACGCGGTGTCGGAGATCGCCGAGATCGCCAACCCGCTTGTCCGGTTGGGGTTCCGGCTGTTCGGGCGCCGGGAGCAGGTGAAGTTCGCTCGCGGGTGCGGCGAGCGGATGGTTCGCCTGACGCGGGAGGCGCTGGACGCGCGCGGATCCGCGCCCGCGGCCGAGGTGGTCGATGGGGTCGTTGCGTCCCCGGCTCCGAGCGATCGATGAGCGCGCCCGGTCAGGCCACCGCGGCCCGGAGCTCCCATCGAGCGGACGCGTGACTACCGTATCCCTCGAGGCATGGACGAGTGGGTAAGGGCAGAGGCCGCCCGGATCGGCGCACGGTTCGAGCGCGATGTCGCCGCGCTCGTCGCCATCTCCTCACCCAGCGGTGATGCCGCGGCCATGGAGGAGTGCGTGGCGGTCGCGGTCGCGCTCGCTCCTGAGGACGCCTCGGTCGAGCGCCCGGCGTGCTCGTCGCCGGGCTATGCGCCGGACCTGCTCCTGCGGCTTCACGGCACCGGCGGGGCGCGCCTCCTGCTGGTGGGTCACCTGGACACCGTGCACGCGCACGACAGTCACCGGCCCCTCGAACGCACCGGCGACCGATTGGTCGGCTCCGGCTCGGTGGACATGAAGGGCGGCGACGTGTTCGCGCTCGCGGTTCTGCGCGCGCTGGCCGAGCGTCGCGCCGACTTCGCCGAGGTTGCCCTGCTGCTCGTGTCCGATGAGGAATGGCGCGCCGCGCCGTTGGTGCACGTCGATCGGTTCGCGGGCTGGGAGGCGTGTCTGTGCTTCGAGGCCGGTCAGCTCGCGGGCGACGACGAGGCGGTCGTGGTGAAGCGAAAGGGCGCAGGCACGATCCATGTCAGCGCCACCGGCCGGGCGGCGCACTCCGGCTCGGCACCCGACGATGGCGTCAACGCCCTGCTGGCGCTCAGCGCGGCCGCCACGGCCGTCGCGGCGCGCCACGATCCCACCGGGCCGGACCGCCTCACGGCGGTGCCGACCGTGGTTCGCAGCGGCGACGCGTTCAACGTCGTTCCAGCGACCGGTGAGCTGTTCTGCGACGTGCGCGCGGATTCCCTCGAGGCGATCGATGCGGTTGCGGGCGCCGTGCCCCACGAGGTCGGCCGCGCCCGGTTGCAGACCCAGCTGCTTCGCCGATGGCCGCCGATGGACTCGCGCGAGGCGACCGCTGGATTGGTTGCGGGCGCGGGCGATGTGGCCGGACGGCGCATCGCCGCCTCGGGCCGCGGCGGTGCGAGCGACGCCAGTCATTTCGCGCAGCGCATCGCCCTGACCGTCGACGGGCTCGGGCCCAGGGGCGGCGCGGCGCACAATCCCGGCGAGTACGTGCTCCTCGACTCGATTGTGCCGCGGGCGGAGATCGCGCTGGCGATCACGCTGGCAGCACTCGACGGCTAGGTGAAGCCGGCCGGCCGCTTCGTCGGCCGATCGGCGGGTAGCGGCCAGTCATGGAGGAGCGCGTCGCCACGCCAGAGGAGCTGCCGCCGCTCGAGCTCAGCCGGCTTCGCGAGCTGGACCTTCGCGACCCGCCGGACGATGGGTTGCCGCCGCACGTCGCCTCGGCCTCCGGGGTGGTGCGGCGAGGTGACTTCGTGTACGTCATCGGCGACGACCTCCTTCAGGTGGCCATCTTCCGTGTGGCGGGAGGTGGGCCCGGGGTCCTGCAACCGGCGTTCGCGGGTGATCTGCCGGACGACCAGCAGGAGCGCAAGAGGCAAAAGCCGGATCTCGAGGCGCTGACGGCGCTGCCCCCCGTCGAGGGCGAGCCCGCTGGGGGCCTGCTGGGCCTCGGCTCCGGCTCGGATCCCCGCCGCGATCGCGGGTTCTTTTGGTCGTTCGCCGCAGACGGATCGCTCGCAGGCGAGCCCCGGACCATCGACCTCCACCCGGTCTATGAGGCCGTACGACGCGAGCTCGACGACCAGGTCAACATCGAGGGCGCGGCGGTCCTGGCGGAGCGCCTGTGGCTCTTTCACCGCGCGAACGAGAGCCGGGCGCCGAATGCGATCGCCGAGGTGGAGCTCGGCGATCTCTCGAGAACGCTCGCCGAGGACCTCGTCGTGGACACGGACGAGCTGCGTTCGCTGCGGACGTACGACCTGGGCGAGCTCGACGGCATTCCAGCCTGCTTTTCGGATGCCACGACCCTCCTCGACGACCTGGTCTGCTTCACCGCGTCCGCGGAGGGCGCGGACGACGGCGATATCCGCGGTTCAGTCGTCGGGACCATCGACACCTC
>DATAOX010000090.1:0-3003 GCA_036265555.1 Solirubrobacterales bacterium
GCCACATTCCCGCGCCTCGTAGGAGGCGGCCATCACGACCCCCCGCGAGGCGATGCTTCCAGTGGCCACCAGCACGGGCTTACCGCGGAGCTCTGGCCGCCGCAGGAGCTCCACGGACACGAAGAAGGCGTCCATGTCGACGTGGGCGATCGTGCTCGCCATGCTGCGATCCTAGAAGTGGGGGACGACGGCGAGAGCGCTAGATTTGAGGGTGGTGAGCGCGGAGGCCAAGAACCTCGAGGCGATCTCTCGGGCGATCGACCAACACAACGCGAACTGCCCGTTTCCCGCCTCCGAGGTGCGCATGAACCCGTTCGAGGTCGAGCGCCTGGGCTGGGATGAGGTTCGCGGCCTTCCGATCGTTCCCGACGAGTCGCTCGGCACCGGCCGGTTTAGGATCGTCTGCTCCCGCGACTCGGGAGGCGACGAGCTCGAGGAGGTCGAGGCCGTCGGCACGCCGATCGAGGTGGCGACCCCCGAACCGAGCGCGAACTAGCGGCCCGCTCTCCGTCCCACTCTCACCACCTCGACGAGGTGGCCGCCGCCGATTCACCCCAACCCAAACCTCGAACGGTGCATTTCCCGCGCCCAGCGCGGATTTTGCACCGCTCGACGGGTTGGCTGGGGTCGGGTTGGCGGGCGACGGATTGGTTGGGGGTCAGGGGTTGATGCCCAGGTCCGTGGTCCACTTCTGGGCCTGAACGTTCAGGTCGGTGAACCCGCCGGTCAGGATCAGGACCCCCATGGCGATCAGGATTGCGCCGCCGGCGCCCATCACGATTGCGTAGTGGCGCTTGACCACAGAGAACGCGGTCGTCATCCGGGAGAAGGCCAGCGCCGTCACCAGGAACGGGATGCCGAGGCCGGCTGAGTAGACGGCGAGGAGGAGTGCGGCGTGGGCGGCCGAGCTCGAGATCGACGCCGCCGTCAGGATCGCGCCCAGGGTCGGTCCGATACACGGGGTCCAGGCGATCGCGAAGGCCGCCCCGGCGACGATCGGGCCGCCCTTCCCGGCGCGCGCCATCAGCGCATCGACATGCCATTCGCGATTCAGGCGAACCATGAAGAGGCTGGCGACGAAGAACACGCCGAGGGCGATGATCAGCGCGCCGGCGATCGTCTCGAGCGTGTCCTGGTGCTCATTGAGCGTCCGGCCCAGACCGGTGGCGGTCAGGCCCAGGAGAATGAAGATGGCGGAGAAGCTCGCGACGAAGATCAGGCTGGGGACGAGGACGCTTCGCCAGCCGACGTCATCCAGCTCGGAGACCGAGACGCCGCTGACGGCCGAGAGGTAGCCGGGCACCAGCGGCAGGACGCACGGCGAGAGAAAGGACACGAGTCCGGCGCCAAGCGCCGCAAACAGGCCGGGAAGCGCCGACGGATCGCCCTGCATCGGCCCTAAACGGTACGCCGCACGGCCAATCAGGTCCTAAGGACCTAGGTGAGCGCCGCGGCGAGGCGCCGCCGGTGCTCGCGCGCGACCGGGTGATCGGCGCCGAGCTCGGTGAAGATCGCCACCATCACCCGGCGCAGGAGATCACGCTGCTCGGCGTCGTCCGCCTCGTTGAGGGTCGCCTGGAGCGCCTCGAGCGCATCCTTGAGGTCGCCGGAATCCCACGCGGCGAATGCCCGGGCGAGCGTCCCCGCACCGTCCGTTCGGTCGTCGCCGAGCTGGGCGACCAGGCGCGCCCTCGCAGCCAGGCCCTCCGCCTCGAAATCGCCCGGAAAGCGGTCGAGCAATTCGCGCGCCTCGTCGACGTCGCCGCGCTCGAGCAGCGCGCGTCCGAGCTTCCCGGCCGCGACGGCGTTGCGGGGGTCGAGCTCAAGGGCCTTGCGCAAGGACTCCTCGTCGTCGGCGGCCGCGAGCTTGTCCGCAGGGGACGGGACGATTCGATCAAGGAACTCCTCGATCTGGGCCGGGGGAACGGCGCCGGTGAACTCCGCGGCCACCTTCCCGTCCTTGAACGCCTTGACGGCCGGAATCCCCCGGATCTGAAAGCTTGCCGCGACCGACGGGTTGGCGTCCGTATCCACCTTCGCCAGCTCGACCTCGCCCTCGCGCTTCGCCACTGCCGCCTCGAGCGCCGGCCCCAGAGTTCGGCACGGGCCGCACCACTCGGCCCAGAAGTCGACCACCACCGGAACCTCGCGGGAGCGCTCGACCACACGCTCCATGAAGTCCCGTTCGCTCACGTCATAGACCATGCTTCGAGGTTAGCTTGTGCCGTCCCGAGTTCCCTGCGCGAGAATGCGACCCGATGGAGGACTCGCTGCGCGGCAAGCTGCTGATCGCGTCGCCGGCGCTGGTGGACCCGAATTTCGCCCGGACCGTTGTCTTCATCACCGAGCACAACGAGGACGGGGCGATGGGCATCGTGCTGAACCGCCCCTCGGAGACCGGCGTCGACGCCGTCGTCCCGCCGCTCGCCGACATCGCCGGCTCCGAGCCCGTCTACGTAGGCGGACCCGTGCAACCCGAGGCGATCGTCCTCTTGGCCGAGTTCGCCGACCCGGATGCGGCGGCGTGGATCGTGGTCGCCGACGTCGGGCTCGCGTCGGCGGACGTTGACCTGGACGACCTGGCCGCGGCGGTGAGGCGGGGGAGGGTCTACGCCGGCTACTCAGGGTGGGGCTCCGGCCAGCTCGAAGCCGAGATGGAGCTGGAGTCGTGGATCGTCGAGCCCCCGCTGCCGACGGAGCTCTTCCCCGACGACCCGGCCACGCTGTGGAGCGACGTCCTCGCGCGGAAGGGCGGCCAATACTCGTTGCTCGCCCGCATGCCGGAGGACCCCTCGCAGAACTGAACGTGGCCGGGTGAGCGCGCCCGGGCGCTCCAACTGGGGCATGGTCGAGCGGGTCGTCGCGCGAGAGCCGGCCTAGCTGCGACACGCAGGGCTGGACATGAGCCGCCGGGCGCGAGAGTATCGCCGCGTAATCCACCTCGCGGGCCCAGCCCGCTCTACCCAAGGAGCAGCCAATGCGCTATCGCCCGATCGACCACGA
>DATAOX010000091.1:0-22282 GCA_036265555.1 Solirubrobacterales bacterium
ATCCGCAGCTCGACGGTCCGCCGCCACGGCTCGCCCTCCGCCGGCACGACCACGAGTGCCGCCGACTGCCGTCCGCGCACGTCCCCCCCAGCCGCCTCGCCGGCATCCAAGGCGGCCAGAAGGCGACGAGACAGAGGCCCCGTCGGGTCCGCGAACGCCTCCGCCATCGCCGGCCAAACATCCGGCGTGGCCATCATGTTCGCCTGGACGCTGAACCCCGTGCCCTCCGTATGTCCCGCGAAGCGGATGCACCCATCGCCCGTATGCACCGCGACCTCCCCGGTCGCATCGACCACGGCCACCTGCCGGAACCGGGCCTGCTCGTCGGCGGCGAGCAGGTCGTCGAGCGCCTGCCTGGGGCTCCGACCTCCGCGGAGATGCTCCAGCAGCCTCGGCCCGTACGCGGGCTCCGCGATCGACTGCGTCGCGACCGCGCCCACGCCGGTCTCGGCCCACGACACGACCGACCCGACCGAGAACCAGTGCGACTGCACCGCGACGCCGAGCTCTCCGGTCTCGGGGTCGTGGGCGACGACGGAATAGGTGCCCCGGCGCGGCCCGCCGGCTGCGCCCGTCACGGGCCCACCGGAGCGTTCGACTTGAGCGCGTCGATCTTCCACTCCGGACCCTCCCTCACGAGCGAGACCGTGATCTTTTCGCCGTCGTACACGCCGCCGTGCGGCACCACCGTCACGGATACGCTCCCGGGCTTGGCGCTCTCGCCCGCGAGCCCCTGGATGTCCAGGGAGTCCGCCGCGCTCTGGGATTTCGTCGCTTGTACGCAGCCCTGCTCGCCCCCGTAAGCCGCGCTCAGGTAGCGCTCGGTGACGAAGTCGGTCCCGCATGCCTTGTCCGGATCGCCCGAGGTGAGCACGGCGTCGAGGACGTCGGAGACGGTGTGGCCCTTCGCTGTGCCACCTCCGCTGCCGAACGGGGAGCCCGCGGTTGTGCTCGTGCCCTGGCCGGACGTCCCGCCCCGGGCGGACGTGGTGGTCGCGCTGCTCGTCCCGCCGCCGCCCCCTCCACCGCACCCGGCGAGCGCGGCACAGGCAATCGCCGTGGCCACGAGCGAAGCCGCGCCCGCGCGACGGCCGCGGCGATCTTCAGGTCGGTGAGGCACATCGCTAATCAACCACTTCCTCCTCCTCGTTGCGCTTGAACCGGACTTCCCGGATCACCTTCGCCGGGTTGCCGGCCGCGATCACCCGGGGCGGTAGGTCGCCGGTGACCACCGAGTTGGCGCCGATCACGCACCGCTCGCCGATCGTGACGCCGCTGGTCACGACGCAGTTCGCGCCGAACCAGCAGTTGGAGCCGATGCGAACCGGGCCCTTCGACGCGAATCCCTGCCACGTGACCGGCTTCGTGGGGTCGTCGAAGCGATGTGCTGCGTCGCCCACGAAGCAACCGTTGGCGAACATGACGTGATCGCCGATGTGGATGCGGTGGAGCGCTGCGAGCATGACGTTCCGGTTCAGGAAGCACCCCTCGCCGATCTCGATTCGCGCCTGTGGCGAGAGGGTGAGCCAGCATCCCGGCTCCAGCAGGGTCCCGCCTCCGATCACGAGCCTGCCCTCGTCGAGGGCCTCCAGCACCTCGCCCTCGACCGGGAAGCGGATGAAGGCACCCGCCCGGGCCATGTACCCATTGATCCGCCAGCGGCGCCGGAGCCGCCGGTTGCGCTCGTACCAGCGCCGCTTTACCCACCAGGCCCGCCACCCGCGAAGCGCCCCCATCTCCGGGATCAGCCTCCAACGATCGCCAATGGCTCGGCCCTGTCCCCGCGGCCGACGATCACCTCGCAGACGAGCTGCGGCGGGAAGAGCCCGTGCTCGACGATCCCCGGGATGGTCGCGAACCACCCGGCGAGCTCGACCGGATCTCCGATCGGCCCGCGGTAGTCCGCGATCAGGCCGCCGTCCGGGCTGTCGGGCGCGCCCCTCACGTCGGCCTCGACCTCCCGGAGGGTCGCGGCGAGCCCGAACCTGGCCAGCTCGAGCGGTACCGGCGGTGACAGCTCCTCGACGGGCTTGCCGGAATCGACGATCACGACGAAACGGTCGGCGGCGGCGGCCACGATCTTCTCCCGGAAGTGTGCGCCTCCGCCGCCCTTGATCAACCACCCGTCCGGGGTGACCTGGTCGGCGCCGTCGATCGCGATGTCGAGCCGATCGACGCCCTCGAACGGCCCCAATTCGAGTCCGAGCTCCACCGCCGCGCGCTCGGTCTCGGGCGACGTCGCCACGCAGTGGATGGAGAGGCCCCGCGACGCCAGCGCGGGCAGGAGAAACGCCACGGTCGACCCGGTCCCCAGTCCGACGGCCATCCCGTCCTCAACCAGTTCCGCGGCCCTCTCGGCGGCGGCGCGCTTCTCGATGTCCGCGGACCCTGGCACCCCGCGCAATCTAAGCGATGGACCGCTGCTCACCCGTCACAAGCGGTTTATATGGACTTGCCGTTCGTGGACTAGGATCGAATTCGTGGCGACCATCGCCCAGCCCATCGCGACCGACGTCGACACGCTCTGCATCAACACGATCCGAACGCTGTCGATCGACGCGATCCAGAAGGCGAACTCGGGCCATCCCGGAACGCCGATGGCGATGGCCCCCGTCGCCTACACGCTCTGGCAGCGCTTCCTGCGCTTCGACCCGTCGGACCCGATCTGGCCGAACCGGGACCGCTTCGTGCTGTCCGTCGGCCACGCGTCGATGCTCCTCTACTCCCTGTTGCACCTCGCGCAGGTGGAGGCCGTGGATCCCGACTACGAGGTGCTGGGTGAGCCGTCGGTGAGCCTCGACGACATCAAGAGCTTCCGCCAGCTCGATTCGCACGCTGCCGGCCATCCCGAGTATCACCTCACCTCGGGCGTCGAGACGACGACGGGCCCCCTGGGCCAGGGCGTCGCCACGTCGGTGGGCATGGCGATCGCCGGCAAGTGGCTGCAGGCGCGCTACGGCAGCGAGCTGTACGACTTCGACGTCTACGCCGTCGCCGGGGACGGCGACATGATGGAGGGTGTCTCGGGCGAGGCCGCATCGATCGCGGGTCATCAGCGCCTGTCCAACCTCTGCTGGATCTACGACAACAACCACATCTCGATCGACGGGCACACCGAGATCACCTACGAGGACGATGTCGCCGCCCGGTTCATGGGGTACCGCTGGAACGTCACGCGGGTGGGCGACGCGAACGACCTCGAGCTTCTGACCCGCGCGTTCGAACAGTTCAAACAGGAGGCGGACCGCCCGACCCTGATCATCGTCGACAGCCACATCGGCTGGGGCTCGCCGAAGCAGGACACCGCGGCCGCCCATGGTGAGCCCCTGGGCGAGGAGGAGGTCAGGGAGACCAAGCGCGCGTACGGGTGGCCCGAGGACGCTCAGTTCCTGATCCCCGATGGCGTCTACGAGCACTTCGCGCGCGGCGTCGGCGAGCGGGGGCGCCGGCTGCGGACCGAGTGGAAGCAGCGCGTGGCGGATGCGGGGGCCCAGGTCGCGGCCGAGATCGACCAGATGCAGCGTCGGACCCTTCCAGAGGGCTGGGACGCGGACATTCCCGGCTTCGACGCCGACGAGAAGGGCGTTGCGACCCGCAAGGCATCACACCAGGTGCTGAACGCCATCGCACCACGGGTGCCGTGGTTGATGAGCGGCTCCGCCGATCTCACCGGGTCCGCCGCCAGCGGCCTGGACTTCGAGGGCGCGACGGCGTTCCAGCCGGAGGACCGCACCGGACGCGAGCTCCATTACGGAATTCGCGAGCACGAGTCCGCTGCGATCTCGAACGGCCTCTCCCTCTCGAAGCTGCGGCCCGTGTGGTCGACCTACCTGATCTTCTCCGACTACGCGCGGCCGGCCATCCGCCTCTCGGCGCTGATGGAGCTCCCCGTCATCCACTGGTTCAGTCACGATTCGATCGGGCTCGGTGAGGACGGCCCCACGCATCAGCCGGTCGAGCAACTCGCCGGGCTGCGCGCGATGCCGGGGATGAACGTCATCCGCCCGTGCGACGCCAACGAGGTCGTCGAGGCCTGGCGGGTGATGATGCAGCAGCGCCATCAGCCCACGGCGCTCGTCCTCACTCGCCAGAACGTTCCAATCCTCGACCGGTCGAGGTATGCATCGGCGGAGGGACTGGCCCGAGGCGGCTACGTGCTCGCCGACGCGGACGGCGATCCCGAGGTCATCCTGATCGCGACCGGGAGCGAGGTGGCCCTCGCCGTGGGAGCGTACGAAGAGCTACGCTCGGACGGCGTGCGAGCCCGAGTGGTCAGCCTTCCGTCCTGGTACCTCTTCGATCTCCAGCCGGACGACTACCGCGAGAGCGTCCTGCCGAAGGCGGTCCAGGCGCGGGTCGCAGTGGAGCAGGCCTCCACCCTCGGCTGGGATCGCTACGTCGGACCGCAGGGCCAGATAGTCGGCATGCACACATTCGGCGCCTCCGCCCCGCTGAAGGAGGTTCAGCGGAAGTTCGGGTTCACCCCGGAGCGCGTCGCCGAGGCAGCAAGGGAGCTCTTTAAATGAAGCCAACCGAACAACTCCACGAGCTCGGCCAGAGCCTGTGGCTCGACAACATCACCCGCACGATGCTCCAGGACGGGACGCTCGCCCGCTACATCGACGAGCTGTCGATCACCGGCCTGACGTCGAATCCGACGATCTTCGACAAGGCGATCTCGCAGGGGGACGCATACGACGAGCAGATCTCGGAGCTGACGGAGCGGGGACTGAGTCCCGAGGAGATCTTCTTCGCCGTCGCGATCCGTGACCTTCAGGCCGCGACGGACCTGTTCGCTCCGGTCCACGAGCGCACCGACGGTGTTGATGGGTTCGTCTCGCTCGAGGTGTCCCCGCTCCTCGCGGACGACGCCCCCGGCACGATCGAGCAGGTCCGCAGGCTCCGCGACGAGGGTGACCGCGACAACCTGTTCATCAAGATTCCCGGAACGGTTGCCGGCCAGGAGGCAATCGAGGAGTCGATCCACGCCGGCATCCCGGTGAACGTCACGCTCCTCTTCTCAACCGACCAGTACCTGGCTGCGGCGGAGGCCTACATGCGCGGCATCGAGCGCCGGACCCGCGAGGACCTCGACCCGGCTGTCCCCTCCGTCGCATCGGTCTTCATCAGCCGCTGGGATGTCGCCGTGGCCGACGCGGTGTCGGACGAGCTGCGGAACCGCCTTGGGATCGCGGTGGGCAAGCACGCGTACCGCGCCTACCGGCAGCTGCTCGACTCCGATCGCTGGCAGCAGCTCGCGAACGCCGGTGCGCGGCCGCAACGCCTGCTGTTCGCCAGCACCGGCACGAAGGACCCCAACGCGTCCGACGTCCTCTACATCGAGGCGTTCGCGGCGCCGGACACCATCAACACGATGCCCGACAAGACTCTGCTTGCGTTCGCGGACCACGGAACGGTCGGCGATCCGATCCCGGCTGACGGCGGCGACGCGGTCGAGGTGCTCGCGCAGTTCCAGTCGGCGGGTGTCGACACGGATGAGCTGGCGTCGAGGCTGCAGCGCGAAGGCGCTGAGGCGTTCGACAAATCCTGGCACGACCTCTTGGAATCCATCGAGTCGGAGTCCCGGAGACTCGCAACCGCCGGGTGACGCCGGTGAGGCGCAGCTAGAACCGGGCTGCACCGGAAAGGAGAACTCGCGATGCAACTCGGAATGATCGGGCTCGGCCGTATGGGCGCCAACATGGTCCGGCGCCTGATGCGCGACGGCCACGAGGGGGTCGTGTTCGACCTGAACCCCGACTCGGTGAAGGCCCTCGCCGGCGAGGGAGCGGTCGGGGCGGAGTCGATGGAGGACTTCGTCGGCAAGCTCGAGCGTCCCCGCTCGGTGTGGCTCATGGTCCCTGCAGCGGCCGTGGACAAGACGCTCGACGAGCTGGCCCCGCTGCTCGACGAGAGCGACGCCGTGATCGACGGCGGCAACTCCTACTACCGGGACGACATCAGGCGCTCCGCCCGGCTCGCCGAGCACAAGATCGACTACGTCGACACCGGCACGAGCGGCGGCGTGTGGGGCATCGACCGCGGCTACTGTCTGATGATCGGCGGTCCGGACGCCACGGTGGAGCGCCTCGACCCGATCTTCGCGTCGCTCGCGCCGGGAGTCGAGTCCGCGCCCCGGACGCCCGGTCGCGACGGCGACCCGACTCCCTCCGAACAGGGCTACCTGCACTGCGGTCCCAGCGGCGCGGGCCACTTCGTGAAGATGGTCCACAACGGGATCGAGTACGGGATCATGGCCGCGTACGCCGAGGGGCTGAATGTCCTGAGGAACGCGGACGTCGGCAAGCGGCAGCAGGAGGTGGACGCCGAGACCGCCCCGCTGGAGCATCCCGAGTACTACCGGTACGACATCGACATCCCCGAGGTCGCCGAGGTGTGGCGCCGCGGCAGCGTCATCGGCTCGTGGTTGCTCGATCTCACGGCCCAGGCGTTCCAGGAGTCGCCCGAGCTGTCCGAGTACGAGGGGCGCGTATCGGACTCGGGCGAAGGTCGCTGGACCTCGATCGCCGCGATCGAGGAGGGCGTCCCCGCCCCGGTTCTCACCATGGCCCTCTACTCACGGTTCGCCTCGCGCGGGCTGGACGACTTCGCCGACAAGGTCCTCTCGGCGATGCGCAAGGGCTTCGGCGGCCACGCTGAGAAAGCCGCGATGTGACGGACGTCTCGACGGCCGAGCCGCTCACCCAGCGCGATTCCTGGAAGGCGCTCGAGCGCCACCGCGATGCCGTTCGCGACTCGCATCTGCGGATGCTGTTCGAGACCGATCCCGCGCGGGGCGAGCGAATGGCCGCGGACGGCGCCGGTCTCCACCTCGACTACTCGAAGAACCGGATCGTCGACGAGACGATCGAGCTGCTGATCGCGCTGGCGGACGACCGCGGCATGCCGGAGCGCCGCGAGGCGATGTTCCGCGGCGAGCGGGTCAATGTCTCGGAGGACCGCTCGGTGCTCCACGTCGCGCTGCGGATGCCCCGGGACCGGTCGCTGATGGTGGACGGGGTCGACGTCGTCAGGGAGGTCCACGAGGTCCTCGACCGCATGGCCGCGTTCTGCGAGAGGGTCCGGGGAGGTGAATGGCGGGGCCATACCGGCAGGCCGATCCACAACGTCATCAACATCGGAATCGGCGGTTCGGACCTCGGCCCCGTGATGGCGTACGAGGCGCTGCGGTACTACTCGCGAGGGGACATGACGTTCCGCTTCGTCTCCAACGTGGACGGCACCGACTTCGCCGAGGCGACGCGCGACCTCGACCCCGAGGAGACCCTGTTCATCGTCTCCTCGAAGACCTTTACGACGCTGGAGACGGTGACGAATGCCCACACCGCACGGCGATGGGCTCTCGACGCGCTGGGCGACCAGGCCGCGATCGCGAAGCACTTCGTCGCCGTCTCGACCAACGCCGAGGGCGTCGCGGAGTTCGGCATCGACACCGACAACATGTTCGGCTTCTGGGACTGGGTCGGCGGTCGGTACTCGATGGACTCCGCGATCGGGCTCTCCACGATGCTCGCCATCGGTCCCGAGCGTTTCGGAGAGATGCTCGGCGGCTTTCATACGATGGACGAGCATTTCCGCGAGACGCCGACGGAGCGGAACCTGCCCGCGCTGATGGGGCTGCTGGCCGTCTGGTACGGGGACTTCTTCGGCGCCCAGACCGTCGCCGTGCTGCCGTACGACCAGTACCTCCATCGCTTTCCGGCATACCTCCAGCAGCTGACCATGGAATCGAATGGCAAGCACGTCACGCTCGACGGCCGTCGCGTCGACCATGAGACCGGCGCGGTGTACTGGGGCGAGCCGGGCACCAACGGCCAGCACTCCTTCTACCAGCTGATCCACCAGGGGACGAAGCTCATCCCCTGCGACTTCATCGGCTTCACGCGCTCGCTGAACCCTCTGGGCGAGCACCAGGACCTCCTCATGGCCAACGTCTTCGCGCAGACCGAGGCGCTGGCATTCGGAAAGACGGCCGACCAGGTGCGCGAGGAGGGGACGCCCGAGGAGCTGGTGCCGCATCGGGTCTTCGAGGGGAACCGGCCCTCGAACACGATTCTGACCGACCAACTCACCCCCGAGCGGCTCGGGACGCTCGTCGCGCTCTACGAGCACAGCGTCTTCACCCAGGGAGCCGTGTGGGGCATCGACTCCTTCGACCAGTGGGGTGTGGAGCTCGGAAAGGTGCTGGCCAAGCGAATCGTCCCCGAGCTCCAGGCGGAGGCGGAACCCGAGCTCCGGCACGACAGCTCCACCAATGCGCTCATCCGGAGATACCGCGCCGGCCGCTTGGTGGGCCGAGAACGAACCGGCACTCAGTGACTGTGGACAGCGACCGGGTCAGAGATCACGCCCCGCGCCCGTCAGGAACGGACGTGACAGGGTCCGATTCAGCCAACATTGCCGAGGTCGGGGCCGCGTCGCCCGGGCGCCCGAGCGGCTTTCCCCCCATCGCGGACTACGCGTTTCTGTCGGATTGCGAGACCTGCGCGCTGGTGGCGTCCGGCGGCAGCGTCGAGTGGCTCTGCCTGCCGCGATCGGACTCGCCGAGCGTCTTCGGCTCGATGTTGGATCGCTCTTCCGGGATCTTCGGGCTGCTTCCCGAGGGCGCTGAAGTTCCCACCCACCGGCGTTACCTACCGGGCAGCATGGTGCTCGAGACGACGTGGCAGACGCCAACGGGCTGGCTTCAGGTGTATGACTGCCTGGTCACGCACCGCTGGCACGGCGGCAAGCGGCGCGAGGAGTACGAGCGCGCTCCAGGCGATTTCGTGGCGGCCCAGATGCTCTTGCGCGTCGCGACCTGCGTGGACGGCGACGTCGAGCTCATCCTGAACTGCCTGCCGCTGTTCGATTACGGCCGCGACCCCGGCCTGTGGAGCTACGCCGCCGAGGGCTACGACACGGCCACGGTCCACGCGCCCGCGTCTTCCCTCGAGCTATGTCTCACGTCCAGCCTCCCGCTGGAGCTGACCGGCCCCAGAGCGATCGCCCGCGGGCGGCTCAGGGACGGCGAGATGGCGTTCGCGGCGCTGTCCTGGGGCGAGGAGAAGCCACCCGAATCGCCGCAGAAGGCCGCCGAGGCAATCTGGTCGACGACGCGTGACTGGCGGCAGTGGCTCAAGGCCGGGAAGTTCCCCGACCACCCGTGGCGTAGCTACCTGGAGCGCAGCGCGCTGACGCTCAAGGGCCTGAGCTACGCCCCGACCGGTGCAATCCTCGCCGCGGCGACGACCTCGCTGCCGGAGACCCCCGGAGGCGAGCGCAACTGGGACTACCGCTTCACCTGGATCCGCGACTCGGCCTTCATGCTCTGGGGGCTCTTCACCCTGGGGTTCGAATGGGAGGCGTTCGAGTTCTTCGCCTTCGTGCTCCAGACCGTCGGGACCAAGCCGCTGCAGATCATGTACGGCATCGACGGCGAGCACGACCTCACTGAGAAGACCCTCGACCATTTGTCCGGATACGACGGAGCTCGCCCCGTGCGGATCGGCAATGGGGCGTTCGACCAGAAGCAGCACGACGTGTGGGGCATGCTGCTCGACTCGTTCGCGATCCACTCCCGCCAGGGCTTCACCCAACAGCTGCCAGATGTCACTTGGGAGATGATCGCCGGGTTCGTCGACGACGCGGCCGAGCAGTGGTCCGAGCCCGACCGAGGGATCTGGGAGGTGCGGGGCGAGCCGAAGCAGTTCACGGCATCGAAGGTCCTGTGCTGGGTGGCTTTGGACCGCGGTCGAGAGCTCGCCGAGGCTCGAGGCGACACCGAGCCCGCGGAGCGCTGGGGCAACGTGGCGGACGAGATCAAGGCCGAGGTCTGCGAGAAGGGAGTGGACAAGCGGAATGTGTTCGTTCAGCACTACGAGACCGATGCGCTCGACGCCTCGTTGTTACTCCTCCCGCTGATGGGCTTCCTCCCTCCCGACGACGAGCGCATCCGCAATACGGTGTTGGCGATCGCCGACGAGCTGACCGAGGATGGGCTCGTCCTCCGCTACAAGGTCGAGCACACGGACGATGGCCTCGAGGGCAAGGAGGGCACGTTCACGATCTGCTCATTCTGGCTCGTGACCGCCCTGGCGCAGATCGGCGAGGCGGAGCGCGCCCGGGCGCTGTGCGAGAAGCTCCTCTCGTTCGCCAGCCCCCTCCAGCTCTATGCCGAGGAGATCGAGGCTGCGAGCGGGCGCCACCTGGGCAATTTCCCGCAGGCCTTCACCCACCTGTCGCTGATCAACGCCGTCATGAGCGTCATCGCGGCCGAGAAGGCGGTTGAGTCCGGGTAGAGTCGCCCCACTGCCGACTCGAGAAATGAGAGCGATCGCGTGAGTCCCCGAAAACCGGTGCTGCGAGGTGGCATCGACCTGGGCGGCACCAAGATCCAGGCCGTTGTCGTGGACGGCAAATGGAATGTGGTCGGCTCCTCGAGGCGTCCGACGCCGACGAGCGGCGGCCCGGAGGATGTCGCGGAGCAGATGTCGGAAGCGCTCAAGGACGCCGCCGCGGAGGCGGGTACGGAGTCGGGTGGGCTGCGCGGCGCCGGCGTCGGTTCCCCGGGCGACGTCGATACGGAGGCGGGCACCGTCTCGCAGGCACGCAACCTTCCGGGCTGGGCCGGCCGGTTCGAGCTCGGGCCATGGCTCTCAGATGCGCTCGGAACAGCGGTCTCGGTGGGCAACGACGTGGGCGTCGCGACCGAGGCGGAGCTCAAGCTTGGCGCCGGCCGTCCCTACGACTCGCTGATCGGCGTCTTCTGGGGCACCGGGGTGGGCGGGGGCATCATCCTGAACGGCGAGCACTGGCTCGGCCGCGGCGCTGCAGGCGAGATCGGCCACATGGTCGTCAAGACGGGGGGCGCGCGCTGCACATGCGGGCGCCGCGGTTGCATGGAGGCCTACGCCGGGCGCGCCGCCATGGAGATCAAGGCGCGCAAGAAGCACGAGGGCGGCGCCAAGACCGACCTATTCAAGATCATGGAGAAGCATGGGCGCGACCGCCTCACCAGCGGCATCTGGGGCAGGGCGCTCAAGGCGAAGGACCCGCTCGCGACGAAGCTCATCGACCGCGCAATCGAGGCGCTCGGCGCCGGCATCGCCTCCGCCGTCAACCTGCTCGACGTCGAGGCGGTCATCATCGGGGGTGGGCTGGGGGTGCGCTTCGGGGAGCCATACGCCAAGCGCATCGCGAAGGCGATGAAGCCCCACCTCTTCACCGACGACAACCCGCCGGCGATGCACGTCGCAGCCCTGGGCGACTTCGGCGGCGCGATCGGCGCAGCGCTCCTGTCGGCGAATCACAGGCCGGACACCGCCGCGAAGCGCGCGGGCAAGTAGAGCGGGCGCGAGCCGACAAGCCGCCGCAACACCGCAGGGCTGCGCGGCTTTTTGCCTCGAATCGAGGAAAAACCCGCTTACCCCCTTGCGGGACCCCCTACTTGCCCGGGTTCTGTGCGTACGGCGCGTCGGAAGGCGCCGCGGCACGGTCGACAATGACCTCGGTCCGCTCGCCGGACAGCAGGCTCGACGGAATCGCCGGGTTCGGCCCCGCCAGCAGCTCCCCCAAGGCTTGCGCCTTCTCGGCGCCGGTCGCCAGGAAGACCATCGCGCGCGCCGCCCGCAGTGCGGGGACCGTCAGCGTGATCCGGTCTGGCGGGGGCTTGGGCGCCCCGTGGACCGCCACGCAGATGCCGTCCGCCTCCACGGCCGGATTGCCGGGAAACAGGGATGCCGTATGCCCGTCGGGGCCAAGACCCTGAAGCGCCAGGTCCAGCACCGGGACGCCGCCCTCAGAGGGAAGCCGCTCGGCGAGCAGCTCCGCATAACCGGCCGCCGCCGCCTCCGGGCCGCGCTCGCCCTCGATGCGATGCACATCGGGGCCGCTGCCTCCGGCCAGCAGCGTCTCCTGCACCATCCGATAGTTGCTCTCCGGATCGTCTGCGCCCACCGCGCGCTCGTCGCCGAACCAGACCTCCACGCCAGACCAGTCCTCGGTCTCCCCGGCCAGGAGCTCGTAGGTGCGCCGCGGGGTCGTTCCACCGGCCAGGGCGATGTGCGCGACGCCGCGCGATGCCGTTGCTTCGTCGATGGCCGAGCGCATCCGCTTGCACGCGACCTGCGCGGCCTCCTCGGGGGTTGCGGCGACAAAGACGGACGTCACGCTTCGCCGTCCAGCATGGCCGCAGCGGCGGTGACCGCCGGCGCGTAGCCGCGCGCGAACGTCGGCTGAGGCTGGAGTGCCTCGGCGAACAAGTTGCGCAACGAGCTCGTGGCCCCGCTTCGCGGAACGACGACCTGATCGGATCGGGACCTGAAGACCACCCGGTCGACGCCACCGCAGCCACCGCCACACTCGGCCGCCGCGAACCCGAAGCCGGCCTCGCCGCCGTCGGCGCGGTGCACCCGTGCCCTGACCGTGCCGTTGCTTCGCTCGAGACCGCCCGCCTGCCATCCCACCCGTGCAGCGATCCACCCGGCGAGGAGGAGAGCCGCTTGCAGCCCCTGCCTCTCGTAGCGCAGCTCGACTTCGGTGATCGTGGAAAGCAGTGACCGCCGCTCCCCCGGCTCGAAGGCGGCCGCGACCGCGGCGCGCCAGTAGTCGAGCCGGCCCCAGGCCAGGTCGTGCACGCGAATCACGGCGGCCAGCGCCGCCAGCCGCCGGAGGTCCTCGTAGTCGCCAGCGCCCGAGTCGACGAGCACGTACTGCCCGCGTTCGAGGAGTCGCGGGTCGGGCACGGCCGACCGCGGCTCGGGGAGCCACAGGACCGTGGGGAGGTCGCTGACCAGCAGCGGCGCCAGGAGCGACGCCGCGTGCTCGAGCCGGCCGGCATCCATGCTCAACACGATTCGGTCGTGGCACAGCCCGACCCGTCCAGCGCCGGCCGGCGCCCGGCAGTCCATCGCAAGGCTGGCGTCGATCCTGTCCCTTCCGTGCTCGCGGAGAACCAACGTTCGCGACGGGGTGTGGGTGCCGAGCCCATCCAGCGCTTGCTCCACTTGCTGCTCGCAGCGGTCCGGACAGGGGAGGACGATCAGGTTGAGCTTCCGGGCAAGGGCAAGGATTCGGCCCGGTCCGCCCGCCGCGCGGTGCAGGCGGTCGAGTTCGGCGTTGACGTCGTCGGCACTCACGCCCTGGGCAACCCAGCGAGTCCGCTCCGGAAGCTCCTCCCCGGCCCCCTGCGGGCTCGCCGTCGCGGGTGTCATATCTGCCTCCAGGCCCTGCCGCGAATCGCGAGGAGGCTGTCCGCCTCCGACGGGCCCTGGCTTCCCGCCTCGTAAATCTCCGGCCCATGCGGGTCCGACTCCCACCGCTCAAGGATCGGCTGGATGATCCGCCACTCCTCCGCGACCTCGTCGGAGCGGGTGAACAGGGTCGCGTCCCCCATCAGCGCGTCGTGGAGCAGCCGCTCGTACGCCTCCGGTGAGTCACCGAGGAACGAGGCCCCGTACTTGAACTCCATCTGCACGGGTCGCACATTCATCGACTGTCCCGGAACCTTTGCCACGAGCCGCAGCGACGCACCCTCGTCCGGCTGGACGGACAGGACCAACTGATTCGGCTCCACCTCGCCTATGTCCGCCCCGGCGAACGGGAGGTGCGGCACCGGCCGGAACTGGACCGCGATCTCGGTCACCCGCCGTGGAAGCCGCTTGCCGCACCGCAGATAGAACGGGGTCCCGGCCCACCGCCAGTTGTCGACCTCGACCCGCATCGCGACGTACGTGTCCGTTCGCGAGTCGGCGGGCACGCTCTCCTCGTCGACGTACGCGGGGACCTGCTCGCCGCCGACCCATCCGGCGCCATACTGACCGCGGACAACATAGTCCGGCACCTCGGCTGCCGTGTAGCGGCGCACCGATCGCAGGAGCTTCACCTTTTCGTCACGGAGGGTGTTCGCGTCGAAGCGCACGGGAGCCTCCATCGCGGTGAGGGCGAGGAGCTGCATGAGGTGGTTCTGGATGACGTCGCGAATCGCCCCCGCGGAGTCGTAGTAGCCCGCGCGGCGCCCGATGCCGATGTCCTCGGCCATCGTGATTTGGACGTGCTCGACGTAGCGGCGGTTCCAGACCGGCTCGAGGATCCCGTTCGCGAATCGCATCACCTGGAGGTTCTGGACGGTCTCCTTGCCGAGGTAGTGGTCGATCCGGAAGACCTGGGATTCGACGAACGCCTCCGAGATCTCGGTATTCAACTCCAGCGCCGACTCGAGATCGCGGCCGAACGGCTTCTCGATCATCAGCCGGGACGGCGCCTCGCTCTCGTCGCTCAGACCGACCCCCGAGAGCGATTGCGCAACCCTGGCGAAGAACGACGGCGAGACCGCCAAGTAGAAGACTCGTTGCGCGCGCTGGCCGTCGGCGTCGATCTTCGCGATGCGCTCGGCGAGCGATTCATACAGCTTGGGGTCGTCGAGATTCCCGCGCAGGAACTCGAGGCGGGGCTCGAGACTCTGCCACGTGTCATCGTCGATCCCGGTTCGCGAATAGCTCGAGATCGCATCGCGAGCATGGGCGCGGAAGGCCTCGTCACCGCTCTCCGAGCGACCGATACCGATGACGTGAAAGCCATCTGGCAACAGGCCGCCCAAGCGCAGGTTGTAGACGGCCGGGAGCAGCTTGCGGGCGGCGAGGTCGCCCGTAGCACCGAAGATCACGAGCGTCGTGGGCGGCGGAAGAGCCTCCTCGACGTCCGCCGCGAACGGGTTCTCCGGCAGGATCTCGGACTGGGTGACGGCAGTCAAGACGCGCCCTCAACCTCGCTGTGCGAAGCAACGGACGCCGGCTCGCCCCGAGCGAGCTCCAAGGCTGCGAGAAGCGCAGCGCCCCGGACGCCCGCGTCGCGGCCTTGTCGAGCGAGGCGGATCTCCGTGCGCTCGCCCACGCCGGGCGGTATGAAGTCGCGGGCAGTCTCGCGGGCCGGATCGAGCAGCAGATCACCGGCCACCGAGACCCCGCCCCCGATCACCACCTCGTCCGGGTCGAAGGTGTTGATCGCGTTCGCGATCCCCACACCCAGCCGCTCCCCGAGCGTGCGGAGGGCGGCCACCGCATCCGGATCACTCTGTTGCGCGGCCCGGACGACGTCGTGCCCGTCGATGCGGTCCCCGCCCGCGGCCATCTTCGCGAGCGCCGAATCAGGGCGCTCACCGGCGATCTGGGCGCCGAGTCGGTCCAGCGCGCGCCCTGCCGCGAGCGCCTCCAGCGACCCCGTCTGAGGAAAGTCGCCCGCCGTCGGCAGCCCCTCACCGAAGCTCGCGCCGATGAGCGTGTGGCCCAGCTCGCCGGCGGCGCCGGTGGAACCACGGTAGACGCGCCCGTCGAGAACCAGCCCGCCACCCACCCCCGTTCCGACTGTGAAGAGAACGAGGTTCTGCACGAGCGGTCGCCCGCCGTCGTCGAACGCCTCACCGATCGCCGCGATGGTTGCGTCGTTGTCCACGAACACCGGCATACCGATCCGGTCCTCGAGCACACTCCGGAGGTCGAAGTCCGCGAGGTCGAGGTTGACGCTCGAGTGGACCCGCCCGGTATCGAATTCCACGATCGATGGGACGCCGACGCCGACCGCACGTGTCCCCGGCGAGTTGACGGACTTGACCCCGGCCACGATCTCGTCAACGAGCCCATCGGCGCTCGACGAGTCCGTCGGACGCACGGTCGGCTCGCTGAGCCGCTCTTCCTCGAGCGTCGCGACGGCCACCTTGGTCCCGCCGACGTCCACGCCGATGAACCGACCGCCCTCCGCTACCTCGAGCTCGGACGCGAGCGGCGCTGGGGGCATGCGCCCACGATAACGACTGGCGAGCGGGCGCTGGCGGCGCGAACGACTTACCCGTTCGAACCGGCGGCGGCCGAATCGGGCGGGAGGATCCGCAGCAGGGCGCTCACCGTGAGCCCGGCGGCGACCAGGATCGTCGCGATCGAGCCGAGGAAGGCGGCGTGTGGACGGTTCCACGCCACCGCGGGCCCGTATCGCAGCGCGGCCAGCAGAACCGCGCCGGCGAACAGCAGGATCCCCGCGGCGATCGCCGCCACCTCGAGCCGCCGGGCGGCAATGGTCGCCGAGGGTGGCGCGCGCCCCTCAGCCGGCGTCGGGGTCGGCTCACCTCGCTCCCGCCGGTCCAGCAGCGCCACGATCGCACCCACGATCGCCAGGGTCAGCGCGAACGAGCCGAGTGGATCGCTGGGGCGGTGCCAGTCGGCGGTGACCACGAGGATCCCGACGCCCCCGGCGAACGCGGCGGCAATGACCGCAACGGCCCCGCGGAGCCGCTCCGGAGCGATGAGCACCGCCGAGAGCCCGAGGCCCATCGCGATCGCGGTGTGACCGGATGGGTAGCTGTTGCCGTGGAGACTCGACGCCCACAGGTCCGGCCGCGAGAGGATCACGAGCTTGAACAGCTCCGCCGCCGCGAGGCTCAGGCCCACGATGACCGCGGGCAGCGCGATCAACCAAGGACGCCGCGATAACCACGAAAGCGCGCCCAGCGCGATCACCGCGGCTCCCAGAGAGCCGACACTGACGAGGCGCAACAGGCTGCTGGCCCCCGACTGCGCGCGTTCGGGCGCGGACCGACCCCCTGCGAGCGCTGCCTCGTCGGCGTGCTGGCCCACCTCCGTGTGCACCGCGATCCCGTAGATCGCGAAGAAGACGGCCAGCGCCACGATGGCGATGGCCAGCGCCCGGGACACCGATGCGTCAGGCGGCGACCGGCTCGCGGCGGCGCCGTTGCGCGCGGCGGGGAGGGCCGGGCTCCGCGGGCGTGACCAGACCCTTCAGGAATCGGCCCGTGTACGAGGCGGTGTTGGCGGCGACCTCCTCCGGCGTTCCGCTCGCGACGACCTCGCCGCCGGCCTCGCCGCCCTCCGGCCCCAGGTCGATGATCCGGTCCGCCCACTTGATCACGTCCAGGTTGTGCTCGATCACGACCACGGTATTGCCCGACTCGACGAGACGGTCGAGGACCTCGAGCAGCCGCTGTACGTCCGCGAAGTGCAGGCCTGTCGTCGGCTCGTCGAGGATGTAGAGGGTGTCGCCGGTCGCGACCTTCGACAGCTCGGTCGCGAGCTTCACACGCTGCGCCTCGCCGCCGGAAAGCGTCGTCGCGGGCTGGCCGAGCCTGATGTAGTCGAGCCCGACATCGTGAAGCGTCTGCAGACGGCGGCGGATCTTCGGGATGTGGGCGAAGAACTCGACCGCCTCCTCGACCGACATCTCGAGCACGTCCGCGATCGATTTCCCCTTGAACCGCACCTCGAGCGTCTCGCGGTTGTAGCGGCGCCCGTGGCACTGCTCGCACGGGACGTAGACGTCCGGGAGGAAGTGCATCTCGATCTTGATCTGGCCGTCGCCACGGCACACCTCGCAGCGCCCACCCTTGACGTTGAAGCTGAACCGCCCCGGCTTGTATCCGCGGACCCGCGCCTCCTTGGTCTTCGAGAACAGCTCGCGGATGTGATCGAAGACGCCGGTGTAGGTGGCGGGGTTCGAGCGCGGCGTACGACCGATCGGCGACTGGTCGATGCTGATGATCTTGTCGACATGTTCGAGGCCCTCGATTCGGTCGTGCGCACCGGGACGTAGTCGCGCGCGGTGCAGGCGGTTCGCCACCGCCCGGTAGAGGATCTCGTTGACCAGGGTCGACTTACCGGACCCGGACACTCCGGTCACGCAGCAGAAGACCCCCAGCGGAACCGTGACGTCGATGCCCTTGAGGTTGTGCTGCCGGGCGCGGCGGATCACCAGCTCGTCCTGCGGCGCGCGCCGATGTCCCGGGACGGGGATCGTCCGCTTGCCGTTCAGGTACTGGCCCGTGAGGGACGCGGAGGAGCGTGCCACCTGGGCGGGCGTCCCGTCGGCGACGATGGCTCCTCCGTGCTCGCCGGCACCCGGGCCGAGATCGATGACGTGGTCCGCGGCACGGATCGTGCCCTCGTCGTGCTCGACGACGATGACCGTGTTCCCGAGGTCGCGGAGCCGCTGCAGGGTGTCGATGAGCTTGGCGTTGTCCCTCTGGTGGAGCCCGATGGAGGGCTCGTCGAGGATGTAGAGGACGCCGACGAGCGAGGAGCCGATCTGCGTGGCCAGGCGGATCCTCTGCGCCTCGCCGCCCGAGAGCGTGTTCGCCGCTCGCTCCAGGGACAGGTAGCCGATCCCGACGCTGTCCAGGAACCGCAGGCGCTCCGCGATCTCGCGCACCACCAGCCGCGCGATCGCGCGCTCGGTCTCGGTCAGCTCGAGTGCCTCGATCCAGGCGAGCGCCGCTCGAGCTGACATCCGCGTGTACTCGTAGATGTTCAGCCCGCCGACCGTGACCGCGAGGCTCTCGGGGCGCAGGCGCGCGCCGCCGCACGCCGGGCACGGCTGCAGCGCCATCAGGCCCTCGATTCGCTCGCGGGTGTTGTCCGAATCGGTCTCCCGGTAGCGGCGCTCGAGGCTCGCGAGCATGCCGTCGAAGCGCACGGTGTAGGTGCGCCGCCGTCCGAACCGGTTGCGGTAGCTGACCGTATGGCGGTCGCCACCCGTGCCCTCCAGCAGAAGGTCACGGTCCCGCTGCGCCAGGTCCTGCCAGGGCGTGTGGACGTCGATGCCGTTCGCCTCGGCAACCGCCTCGAGGAGGCGCCGGTGGTACCTCGACGCCGCTTTCGTCCACGGTTCGAGGGCTCCCTCGGCGATCGAAAGCGTTGGGTCCGGAACGATCAGCTCCGGGTCGATCACCCGCTGGAACCCGAGGCCATGGCAGCGGTGGCAGCAGCCGTGGGGCGAGTTGAAGGAGAAGATGCGCGGCTCGAGCTCGGGCATCGACGTGCCGCAGTTGAGGCACGCGAACTTCTCTGAGAACACGAGGACCTCGCCGCGCTTGCCGGCGCTGGGCCCGCTCAGCACACTTACGCCGGCCGGCTGCTCCCCTCCCGCCAGAAGACCTTGCCCTCGCCTACGGCTCGGGCTCTCTTCGTCTGCTCCCGCGTCCGCGCCGGCGGGGTCTCCGTTACTACGGGCATCGACCACCTCGACTTCGACGAGACCCTCGGCCAACTGCGAAGCCGCCTCGATCGACTCGGAGAGCCGCTTGCGGATGCCCTCCTTCATCACCAGCCGGTCGACGACGACCGAGATGTCGTGCTTGAACTTCTTGTCGAGCTCGATGTCCTCGTCGAGACGTCGAAGCTCTCCGTCGATCACCGCCCGCACATACCCCTGCCCGCGCATCTCCTCGAGCAGCCGCCCGTACTCGCCCTTTCGTCCGCGGACGATCGGCGCCAGGACCATGAACCTGGACTCCTCATCGAGCGTCAGCACGCGATCGGTGATCTGCTCGAGCGACTGCCCCTGGATCGGGGCGCCGCAGTTGTAGCAGTGGGGCTTGCCGATCCTGGCCCACAGCAGCCGCAGGTAGTCGTATATCTCGGTGACGGTTCCGACGGTGGATCGCGGGTTCCGCGAGGTCGTCTTCTGGTCGATGGAGATCGCGGGCGAAAGACCCTCGATCGAATCGACGTCGGGCTTCTCCATCTGGCCGAGGAACTGCCGCGCATAGGCGGACAGCGACTCGACGTAGCGGCGCTGGCCCTCGGCGTAGATCGTGTCGAAGGCGAGACTGGACTTCCCGGACCCCGACAGCCCGGTCATGACGATCAGCGAATCGCGTGGCAGCTCGAGGTCGATCCCCTTGAGGTTGTGCGCGCGGGCACCTGAGATGACGATCCGATCAGAGGGCATGAACCTGATGCGGCCGCTACGCCGCCTGACCAGCCTGACTCGCCGCTAGACGCTCCTCGACAAACACAACTTCGATTCTACGGATGCGAACGGTTGTTCCCGTCTGCTCCGAGCGGTTGGCACCGCCGCGAGGCACCGAAAGTGCGGCATCGCGCGGAACCTTCGCTCCGCTCGCCGGGCGACAGCGAATCCGAATCGAATGTCGCATTGACCACCGTATAGGTGGTCAATCACGCACTCGACGGTGCCACCACTGGCCGCAGCCCTGGGTGCCCGGGCAAAGGGCCGCCCTTGGATCGTCCGGTCACGCCGTGCTCGGCGCCGGCCGCAGCACCGGCCGGGCCAGGTACGCGATCGCGGCCGCCACGGCAGCCGCCGCCACGCACGCCACCAGCCCGCGGTGCGGGTGCCCACCGGTGACGAGGACGCCGCCGAGCGCGCTGCCGATCGCCGCGCCCCCGGAGATGGACGTGACGATCCAGGTAAAGGCCTCCGTCGCGGTCCCACGAGGCGCGAGCGCGTCGATGAGGGTGTAGAGGACGGTTCCCGACGGCGCCAGCGCGAACCCGCTGATCGCCATGAGCGGCACGGCCTCCGCGATGGAGGTGGTGAAGAGCAACGGCACGAGGCCCAGCGCGAGCAGGAGGCAGATGCGCGGATAGCGCTCCGCCGCCGGAGCGCCCTGATGCTTCGACCCGTACCAGAGGCCAGCCGCCAGGCTCGCCGCGGCTTGGACCGCGATCAGGACCCCCGCGGCGCTGCTCGACCCCTCCTCGGTCGCGAACGCGGTGATCGAGATCTCCATCGCGCCGAGCGATACGCCGAACGCCACCTCAATGAGCAGGAGCGCGACGATCCCGCGCGACCGCAGGGGCCCGGCGACGCTCGCGGGCCCTGCATGCCCGCTCCATGCTCGCGATGCTCGCGACAGGACGAAGGTGAGCGTCCCGACGGTCGCGAACCCGACGTTGGCCAGCACCGCCGCAGTGGGAGAGTCCACAGCCACGAGCGCGGCAGTCACAAGCGGCCCCGCGATGAAGGCGACCTCGAGCGAGACCGCATCGAGGGCGTAGGCGCTCTGGCGCAATGACGCGTCGGGAATCAAGGTCGACCAGAGCGTGCGCATCGCGGACCCCGTCGCCGCCTGCGTCGCTCCGCATGCGGCGCCGATCGCGGCGAGCGGCACCGCGCCGGCGCCCGACTCCGCCGCCAGGATCAACCCGATGAGGGCGAGCGGATTGAGCACGAGCGCGGCTGACAGGATCGGTGTTTGACCCAGCCTGTCGATGAGGCGTCCCTGGATCGGAAGCGAGATCGCGGTCGCGATCGCGAACGCCGCCTCGACGGCGCCGGCGATCGCGAATGACCCGGTCGCGAGCCGGACCAGGAGGATCATGGCCAGGGACATCCCCGCGATCGGGACGCGGTCGATCACCGTGCCGATCACCGGCTGCCTGGCGTCGCGGATCGCCAGGATGCTCTTGTAGCGCTCACCGCCCATCGGCCTAGGGTGCCATAGGGTGCGGAACGTGCCCGACCCGCCGCCGGTCGCCGGCATCTCCGAGCTGGTGCTCGAGGTCTCCGACCTCGATGCGGCGCGCCGCTTCTACGGCGAGACGCTGGGGTTCGAGGAGACGCGCTACGGAGAGGGACGCGACGACCGTCGCTGGTACCTGATCGGGGAGGCCGCGAGGCTCGGCATCTGGACGCCGCAGGTGGGGCTCGCCGGCGGCCGCGGCGGCGCGCACGTCCATTTCGCGTTTCAGATCGGTCGCGAGCGGCTCGACTCGCTCCTCGAGCGCCTGCGCTCGCAGGAGGTGGAGGTCGAGGGACCGATCCAACTCGGAGCCGACCGGGCGATCTACGTCACGGATCCGGACGGCAACGTGGTCGAGTTCTGGACCCAGGACATGGCCGCTTACTGTGCCGGGGCCCGAGCCGACGGCGAGCCCGGGACGTTCAGCCCCGGCGGATAGCCGCGCTCGCGACAGCGATGGGCGAAAAACCGCACCCTGGGTGCGGATTTCCAACCATCGTCAGCGAACGGCTACCGGCCGGCCCTCGAGTAGACGTCGTCGAGCAGGCCGTCCAGGTCGGCGACGTCGTACTCAGCGGCGAGCTGCTCCCTGGCGGCCTCCCGCGAGGTCCCGTCGAGGGCGAGCTTCATCGCGACCAGGCGGACGGCGGCATCATCATCCGGCGCCCCTGCGTCGCCGCCGTTGGCGCTCGCGACCGGCTCGGGCGCCTTTGTCTCAGGCGGTGGGGTCGGCTCCGGCGTCGGCTCGGGCATCGGCTCCGGCACGGGTGCCGGTGTGGGCTCGGGGCTGGGCTCCGGCGTCGGCTCGGGCGTCTGCGGCGGCTCGGGCTCCGGGACGGTCACCGGCCCGGGCTCGACCTCACTTTCAGGCTTCCCCGAGAACCGTCCGCGCAGGTCGGCAAGCGCGCTCTGCACCTCGTCCAATCGCCGACGCGCCTCGGTTTCGGCGTCCGCCCGGACCCGCTCGGCCTCGGAGCGCAGCCGCTCGGCCTCGGCGCGCACCTTCTGCGCCTG
>DATAOX010000092.1:0-2507 GCA_036265555.1 Solirubrobacterales bacterium
CGCCTTCGCCGACATGACGTAGTCGGGCGGATCGAGGAGCAGCTTCTCGATCTTCGCCTTGCCCGCCTTGAGGTCCCGCTTCAGCTGCGCGCGCCTGGACCGGATCTCATTCGCCCTCCCGAGGGCCCGCATCCGCTGCTCATGGCTTCGCTCGGGAACAGCGGTGGCGGTGTCGACGGAGGGGACCATCGGCGGCGGCGATTATATGCCCGGCGACGCGGGGCGCAAGGGGGGTTTGGGGCTTTCCGCCGAAATTCGATTCGACCTCAGGTTGAGGTCCACGCCGAGATCCGACCCTCGATGTCAGCCATCGACGCGAAGCCCCTCGCGGAGACGGCGGCTTCGAGCTCGTCGCGAATGCGCGCTCCCGCCAGCGGATCTCTGAAGGTGGCGGTCCCGACGGCCACCGCTGCGGCTCCCGCCGCCAGGAACTCGAGCGCATCCTCGCCGGACTCGATCCCGCCCATTCCGATCACGGGAATCGTCACGGAGGCGGCGACCGAGCGCACCTGCTCCACAGCCACGGGGCGGATCGCCGGGCCCGACAGGCCGCCACGTCCCGCGCCCAGCCACGGTCCCAGGGTCCCTGGAGCGAAGGCGGTCGCCTTCAGAGTGTTGATGAGCGAGATCCCGTCGGCACCTCCCTCCTCCGCGGCGCGGGCGATGATCGCGGGGTCGGCCACGTTCGGGGTGAGCTTCACGATCAGCGGCTTCGTGGTGATCGGGCGGACGGTCTGAAGGAGCGACAGCGTTTCCGGCGCCTGCTCTCCCACGATGAGCCCGGATTCGACGTTCGGGCACGAGATGTTGAGCTCCAGCGCGGCGACCTCGTCGCGCGCCGCCACAGCCTCGACCAGGCGGGCGAACTCCCCGTGGCTCGTCGCCATGACCGACACGCAGAGCGGCACTGGGAGCCCTGCGAGCTCCGGGAGATCCTGATCGAGGAAGCCGGCCAGGCCCTTGTTGGGCAACCCAATCGAGTTGATCATCCCCGCGGGCGTCTCGAAGATCCGCGGCGGGGCGTTGCCGGCGCGGGCCTGCGGCGTGATCGTCTTCGAGACGAACATCGAGAACGGAAACTCGTCCAGCAGGGCGTCGCCGAAGGCTCGGCGGGCGGCGATCGCGTCGAATGTCCCTGAACCGTTGATGACCGCGTGGTCCAGGCGCAACCCCGCCACCTCGACACTCGTGTCCATCAGTGGCCCGATCCCGGCACCAGGGCGGTCTCGATCTCGATGGCGTTGACCACCGGGCCATCGGTGCACAGCCGCATGTACCCGCCTGCGGCCAGGGGCACGGCGCAGCCGAAGCAGGCTCCGAATCCGCACGCCATCGGTGCCTCCATCGCGAGTTCGCATCCGACGTCGCGCTCCACGCAGAGCGCGCGCACCGCCTCCAGCATCAATGGGGGGCCGCAGGCGTAGACAGCCGCGGATCGCGCCGAGTCACCCTCCAGCAGCATGGCGAGGAGCTCGGTGACGTAGCCGTGATGGCCCACGTGCCCGTCCTCGCTCGCCAGGCGGACCTCGCAGCAGCCGAACAGCTCCTCCACCCCGCCCGAGTGCTTTCGATCGCGAAAACCCAGGAGCGTCCGCACCGGTACGCCGCGGTCGGCAAGCTCGCGACGGAGGATGGCCAGTGTGGCCAGTCCGATTCCGCCGCCGACCAGGATCGCCCCGGCGATATCCGCCCCGAGCTCCCTCGGGTGGGAGAACGGGCGGCCCAGTGGGCCCGTCACCCATAGGCCCTCGCCGTCGCGAAGCGTCGCGAGCCGCTCGGTTCCCGGGCCCACGTCATCCGCCAGGAAGTCCACCCGTACGCCATCCTCCTCGGCGTGTGCCTCGGCGACCGCGAACGCCCTGGGCAGGTAGGGCCGCCCGGTGCGCTGACCCCAGCCATCGGCCGCCGCGAGCATGTAGAACTGGCCGGCCCGTGGCTGGGGGCCGGCCTCGTCCAGCACCGAGAAGATGCGGTAGCCGCCGGTCGCGAGGTTCTCGGTGACCTCGCAGAGGCGTCGGCCGGGCGGCGCCAGGACGCGGTCGTCAGACGCGCGCTCGCTGCCGGCTATCGGTGTCATGGAGCTCTTGGAGCGAGCGCGGCTCGGTGCGGCGCTCGCGCTGCGCGAAGATCGCCCTCGCGGCGGCGGAGGCGCCCGTCATCGTCGTGATGCACGGGATGCCGCGGCGCACCGAGGCGGTCCGGATCTCGTACCCGTCGCTGCGCGCTCCGCTGCCCGTCGGCGTATTGATTACGAGGTCGACCTCGCCGTTGCGGATGAAGTCGACGACATGCGGCGAGCCATCGCCGATCTTGTTGATCGCCGTCACCGGCACACCCATGCGGGAAATCGCCTGCGCCGTCCCGCGCGTGGCGATCACGTGGAAGCCCAGGTCGTGGAAGCGGGCGGCGAGCTGGGTCGCCGCCGGCTTGTCGCGGTCGGTCACCGTGATGAAGACGGTGCCCTTGGTCGGAAGCGAGATCCCGGCCGCCGCCTGAGCCTTTCCGAA
>DATAOX010000093.1:0-7686 GCA_036265555.1 Solirubrobacterales bacterium
GGCGTTCGAGGACTCGTTGGAGGAGTTCGCGGCTCGCAGGCGGCGTTTCGGCGCCCGCGCCTAGCTGGACCGGTCGGGTTCACTCACGTTAAGGTCGGCCCGCGATGGAGTCGCCGCCGCGTCCGCGAGCCCCGAGGGTGACTGCTGCAAGAGGGCGAAACCCGCCCCGGCAGGGACGGACGGGCGCCGGCGACCGCCTGGAGCCGGCCCCATGGGTGGTGAGTCCGCCGGTCGAGGACACCCCCTCGCGACGCCGTCGCGGCACGCTCGCCCCGCGGCCGGCGACGGATGAACCCGCCAGGCCGCGTCGCCGCCCGACCCGCGAGACGATGGCGCGGGTCGGTGTTGCGATCCCGTGGATCGTGTTCGCGATCGTCATCGTGACGTTGGGAGGAATCCCCTTTGCGGTCGCGATGATCGGCATCGCCGTCGTGGGCATGGCGGAGCTCTTTCGCATGACGCGCCGCTTCCACCCGCTGGCGCCGGTGGCTTTCGCGGCCGCCGCAGCGCTCGTGATCGCGGCGTATTACGGCGGCCAGTTCCAGATGATGATCGTGCTTGCCGCGAGCTTCCCGGTCATGTTCCTGCTCGCGGCGTTGCGCGGGCGCGAGGAGGGGACGACGACGGCCGTCGCGATCACCCTGCTCGGGATCGTGTGGATCGGCCTGCCGTTCGCCCACGCCGTGCTGCTTCGCCAGCTTCCGCTGCACGGCGGGGCCCTGGTGATCGACGTCCTCGTCGCAACGTTCCTCACCGACACCGCGGCATACGCCGGGGGGCGGCTGTTCGGCCGCCACCCGCTCGCGCCCACGCTCTCCCCGAACAAGACGATCGAGGGGCTCGCCTTCGGGTTCGTCGGGGGAACCCTGGGCTTCTGGTTCGCGGGCCTGTACCAGGACTGGCTCCCCGGAATCGACGCGCTCGTGATGGGGATGTGTATCGCGGTCGTCGCGCCGATGGGCGACCTGTTCGAGTCAATGATCAAGCGCGACCTGAACATCAAGGACACGGGCAACGTCTTCGGGCCCCATGGCGGCCTGTTGGATCGGCTGGACGCACTGCTCTTCACGATCGTGATCGGCTACTACCTGGCCGTGGCGCTGATCTACTGAGCGCGCTCACGCATCGAGCCCCACCCATGAAGTCGAGCGCGGCCCCATGAAGTCGAGCGGTGCATTTCCCGCGCTGCGCGCGGATTTTGCACCGTTCGGCGAAGAGAGGAGAGGGAGCGGGGGTCAGGACGCGAGCGCCTCGCGCACGAACGCGAGGTCCGAGCGCATGTCGTCCTCCGTGCCGGGGGTCTCGCAGACGACGGGAGCGCCCGCGGCCCTGATCATCGCCCGAAGCACGTCCGTGCCCATCGTCCCCTTGCCCAGATTCGCGTGACGGTCCGCGCCGGTGCCGGGCGGATCGCGGGAGTCGTTCGCGTGGAGGAGATCGATTCGCCCCACGATCGCCCGCACGCGGTCGACGGCATCGTCCAGCTCCTCGCCCGCCGCATGGGCGTGGCACGTGTCGAAGCAGAAGCCGAGCTCGACGTCGCCGCGCTGCCCGGTGATGAAGTCCCACAGTTGCGCGAGCGCGTCGAAGCGCCTGGCCACCGCGTTGTCGCCACCCGCCGTGTTCTCGATGAAGAGCGGAACGTCGGCCTCGAGCAACTCGAGCGTCCGGCCCCAGCGCCCGATGCCGGCCTCGATGCCGTCCTCCGCATGCCCGGGGTGGACCACGACCGCTGTCGCGCCCACGGCCTCGGCGGCATCGCACGTCTGCTGGAGGATCTTGCGCGAGCCGTAGCGCACGTTGTTGCGCGGCGAGCAGACGTTGACCAGGTACGGCGCGTGGACGTAGAGGGGCACCGCCGACGCCCGAAGCTCCTCGGCGTCCCCACGGTCAACGGGCTTCTCCCAGCCCTGTGGGTCCGAGAGGAACACCTGGACGCAGTCGGCACCGAGCGCTTCGGCCTCGCCAAGCGGATGCTTCGGCGCCACGTGAGCGCCAACGAGCCGCGGTTGCCTCCGCCGGGCCACGCGCGCTCAGGCGAGGGTGGTGAGGCCGATCCCCACGTGGATGGGAAGCTCGGGCGGGGTCTCGCCGCCGCGAACGAGACGCTCCGCCCGCTCCAGCCACTCGCGCCGCTCGTCGTCAGGGAGCGCCGCGACCCAGCTCATCGAGGCGACGTAGTCGAGGATCCGGTCCGGGTCGGCGGGCTGCGAGGTGGTTACGCGAATCTGCCGCGGTTCGGTCCAGCCGTCACCCGTCCGCACCGTTTCCTCCCAGGGAGGACCATCGAAGTACGGATGCTCCGGCCGGGCGTCCAGGATCATGCTTCCGAGCTCGTGGCCCCACGAGGCTTCACCCCAGTCCGGCAGCGTCGTGAGCACCGCGAGGGCGCCCCCGGGCCGCAGCACGCGTCGAATCTCGGGAAGTGCTTTCGCACGGTCGAACCAGTGGAAGCCATCGGCCACGGTGACCGCATCGATTGATGCGTCTGCAAGCGGAATGTCCTCCGCGACGCCGTCACGCACGTGGTCCGGGCCGACGATCGCGGCCAGCCGTTCACGCATCTCCGCCTGGGGCTCGACCGCCACGACATCGAGGCCGAACGCAAGCAGCGCTCGTGTCAGCTTGCCGGTGCCCGCGGCGAGGTCCAGCACGGGTGCGTGTGGAGCGAGGCCCAGCTCGGCGGCGAGCGCCCCCACGACCGCCGGCGCGTAGTCGGGGCGGCCGCGCTCATACGCGTCGGCGACCGATGCGAACTGATCGGCGAGCGGATGCAGGGCCACTCGAAGAGCGTAGTCGGCCTTAATGCGCTGGTAATAGCCCTCCCTACACTGCCTCGGGATGAGGAAGCTCGTGATCCTGGGCGCGACCGGCTCGATCGGCGAGCAGGCGCTCGAGGTGGTCGCGAGGTCGCAGGACCTCGTCGTCGGGGGACTCGCCGCGGGGCGGCGGTGGGAGCGCCTGGTCGATCAGGCGCGCGACCATGGCGTTCCCGCGATCGCGCTCGCCGACCAGGAGGCGGCCGCGGCCGCGCGAGGCGCCTGGAATGGCCGCGTGCTCGATGGCGAGGAGGGGGTCCGTGAGCTGGTGGCGACCTCCGGCGCGGATGTGGTCCTCAACGGAGTCGTCGGCTCGGCCGGGCTGGGACCTACGGTCGTGGCGCTGAGCGAGGGGATCGAGCTCGCCCTCGCCAACAAGGAGAGCCTGGTCGTCGGCGGCGAGCTCGTCACGGCGCTCGCCGAGGCCACCGATACCCGCATCATTCCGGTCGACTCGGAGCACTCGGCCCTCTTTCAGCTGGTGAGCGCAGAGCGTCCAGGGACGATCGAGCGGCTCGTGCTGACGGCGTCCGGAGGCCCGTTTTATGGCCGCACCGAGCTGACGGGGATCACGCCCGAGGAGGCGCTCGCCCATCCCACCTGGGACATGGGCGGTCGCATCACCATCGACTCGGCGACGCTCATGAACAAGGGTTTCGAGATGATCGAGGCACACCATCTATTCGGTGCTCCCTACGGACGCATCGACGTCGTCGTCCACCAGCAGTCGATCGTCCATGCGCTGGTGCAGCTGAACGACGGGGCGTCGCTCGCGCACCTGGGGTATCCCGACATGAGGGTGCCGATCTCCTACGCGCTCCACTATCCCGACCGCGGAGACGTTGAAGTGCCGACCCTGGATCTCGCGAAGGCCGGAGAGCTGACCTTCGCCGAACCGGACACTGAGACCTTCCCATGCCTGCGGTTGGCGCGCGAGGCCGGCGGGGCGGGCGGTACCGCGCCATGCGTGCTGAACGCCGCCGATGAGGTCGCCGTCGGCGCCTTCCTCGACGGGCGCATCCCGTTCACGGCGATCGCGGAGGTCGTCGAGCGGACGCTCGACGCGATCCCGGCGACGCCGCCGAGCCACTTCGACGACCTGTACGCCGTCGACGCCGAGGCGCGCGAGCGGGCCCGCGAGTTGATCCAGGCGGTGGGGGTGGCTCCATGACCGCTTTCCTGTCGAGCGCCTGGCCATGGGCCCTGACGATCGCCGGGTTCGCGGTGCTGATCATCGTGCACGAGTTCGGGCACTTCATCGCGGCGAAGGCGACCGGGATGCGCGTGGAGCGCTTCTTCCTCTTCTTCCCGCCCAAGGTCGTGAGCATCAAGCGCGGAGAGACCGAGTACGGCATCGGCGCCCTGCCGTTCGGCGGCTTCGTGAAGATCACCGGAATGAACCCCGACGAGATCGAGCCCGATCGGGCACGGGAAGCCCGCCAGTCGCGGCAGGGGGTGATGACCAAGATCGAGGGCGCCGGTCAGGGAGGCTCGCGGCAGCCGCTTCCGCCTGATGTGGCCGAGCGGGCCTACTACCGGCAGCCCGTGTGGAAGCGGATCGTCGTCATCGCGGCCGGTCCGGCGGCGAACGTGCTGCTCGCCTTCGTGATCCTCTTCGCGATCTCGCTCAGTCTGCACCAGGTCGACACCAGCGTCGGCACCATCGACTCCGGCTTCCCCGCCGCGGCGCATCTCCAGCCCGGCGACAAGATCCTCGCCGTGGACGGCAAGAGCTTCCCTAACGCGTCGCAGGAGGAGCGCATAACGCACTTCTCACATCTCGTCGCCCAGGACAAGTGCGCGGTGCAGCCGCCGAAGGACGGCTGCAAGGCGACGATGCCGGTTCGGCTGACGATCAGACGGGATGGCCGGGTCGAGCACGTCCCGATCACGCCCATCTACGACGCGCAGAACAAGCGGATGCGGATCGGCTTCAGTTACGGCACCAAATCCGTCGACCAGTCCGTGCCCGAGGCCGTCGGCAGCGCGGCGAGCGACATGTGGCGCGTCACCACCGGAACCCTGGGGGTCTTCACAAAGATCTTCCAGGCCCAGGAGCGCAAGAAGATCCACGGGATCGTGGGCATCTCCGACTTCACCCAGCAGTCGTTCCAGTACGGAGCGGTCGCAGCGCTCTCACTGGTCGCGCTGATCAGCCTGTCGCTCGCGATCATCAACCTCTTCCCGTTCCTGCCACTCGACGGCGGACACATCTTCTGGAGCCTGGTCGAGAAGGTTCGCGGCCGCCCCGTGCCGTTCAGCGTCATGGAGCGCGCGAGCGCGGTGGGCTTCCTGCTCGTGATGATCCTGTTCGCGATCGGGCTGACCAACGACATCCACAGCCTGAACAACGGCGGCTTGAACATCAAATAGCGCGTGCCCTACCGCGGTGACGCGGGTAGGCTTTCGGTCGGATGGAGGTGGAGACCGCCGAGCGGGGGACCGAGCGTCCCGTCGCGCTTGACGCGAAGACGGCGTGCGAGGCGCTTCAGCTGACCGCTGCGGCGCATCCCGAGCGCGTCGCCATCCGGACCAGGGACGACGAGTTCAGCTGCACCTGGGGCGAGTACGCGGAGCGGGTGCGGGCGGTGGCGGCCGGGCTGGCATCGCTGGGGCTGGGGAAGGGCGACACCGTCGCGCTGATGATGGTGAACCGCCCGGAGTTCCACTTCGCGGACGCGGGCGCCATGCACCTCGGCGCCGTCCCGTTCTCGATCTACAACACCTACACGCCCGAGCAGATCGAGCACCTGGTGAAGGATGCGGACAGCGTCGTCGCGATCACCGAGCAGGCCTACGCGGAACGCATGGTGGCCGCTCGCGACGCCTCGGACACGCTCGAGCACGTGATCATCGTCGACGGCGAGGCGCCCGAGGGGACGATGTCGCTCGACGAGCTCACCTCGCGGGGAGACGACGGCTTCGACTTCGAGGCGACCTGGCGAGCCGTCGAGCCCGGCGACGTGCTGACGCTGATCTACACGTCGGGGACGACGGGCCCCCCCAAGGGGGTGCAGATCATGCACTCGAACATCTGCGAGACCGTCCGCTCATACGACCAGATGATCCAGTTCCCGGACGCCGGCCGGATCGTCTCGTACCTGCCGATGGCCCACGTGGCGGAGCGGAACGTGAGCCACTACCTCCCGATGCTCTGCGGCTTCACGATCACGTGCTGCCCGGACGCGCGCAAGGTGATCGAGTACCTGCCCGAGATCAAGCCCACGTGGTTCTTCGCCGTGCCGCGGATCTGGGAGAAGCTGAAGGCCGGCTTGGAGCAGATGATGGCCGGCGTGCCCGAGGAGCAGCGGAAGCCGATCACCGGCGCGCTCGAGGTCTCCCTCGAGCGGGTCCGCCTCGAGCAGCGAGGCGAGCGGATCCCTGACGAGGTTGCCGAGCGAGTGGCGAAGGCCGACGAGGAGGTCTTCTCCAACCTTCGACAGCACCTCGGGCTCGACGAGCTCGAGGCCTGCAACGTCGGAGCGGCACCGACGCCGCCGGAGGTGATCGAGTTCTTCCACGCGCTTGGCATCCCGCTTGCCGAGCTATGGGGCATGTCTGAGACGACGGGTGCCGGGACCTGCAACCCGCGCGAGCGGATCAAGATCGGGACCGTGGGCCCGCCCTGTCCCGGCATCGACGTCAAGCTCGCCGAGGACGGCGAGGTGATGGTGAAGGGGCCGGTGGTCATGAAGAGCTATCGCAACCTGCCGGACAAGACTGCCGAGACCTTCAGCGACGATGGCTATCTGCTGACCGGCGATATCGGCGAGTTCGACGAGGACGGCTACCTGCGAATCGTCGACCGCAAGAAGGAGCTTATCATCACGGCGGCCGGCAAGAACCTATCGCCCGCCAACATCGAGGCGCGGCTGAAGCAGATTCCCCTGGTGAGCCAGGCGATTGCGATCGGCGACCAGCGCAAGTACGTCAGCGCGCTGCTCACCCTCGACGTGGAGGCGGCCAAGGGCTGGGCCTCCGAGCACGGGGCCGAGGGCGACCCCGAATCGCTGGCATCCAACGAGGAGCTGATCGCCGACGTCGAGCGAGGCCTCGAGCGGGCCAACCAGGAGCTTGCGCGCGTCGAGCAGGTGAAGCGGTTCAAGCTCCTTCCGGCGGACTGGGAGCCGGGGGGCGACGAGCTGACGCCGACGATGAAGCTGAAGCGCAAGCCCATCGTCGAGAAGTACGCAGCCGAGATCGACTCGCTGTACGACTGAGCGAGTCCAGATCCAGGCGCCAAGGGCCGAGCTACAACGGGCGATTGGCGCTTTCTTGTCGCATGGCGACAACAGGTCGCCAACCCGGTTCGCGAGGCACGTGGAAGGCCGAGACCGAGGTCCTCCCCGATACCCTTGCGTCGGATGGCCTCCAAGCGACAGATATGGGTGAAGGACGTGCCGATCGGCGGCGGTGCGCCCGTGGCCGTCCAGACGATGACCAAGACCGAGACGGCGAACCTCGCCGCGACGATGGAACAGATCCACGAGGTCGCCGACGCGGGCTCCGACCTGGTGCGCGTCGCTGTGCCTCGTGACAAGGACGTCGAGGCGCTCAAGACCATCGTCGCCGAGTCGCCGATCCCCGTCATCGCCGACATCCACTTCAACTACACGCTGGCGCTCAAGGCGATCGACGCCGGAGCGCACTGCGTACGCCTGAACCCGGGGAACATCGGCGGCCCCGACAAGGTGGCCCAGGTGGCCGAGAAGGCCACCGCAGCCGCCGTCCCGATGCGGATCGGCGTGAACTCGGGCTCGCTTCCCAAGCACCTGCACGAGCTCGAGCGTGAGAACCCGGTGGAGGCGCTGGTCCAGGCCGCCGTCGAGTTCGTCGAGCTGATGGAAGGGCTCGACTTCGAGAACTT
>DATAOX010000094.1:0-8798 GCA_036265555.1 Solirubrobacterales bacterium
AGGAATCCCAGCCTGCCACGGCGGGCTTTGATTTGGTGTGCCTGAGTGGGCGCGGGGACAAGGACCTTGCCGAGGCCGTGGCGCGCCTCGCAGAGCTTGATGACTGAAACCGCCGCGGCGGGCACGGACCGGATCAAGCAGGCATTCGCCGCTGCCCGTCATGAGGGGCGCGCCGCGCTGATGCCCTACATGATGGGCGGGTTTACCGACCGGGAGACGTCCATCGCGGTCGCCGACGCATACGCGGAGTCGGGCGCCGATCTGGTCGAGCTCGGTGTCCCGTTCTCGGATCCGCTCGCGGACGGACCCGTGATCCACGCGGCGGCCACGCGCGCCCTCGCCGCCGGCGCAACCCTGGAGGGCGTCCTCGAGATCTGCGGGCGCCTGGCGGAGCGGGTTCCCGTGATTCCGATGGTCTACGCGAACATGGCTCGGGCCAGGGGTGCCGAGGAATTCGCACGCCTGCTGGCCGAGGCGGGGGCGTCCGGCGCCATCATCCCGGACCTGCCGCTCGGAGAGGAGGATTCCCTGGGCGAGGTATTGAGGAGCGCCGGGCTGGCGGCGATACCGCTCGTCGCTCCCACCACGCCCGCGGAGCGGCGGCGGCGAATCTGCGAGGGCGCCAGCGGGCTCGTCTACGTGGTTTCGGACACCCGCGTGACCGGTGAGCGCGACGAGCTGCCGGAGGACCTCGAGGGCCTGGTGGGCACGGTGGGCGAGGACTCGGCGGTTCCGGTGGCCGTGGGCTTCGGCATCGGCACGCCCGAGCAGGCGGCGGCGGTGGGTGCCATCGCGGATGGCGTGATCGTTGGCAGCCGGCTCGTGCGCGCGGTGGCGGAGTCAGACGCGCCCGCTCAGGCCGCCCGCGCGGTCGGTGAGTTCATCCGCGACGCTCGCGCCGCGATGACCGGGGAGGGGAGCGCCGGCTGAACATGGTTGTCGGATCTGTGGGCCATGGGCCACCGAATCGGACCATCGCCGTCAGGTAGATTGCGAAAAACCATGAACGAGGCCTGCCACTGCCGCCGCCGTACGGCGCCGGCCTAACGCCCATGCAGCTCGTGGTGTTCACCGCGATCGGGCTTGCCGGGCTGGTTGCCGCATACGGCTTCGGACTCGGTGGCACGCTCGCGTTCCTCATCTTCCTTGCGGTCCTGTTCGTCGGCGTCTGCGCGCGGGCGTTCCAGCCATTGATGGAGCGCCTGCGGCCGTAGCTCAGGGACCTCCATGGGCGTCGAGCTGAAGCCGCTGCCGCCGACGTTCGTCGACACGCGGAACGCACTTCATCGCGTCGCCGAGGAGCTGGTCGCTCCCGCGCGGAAGCCCCACAACGAGATCGCGCTTCGTCAGACGCCCGGCGGCTTCGGCACGCCCGCGTTCGAGTTCGAGGGCAGGACGACGCAGGTCCGCGTCGAGGGAGTCGAGCTCGTGGTGGAGCGCGACCGGGCCGAGGAGCGGGTTGAGCTTCACAGCCTGGCCGCGGGGGGTGCGCCGCTGGGATCGGAGCTCCTTCCGGATGGCGTGCCGGACGACCAGACTCCGCTCGGGATCGACGACGAGGCCGCCGCCCGGCTGGCGGAGTTCTACGCGTTGGGCGCTGGCGTTCTCGAGCGAGTGAAGTCCGCCATGTCCGCGGACGCGGAGGCATCGGACACGAACCTGTGGCCGGAGCACTTCGACATCGCGTTCGACGCGGGACCGGAGGCGGCCGGGATGCGCGCTACCTACGGCGTCTCGCCCGGCGACGAGGAGCACGGGGAGCCATACCTCTACGTCGGTCCCTGGACCGCCGATGTCTCCGCCGAGCTTTGGAACGCGACGGCGTTTCGCGGTGCGGAGCTGGGCTATGCGGAGCTACTCGGGGCCGGAGACCCCGAGATCCTCGCGATCGAGTTCATGCGGTCCCGCTACAACGCGCTCGGGGCCTCGAACTAGGCGCACCGCGGGGCATGCTGGGTATGGTGCCGCGCGTGCGCATCGGCGTGCTCACCGGAGGCGGCGATTGCCCGGGACTGAACGCAGCGATCAGAGCGATCGTGCGGAAGGGGATCGACGTCTACGGGCATGTGCTCATCGGATTTCGCGACGGGTGGAAGGGGCCGCTCGAGAGCGAGTACGACGAGCTCACGATCGAGTCGACGCGTGGCATCCTGCCCCGTGGCGGCACGATTCTGGGCACCAGCCGCACGAACCCGTTCAAGCGGGACGACGGACCTGCGCGCGTCGCGGAGACGGTGACCACGCTCCATCTGGACGGGCTGATCGCGATCGGCGGCGAGGACACGCTGGGCGCGGCGTCAAGGCTTCACGACGAGCACGGGCTCGCGATTCTCGGTGTGCCCAAGACGATCGATAACGACCTGGCCGCCACCGATGTCACGTTCGGCTACGACACGGCGCTCCAGGTGGCGACCGAGGCGATCGATCGGCTGCACACGACCGCCGAGTCCCATCACCGAGTGATGGTGGTCGAGGTCATGGGGCGACACGCCGGCTGGATCGCGCTTCAGTCGGGCCTGGCCGGGGGCGCGGACGTCATCCTGATTCCGGAGCGACCGTTCGACATCGACGAGGTCTGCGCCCTGCTGCGCCGCCGCCACACCCGGGGCCGGGCCTTCTCCATCGTCGTCGCCGCTGAGGGAGCCCTTCCGAAGGCGGGGACGATGGAGGTCGCCGCGGGCGACGCGGACGAGTTCGGCCACGTCCGGCTGGGCGGCATCGGGCACCGGCTCGAGCACGAGATCGAGGCGCGCACCGGCTTCGAGACCCGCGCGACCGTGCTGGGCCACGTTCAACGCGGGGGCACGCCGACGGCCTTCGATCGAGTGCTTGCGACGCGGGTGGGCGTGGCGGCGATCGACGCCGCCCACGAGGGTCGCTGGGGGACGATGCCGGCGCTCCGCGGGACCCGGATCGAGCTGGTCCCGCTCAGCGACGCCGTCGCCGAGCTCCGGACGGTGCCGCCGGAGGATTACGAGGCGGCCTCGCCCTTTATGGGCTAGCCACGAAGCCCCTCACGATTGTCGGATTCGTCGGCCATATGAGGACAAACCCGACAGTCTGGGGACGTTTGGGGTTCAGCGCATTGATCACGGCCCTCCTCGCGACCGGGCTCGGTGGTTGCATCTCGGGCGGCTCGGGGATCCAGGCGGGCGAGCGAGTCGACGTCTACGTCAGCATGCCGCTCCACGGCCAGGAGGCGGCCGAGGGGCGTGACATCGTGGACGGGGCGCGGCTGGCACTTGCCGACGCCGGGGGCAAGGTGGGGGAGCTCGCGGTGCGGGCGAGGTACCTCGACGACACCTCGGGCAAGGGCCGGCAGGCGAGCTGGAGCGGGGCGGTGGCGGCGGCGAACGCACGCCGTGCGAGCCAGGACTCGGCGGCGGTCGCATACATCGGCGATTTCGACTCAGGCGCGACGCGGTTCTCGGTGCCGATCACCAACGAAGCTCACATTCTCCAGGTGTCTCCCGCCGCGAGCGCCGTCGACCTGGTCCAGCCGTTCCTGGGCGCCGGCGATCAGGTGCCGGAGGAGGTGCAGCCAACCGGCGACCGCACCTTCGGCCGGGTGATCCCGAGCGACGAGGCACAGGCGCAAGCGGGGGCCGCGTGGGCGAAGCGACTTGGGATCGAGAGCTCGCGAATGGTTGGCGATGGGAGCTCGTTCGCCAGCGTGATGGAGAGCTCGTTTGGCCCGCGGGCGAGGGAGTCGGGGATCGACGTTCGGCGTGGCAGGCTCACGCCACCGCGGCGTGTCTGTGGCCCATCGGGCTCGGTGGGCGGTTCCCCAGGTCGGTTCCTCGGCTACTACGCGGGCGCCCGTATTCCTGACCGCGAACAGCTCCGGTGTGTGACGAACGGGGTCGCGGGGGCGAGCCTGATGGCAACGGACGCGCTCCTGAATGGGGCGGGCCTTCGAGCGCTTGCTGCCTCACCAGCTCTTATCACCTCCGCGGCTCAGGACCCCGCCCAGCTTCCGCCCCGCGGGCAGCGCTTCCTGCGTGCCTTCCGGGGCCGCTACCGGCGGGAGCCGGGACGTTACGCCGCGTACGGGTATGAGGCCATGGCGCTCGTCCTCGACTCGATCCGGCGGGCGGGGGGCTCGGGCGACGACCGCGACTCCGTGATCGACGCCTTCTTCGACACCGTGAATCGGCGCTCCGTCCTCGGTACGTACTCCATCGACGACGTCGGCGACACGACCTTGGACCGCCTGGCCGGCTACCGCGTGGTCAAGGGACGGCCCCGCGTCGAAACCGCGCTGCGGGCGGGCGAATAGCGCCGCCTCAGCCGCGCAGCAGGTTCCGCAGCGCGGGCTCGAGCTCGGGGTAGGTGAACCCGAATCCGCCGTCGAGCGCCCGCCGGGGAATCGCGCGCTGGCCGCCCGTGACGACCTCGCCGAGCTCGCTTCCGAAGCGCAGCTTCATCGCGAGCTTGGGGATCGGCATCACCGCCGGGCGGTCCAGCACCCGGCCGAGCGTCCGCGAGAACTCCGCGTTGGTCTCCGGGTTGGGCGCCGTGGCGTTATAGGTGCCGGTCCGATCGTCGCCGTCGAGCGTCCAGAGGGTGAGTGCCACCCAATCATCGACGTGGATCCACGGCATGTACTGGCGACCGCCCGCGATCGGGCCGCCCAGGCCAAGCCGAAACGGCGGGAGGAGCTGCTTCAGCAGGCCGGCCCGGGCGTCGAGCGGAAACCCCGTCCGCAGGATCGCCACCCGCATGCCGACGTCCTCGCCGGCTCGCGCGGCTGCCTCCCATGCGGTGCACACCGCCGCGTCGAAGCTGGTGCCGGAAGGTGTCGACTCGTCGACGATCGCGTCACCGCGATCGCCGTAGTAGCCGACGGCGGACTGGCTGATGAGGGCGCGGGGCCGCGGATCGGCGGCGCTGAGCGCATCGATGAGATTCTTCGTCGCGCGCTCGCGGCTCGAGCGGATCCGCTGCTTTGCATCCTCGGTCCACCGCTGATCGATCGGCTCGCCGGTCAGGTGGATCACCGCGTCCACGCCCTCGACAGCAGTCGCCGGTGGGCGCTCTGCGGTCGCGTTCCAGGCGTGCCAGATCACGGCGGGATTCACACCGCGGGCGCGGTCGGGGCTCCGCGAGAGCCCGACGACCTCGTCTCCGCGCTCGAGCACCGCATCCGCCACGCGCGAGCCGAGGAACCCGCTTGCGCCCGTGATCAGGACTCGCATCGGCGAGGAGGGGTGGTCATTCGATGGCCCGGAAGGTGCCGGTCTCCTCCGAGAACCGTGCGATACCCGAGCTTCGGGCCTCGCTGATCACGGCCTCGGCGACCGCCGGCGCGACATCGCGGTCGAACACACTGGGGATGATGTAGTCCTCGCTCAGGTCCTCGGCGGCGACCACCCCGGCGATGCCCTTGGCCGCGGCGAGCTTCATCTCCTCGGTGATCCGTGGGGCGCCGGCGTCGAGCGCACCACGGAAGATCCCGGGGAAGCAGAGCACGTTGTTGATCTGATTTGGGTAATCGGAACGGCCCGTTGCCATGATCCGCACGTGTGGTCCGGCCTCCTCGGGCATGACCTCCGGGTTTGGGTTCGCCATCGCGAAGACGATCGCATCCTCGGCCATCTTGGCGAGGTCCTCCGCCTCGATGATTCCCGGCCCCGAGACTCCGATGAAGAGATCGCAGCCCTCGATCACGTCCGCCGGCCCGCCCTGCAGCTGGTCCGGATTCGAGCTCTCGGCGTACCACCGCTTGATGTCGCTCATCTCGCCGTTCACGTAGTCCTCGCGCTCCATTGAGACCGCCCCCTGCCGGTCGCAGCCGATGACGTGGGTCACGCCCGACTCGAGCATCATCTTGGTCACCGCGACGCCGGCCGCGCCGAGCCCAACGACCAGGACGCGCAGGTCCTCTAGGCGCTTCCCGACGATCTTCAGCCCATTGAAGAGCGCCGCCATCGTCACGACCGCGGTCCCGTGCTGGTCGTCATGGAAGACGGGGATGTCGAGCTCGTCCTTCAGCCGCTGCTCGATCTCGAAGCATCGCGGCGCCGAGATGTCCTCCAGGTTGATACCCCCGAAGGTGGGGGCCAGCAGGCGAACGGCATTCACGATCTGGTCGGGATCGCGGGTGTCGAGGCAGATCGGAAACGCATCGACGTTGGCGAACTCCTTGAACAGCATGGCCTTGCCCTCCATGACCGGCATCGCCGCCTCGGGCCCGATGTCCCCCAGGCCGAGCACGGCGCTCCCGTCGGAGACGACGGCGACGGTGTTGCGCTTGATCGTGAACTCGAACGCCTTGTTGCGATCGGCGGCGATCACCTGGCACACGCGGGCCACGCCGGGGGTGTAGGCCATCGAGAGGTCGTCGCGGGTCCTGAGCGGATACTTGTTCTCCTGCGCGATCTTGCCGCCGCGGTGCATCTGGAGGGTGCGATCGACGTACCCGAGAACGCGCGCCCCCCGCGTGGACCCGATGGCGCGCAGGATCTCCTCCCAGTGCGCCCGGTTACGGGCGTCGATCGTGAACTCCCTGACCCGCTTGCCCTCGGCGCCTGCCCCGGGCACGAGGTCCACTCCCTGCAGAGCGCCGCCGGCCTCTGCGATCTGGGCGGTGAGCTTGCCCAGCGGCTCCTGCCGCGCGTCGAGCTCGACGCGGACCGTGACCGAGAACTGGGCGGAAACCGACGGAATCGCGGGCATCGGCCGGTGATCTTATGCGGGCGCTCGTGTGGGTCTTGGCGTAGGGAGTGGCGAGTAAGGCAGCAAAGCGCTGGGATCGGCGCCTCGATAGGGGCATCCAGAAGGCCTTGGCGCTTTATCAACCGTATGGGTTCAAAACCCGCCAACGCCGCGGCCGACCACTTGACCGCACGCATTGCCGCGAGACAGCACGGCGTAATCTCGGTGGCGCAGCTGCTTGCGGCGGGACTTTCGTATCGGGCGATCCAGGTTCGCGTCCAAGCGGGGCGTCTGCACCGCATTCACCGCGGGGTGTATGCCGTGGGACACAGGAACCTCAGCCACCAGGGGTGGTGGATGGGCGCGGTCCTGGCGTGCGGCGAGGGAGCCGTGCTGAGCCATCGCAGCGCCGCGATGCACTGGGGGATGCTCAAGCCGGTGGAGGCGGCGGTGGACGTCACGGTGCCCGGCAACGCTGGGCGATCTCGCCGAAAGGGCATCAGGGTCCACCGCTCTACGAGCCTGACTCCGAAGGCAGCGACGATCCGCCAGGGCATTCCAACGACCACGCCGGCGCGAACGATCCTCGACCTGCGGCGTGTCCTCACGCGCGACGAGCTCAAGCGAGCGATCGCCCAGGGCGAGGTGCTCCGCCTCCCGCTCGGCGCCTTGCGCGGCTTCCTCCACGAGCCCACCCGCTCAGAGCTCGAGCGCCGCTTCCTTGGGCTCTGCCGCCGATACGGGGTTCCGAAGCCCGAGGTGAACGTCAAGGTCGGCCCCTACGAGGTCGACTTCCTATGGGCCGATGTTGGCCTGATCGCCGAGACGGACGGCTGGGAGACCCACGGAACCCGTTCGGCATTCGAACTGGACCGCGTGCGGGATGGGGAGCTCCAGGCGCGGGGCTATCACGTGGTGCGGTTCACCTACTGGCAGGTCACCGCCGAGCCGGAATATGTCGTTCGAGTCCTGCGTCAGTTTTCGCGCGGCGGGTGGTCTGACGGTAGATGGCGAGTTGTTGTCGCTATTCGACAACAACTCGCCAAAGTCGGGGAGGTGGAAAGGCTGTTCGGCGAAAGCCGGACGCGGCCCTAGGATGGAAACGTGCCCGCCACGAAGACCAAGCCCGGCCCGAAGGCAGCCGAGGCGCACCGCGACGGCGAGCTCTTCCTGATCGACGGGAACAGCCTCGCCTACCGGGCGTTCTTCGCCCTGCCTGAGTCGATCGCCACCGCCGACGGGCGGCCGACGAATGCGATCTACGGCTTCGCCTCGATGATGGCCAAGATTCTGATCGAGCATCGGCCCCAGGCGGTGATCGTCGCGTGGGATGCGGGAATGTCGGGCAGGGAGGAGGAGTACGCGGAGTACAAGGCCGGTCGTCCGTCGCGTCCCGACCTGCTCGCCGAGCAGTGGCCGCACCTGGCGCCGCTGGCCGAGGCGTTCGGCTTTCACAACGTGAAGGTGGACGGCTGGGAGGCCGACGATGTGATCGCCACGCTGGTCCGCCGCGCGCGCGAGGCGGAGATTGCGGTGATGGTGGTCTCGGGGGACCGGGACGTCTACCAGGTGGTCACCGGCGGCGTGCGCGTGATGACCACCTCGCGGGGCGTCACCGACACCAAGATCTACGACCGCGACGGCGTCATCGAGCGCTATGGGGTGACGCCTGAGCTGGTGCCCGATCTCATCGGCCTCAAGGGCGACACATCCGACAACATTCCCGGCGTCCCGGGCATCGGCGACAAGACCGCCGCCCAGCTGCTGCAGCAGTTCGGATCGCTCGAGGCGGTACTGGACAGCGTCGATCAGATCTCGGGCGCCAAGCGCAAGCAGAACCTCACCGAGTACGCCGACGACGCGCGGATCTCGAAGCAGCTCGCGACCCTGAAGGACGACATCGACGTCCCGATCGACGTGCGCAACGAGGCGCGGCAAAGGCCTGACCGAAGCCGGCTCCGGGAGGTGGCCGCGGAGTTCGAGCTGCGGGCGGTGATGCGCCGCCTCGACGAGGAATTCGAGGAGGACGTTCCCGAGCGGGCCGTCGAGGAGACGCTCGTCATCGATGCGGTGGAGGGAACGCTCGCGGACCTGCCACCCGGCCCGGTCGCGCTCGCCGTCGCCGAGGGGCGCTGGGCGGG
>DATAOX010000095.1:0-6899 GCA_036265555.1 Solirubrobacterales bacterium
GATCAGCGACGCGATCAGCGTCCACCTGAGCGCCCACCAGGCGTCCGGGGTCGAGATCGCGCGCCAGAACGCGCTCCAGCCGCCGTCGGTCGACTGCGCGACCAGGGCGGCGATCGGGAGCAGCACGATGATGCTCAGGTAGGCGACGACGAGGCCGCGACCTAGCGCGGCCCCACCGAGGCGCGGCCAGGCGGCCGGCCTCGATGGGGCAGCGCTGGGGGCGCCGGTAGCTGCGGAATTCATCCGCTCGTGGACACCCCCAGGCCTTGCTCGAGCTGCGTGACGATGCCGTTCGTCTCGTCGAAGAACTTGGTCGTCACCTGGTCCCAGCCACCGAGCTTGTCGATCGTGAACAGCCCGGGTGGGTTCGGGAACTCCTTCTTGTTCTTGTCGAGCACGGACTTGACGACCGGGCGGTAGCCGTTGTCGGCCCAGATCTGCTGGGCCTCGGGCGTGTACAGCCACTTGACGAAGTCCTGAGCCTGGGTCGATGCGTCCGTGGTGGTCGCGATCGGCGTCTGGATCAGGATCGTGTCGTCGGGGATGACGTAGTCGACGTCCTCGCCGGCCTTCTGGGCCGCGATGGCCTCGTTCTCGTACGCGAGCGCGACGTCGCCCTTGCCCTGCGTGAACGCGGTCATCGAGTCGCTGGCGGCGGGCGCCTGGAGGACGGTATTCCCCAGGAGCTGCTTCAGGTAGTCCTGCGCCTGGGCGTCGGACTTGCCCTCCTCGAGCTGAGCGCCGTAAGCCGCCATCAGGTTCCAGCGGGCGCCGCCGGAGCTGAACGGGTTCGGCGTCAGGACCTCGACCCCGGGCTTCACTAGGTCATCCCAGTTCTGGATGTTGTCCGGGTTGCCCTTGCGTACCACGAACACCACGACGGAGTCCTGAACGAACCCGTTGTAGGAATTCTGGTCCCAATTGGAGTCGACCTTTCCGGCGTCGACCAGCCGCTGCATGTCCGGCTGGATCGAGAAGTGGACGACGGACGCCTTCTGACCCGACTCCACCGCGCGGGACTGGTCGCCCGAGGGGCCGAACGACGTCGAGAAGTCGGCGCCCTGGCCCTCCGAGGTCTTCTCGAAGGCCGGGATGAGCCCGTCCTTGTAGACCGTCTCCGGCGTCGAGTAGGCGACGATGTCGATCGGGCCGCCGCTGGAGCTGGAGCCGCTGGAGCTGGAGCCGCCGCTGGTGGTCGACGAGGAGCCGCCGCACGCGGCGGCGGCGACGCCGATCCCGAGCGCGACCATCGCCGCCAACGCGATCCGCGCGGCGGCCCGGAGCCTTCCATGCCTCCCGTCCGCGCGCCCGAACGGACGGCTGACGGGTCTTGAGAAACGGGTACCCATCAAAGAGTTTCTGCCTTTCTCGATTAGTTTAGTGTACAAGCGGCCGGGCAGGGTAGCAGACGCGGCTGAATGCAACCGGGAATCTCCGCGGCTCGTCTAGACGACCCGATTGGGCGGCTCGGCCCCGTCGAGGACCGCGAGCACGTTGTCGGCGACCAGGACGGCCATCGCGTCGCGGGCGCGGGTCGTCGCCGAGCCGATGTGGGGCAACAGCACGCACCGGGGAGCGGCGCGAAGCTCCGCCGGAACATGGGGCTCGTTCTCGTAGACATCCAGGCCGGCGCCGCCCACGACGCCGTCACGAAGCGCCCGGGCCAGAGCGGCCGCGTCGACCAGCGGTCCGCGCGCGGTGTTGACCAGGATCGCGTGCGGGCGCATGGCCTCGAGCTCGTTCGCTCCGATCAGGCCCACCGTCTCCGGGGAGGCCGGGACATGAAGGCTGATGACGTCGGCCCGTGCGAGGAGCTCCTCGGTGGTCACGCGGCTCGCTCCCAGATCGCGCTCGACGTCGCGCTTTGGCGACCGGCTCGTATAGATGATGGCGCCCGCGAGCGGGGCGACGAGCTCGGCGTACCGCCTGCCGATCCGCCCCATGCCGACCACCCCGAAGGTCGCGCCCGACAGCTCGAGGCCCAGGAGATCGCCCGGGTCCCAGCCCGCCCACCGCCCATTGCGGAGCGCGGCCTCGGCCTCGCTCATCCGCCGGGCTGCGGCGAGCGTAAGCGCCAGCGCCAGCTCGGCGGTCGCGTTGGTGAGGACGCCCGGTGTGTTCGTGACGGCGACCCCTCGCGTGCGGCAGGCGTCCAGGTCGACGTTGTCATAGCCCACCGCGTAGTTCGCGACGACTCGAAGCCGCTCCCCCGCCGCGTCCAGCAGTTCCTCCTCCACCGGCACGGTCGGGTCGGCCACGATCGCGGCGGCGCCAGGAGCCAGGGCGAGCAGGTCCTCCCGGCTGGCCTCGAGGCCGCCGTCCCGGATCTCGCAGCGCGCCTCGAGCCGCTCCCTGCCTGCGGGAAGCAGCCGGCGGCAGACCAGGACGATGGGCTTCGACTCGCCTTGGCGTTTTGACGCGGTCATGATGGGTCAGCGCCGCGCATCGACGAGCAGCGTCTGATCCGCCCGCCCGATCGGGCCCCGCTCGTCATAGAGCGCGGTATCCGCGATCCCGATGCCGCTGCGCTCCGGAATCGTGATCGCATCGAGGCACACCCACTCCCCGGTCATCGGGCGATGAAGGTGCACGGAGAGATCGACGTTGATGAACATGAACCGGCTCCAGTCGAGGGTCGAGCTCACTCCGTTGCCGGAGTCGGCGGCCACGAGAACGCGCTCCAGCGGCGTTGGCTCCTCATCGTCCACCAGCCGCACACGCATCCGCATCCAGGCCACCGCCGGTCCGGGTTCGGTGAACCCCCCGCGCACGAAGCGGTAGTCCATCGCCGTGTGGTACCCCACGTCCTGGCCCGTGTCGAAAAAGCGGCCCGGCTCGGCCTCATCGGGCCCCGGGGGAGCGAAACCCGGCCGCAGCGTCGACGGCGACGTGCCGAGGGTTCCCGGCCCATCCTCGCTCGACAGGCCCGAGGGGATGTCGACCTCGCCGCGCCGTAGCAGCCAGGCCCGGGCGCGAATCACCTCGCCGTCGGAATCGGAGAGGCTCGCCTCGACCAGCTCAACGGCGCGACCGGGCCGCACCACCCTGGCGTCGACGGTCAGGGGGGCGATGGGAACGGGACGCAGGATCTCGTACGTGATGCGTCCGAGCTCACGCTCGGCCCCGCGGCCGAGGCCGGCGATCTCCCGGCCGATGAGGGCCGCCGGCGGACCCGCGTGCTGCGAGCCCGCATCCCAGGGCCCGCGGGTGAGCTCCGTGGGGATGTAGCGACCGCCGTCGGCGGCGAAGAAGGCACCCGCCATCTACTCCGGCGCCTCCGGCGGCTGACCTGGATCCCTCGTTGGAGCCTCCGGGACGGGCACGCGCGGATCGTATGCGTCCGCCGCGTGCGAGCGCCCGGCCATGGCCGGGCGCGTCAGCCCTACCGGCTGGCGGCTGCGGCCTCCTTCGCCGGCGCGGGCTCCCCCGGACCGTGAAGCATGTTGACGACGTTCCGCACACCCTTGACCTGGCGCGCGCTCGTCTCGAGCCGGTCCCTCTCCGCTGGAGGGTCCACCTCGCCGCGCAGGTAGACGACACCGTTCTCCGCATTCACGTTGACGTCTCCCTTGGGCGCGTCCTCACCACGGAAGATCTCGGTCCGGACCTTGTCGCGAGGGCGGGATCCGGGAGCGACTCGGTTCCATCCCCGGCGCCGGCGGCCTCGGCCGCCGCGCCCTTCGCGACGCCCGCCGCATACTGGGCCTTCCGCCGGCCCTCGGCGTTGCCGCGGCGCGCGAGCGCCATCAGGCGGTCGAACGCGACGTGGCGGCGACGCTTGCCCTGCTGCGGGTCCAGGAAGTAGGCGCCCGTAGCGCCCCCGGCCGCGCCGACCACGGCGGCCGCTCCGATCGAGACCTTCGGCGCCGAACGCTGGACCTGCTGGACCTGCGCCGCGCGCGATCGGGCCGTTCCCCACGCGCGCCCGGTCCGGAAGATCCCCTTGACCGCACCGATCACGATGCCACCGATCTTGCGTACTCGTTGAATCTTCGTAGCCATACGTCGCGGGTTCCCCTCACCGTCGCGTGGAAACACCCCACGCGATCACAACCCCGGCGCAATCAGGGCAGCGAGGGAGGGCGCGCGGTGGGTCGGGCGATCCCCGGCCCCGCGCCGGTCGAAAGTCGACTTTGTGTTGCTGGGTGGCACTAAGTCCACTCTCGAGCCCGGGGGCCCGTGCGTATTCGGCCAAACGTAACGTCGGGCGCGGAAGGGCGACTAACCTCACGGATGACAACTCAGACCGAGCGAGGAAACGAGATGGAGAAGGTTGAGAAGGTTCAGAAGTCGGACGCCGACTGGCGGGCCGAGTTGACCCCGGAGCAGTACGAGGTCCTTCGCAACAAGGGCACGGAGCGCGCTTTCACCGGTACCTACTGGGATGAGAAGGGCGACGGTGTCTATCGCTGCGCCGGGTGCGGGCAGGAGCTCTTCGGCTCCGACACCAAGTTCGATTCGGGTACCGGCTGGCCGAGCTTCTGGGACCCGATGGCGGACGACCGCGTCGAGACCCGGCCCGACAACAGCCTGTTCATGCGCCGGACGGAGGTCGTGTGCGCACGCTGCGGCGGCCACCTCGGCCACGTGTTCGACGACGGGCCGAACCCCACCGGGCTCCGCTACTGCATCAACTCCTGCGCGCTCGAGCTCGATCGCGACGGGGACTGATCCGCCGCGGCGGACCTAGGCGGCGCCGATGACTTCCGGGACGCCCGCCCCCACGAGCGGGGCGGGCAGCCGGACCGATCCGTCCGGGCGCTGGCCGTTCTCGATCAGGGCGATCAGCGTCCGCCCGACGGCGAGCGCCGTCCCGTTCAGCGTGTGGGCCGGCACCGGCTGGGCCACGGGCTCGGGGCGGTAGCGGCAATCCAGGCGCCGGGCCTGGTAGTCCGTCGTGTTCGAGCACGAGGTCACCTCCCGATAACGATCCTGGCTCGGGATCCAGGCCTCGCAGTCGAACTTCCTCGACGCTGACGGGCCGAGGTCACCGGCCGCGATGTCCACGACGCGGTATGGGATCTCGAGCATCCGGAGGATCCGCTCCTGGACCGCGAGCAGCCGGTCGTGCTCGGCGCGTGACTCCGAGGGCTCGACGAACGAGAACATCTCCACCTTGTCGAACTGGTGCACGCGGAAGATGCCCCGCGTGTCCCGTCCCGCCGCTCCCGCCTCGCGGCGGAAGCACGTCGAATATCCCGCGTAGCGCCGGGGAAGATCCTCCGCGGCCATGATCTCACCGGCATGCAGGGCGGCGAGTGAGACCTCGGACGTGCCGACGAGGAACAGCTCGTCCCTGGGAACCTCGTAGATCATCTCTCGCTCCCCGGGGAAGAACCCCGTGCCCACCAGCGGCCACTCCCGCACGAGGACCGGCGGCACGACCGGGGTCATCCCCTCGTCGCGAAGCAGATCCAGGACGAGTTGGAGCAGCGCCATCTGGACCGTGACGAGGTCGCCGAGCAGATAGGCGAACCGAGAGCCCGAGACCTCGCTCGCCTTCTCCATCTCGATCCACCCATGGGCGACGCCGAGGTCCACGTGGTCCCGGACCTCGAAGTCGAATTCGGGTCGCTCTCCGACCTCTCGAAGGGTGACCGCGTCCTCCTCGGTATCGCCGTCGGGCGCCTCGGAATCGGGCAGATTCGGCAGGGTGGCCGCGAGCTGGTCGCGCTCGGCCTCGATCCGCGCGAGCTCCGCCTCTCGTTCCTTGAGGACCCCACCGAGCTCGCGCATCTCGGCGATCAGCTCGTCGGCGTTCCCGCGCTCGCGCTTCAGCTGCGCGATCTCATCCGAGACGCGGTTGCGGCGCGCGCGGCCCTCCTCCAGCCCCGGGAGGAGCTCGCGCCGGCGCTCGTCCAAACGCAGCACATCGTCGAGCGCGTCCGCCGCGCCCCGTCGGCGGAGCGCAGCGCGCGCCGGCTCGGGATCCTCGCGGATGCTCCGGAGGTCGAGCATCGCCGGTGCTTCGCCCGCCCGCCCGCCTACCTAGTTCGCTTCCTGCCCCGCGTACTCCGAGACGAAGTGCGCGACCTGGGTGGCCTGGCGGCCGGTGACGATGTTGGCGGGCATGATCCCGCCTGAGAACCCGCCGTTGCGGATCGCGAACAGCACGTCCGACCGGGATTCCTTGCGCTGGTCCAGGTTCGGTCCCTGCACGCGCACGTTCCGGTTCGCGGACCCCTGCGTCCCGGCCGCGCTCAGCGTGTGGCACCCCGCGCACCGCTGCGAGAACAGCACGGCGCCTCGATAGGCCGAGTCGTCCTTTGACACCGAGATCCCCTCGCTGCCACAGGCACTGAGCCCGATGGCCGCCGCGACCGCCACTGTGACCAAGATGGACTCTCTGACCGGCCTCACGCGCGCGGCATCATACTTCCGACTTTCGTGCGCTTCCTGCCCGTGACGCCCGTCAGCCGATGACGCGCATCCGCCCGGATGCGCTTCGGCAGGCCATGTCCCGCTTCCCGACGGGCGTCACCGTCGTCACCGCCATCGGTCCGGCCGGTCCCGCCGGGGCGACGGCGAATGCGGTCGCGTCGCTCTCGCTCGAGCCGCCGATGATGCTGGCGGCCCTCGATCTCGGTTCCCGGACGCTCGTCGCGGTCGAGCACGCCGGTCGGTTCGGGATCAACGTGCTCGCCGGCGACCAGGCGCACATCGCCCGCCGCTTCAGCACCAAGGACCCGCATCCGGAGAAGTGGAACGGAGTCGGGTGGTCGGAACGCGCCGGGGCGCCCAGGATCACGGACGCGGTGATCTGGGCCGCGTGTGAGTTGAGCGCCGCTCACGAGGGTGGCGACCACGTGATCGTCACGGGACACGTGACGGAGATCGAGACGGGCGAGGGCCAACCGCTCCTGTTCCTCGGCGGTGAATACCGCCCCGTCCGATAACAA
>DATAOX010000096.1:0-19352 GCA_036265555.1 Solirubrobacterales bacterium
AGTACCTGCGCGGCAGGCTGTTGCGCGACTCCAACCCCGAGGAGAGCCGCGAGGCTCTCGAGGCCGCGGCCACCGCCGCCGAGGAGTACGGCGTGCGCCACCTCGCATCGCTCGCGCGCGATCACATACCCGCCTGACGGAGAGCGCCGAGTGTGCCGTCAGCGGTGACGGCACCCACGAATGCACGCTCGATGTGCGTGACGTCCGGCGCTAACGAATTCGCGCGCCCGAGATCGCGCGCGAGATGACCAGTCGCTGGATCTCGGACGTTCCCTCGAAGATCGTGTAGATCTTCGCGTCGCGGTGCATCCGCTCGACGGGGTACTCCCGGGTGTAGCCGTTGCCGCCCAGGATCTGGATCGCACGCTCGGTGACCCAGACCGCCACCTCACCGGCCTTCAGCTTGGACATCGAGCCCTCGGCCGCGTTGAAGTCCTTGCCGGTCCGGCCCATCCACGCCGCCCGCCACACGAGCAGCCTCGCGGCGTCGATCTCCATCTTCATGTCCGCGAGCGCGAATGCGACCGCCTGGTTTTCGACGATCGGCCGGCCGAACTGCTCGCGCTGCTTCGCGTAGTCGAGCGCGTACTCGTATGCGGCACGCGCGATGCCCACCGCCTGCGATCCGACCGTGGGGCGGGAGACCTCGAACGTCTTCATGGCGGCCTGTCCGCGCGAGCTAGTGCCATCGCGCGCACGCGCCAGGCGCTCGTCCAGGCGCTCCTTGCCGCCGAGGAGGCACGGCGCGGGCACCCGGCAGTCATCCAGGTGGACATCGGCGGTGTGCGACGCGCGGAGGCCGTGCTTCTTCACCTTCGCGCCCTGCTCGATTCCCGTCGTGCCCGGCGGGACGACGAACGCGGCGTGCCCCCGGGCTCCCAATTCTCTGTCGACGCTTGCGATCACGACGTGAACCGCGGCGATCCCGCCGTTCGTCGCCCACGCCTTCTGTCCGTTCAGGACCCACTCGTCCTTGGCGGCGTCGTACCGGGCCGCGGTGCGGATCGCGGAGACGTCGGAGCCGGCATCCGGCTCCGATGAGCAGAACGCCCCGACCTGTGGCTCGTCCACGGTCCCGAAGCACTGCGGTACCCATTCCGCGAGCTGCTCCGGCGTTCCGGACGAGTAGATCGCTGCGACGGCGAGCGTGGTGCCCATGATCGACATCCCGATCCCCGCATCCCCCCAGAAGAGCTCCTCGTTGACGATGGGCATGGTCAGGCCGGTCTGATCCATCCAGAACTGAGCCAATCCCTCGTACCCGTAGAGGCCGATCTTGGCCGCCTCCTGAATCACTGGCCACGGCGTCTCCTCGCGCTCGTCCCACTCGTGGGCCGCGGGCCGCACGACTCCCTCCGCAAAGCCGTGGACCCACTCCCGGATATCACTCTGGTCCTGATTCAGCTCGAGGCTGAATTCCGGCTCGGCGCCGCCGGCGCCATTCGCGGCTCCGGTCGCCTGCGCAACTGCATCGGCTGCGGTTTGAGCTTCCATGTGGCTTTCGTTCGGGGGCACTCAAAAGCTTACATCAAACGATGTCACATCGTTCCATGCAGCCCCCGCGCTTGCGGGATTCGTCGATGAATCCGACAACTTCGCGGGGATGGTGAGAGCCGTAGGCTCGGCCCGTGAGCGAGCTTCGGCGGATCAGACCCGGACTCTGGCGCTGGACGGCGGCGCACCCGGCGTGGCTTCCCGACGCCCCGCCCGACAGCCCGTCGGACTGGCCGCGGGAGGTGGGGTGCATCCTGTACGACGCGCCGGCGTCCACCGTCCTGGTCGACCCGCTGCTGCCCGAGGGCGACGACCGGTTCTTGGGCGGTCTCGACCGCCATATCGGGAATCGTGACCTGCCGGTCTCGATCGTCACCACGATCAAGTGGCACCGACGTGACCGCGACGAACTGGCGCGGCGTTACGGCGCGCGGACCTCCCGCGCGCGAGCCAGGCTGCCCGGTGGCATCGAGCCGAAACCGATCAGCGGTGCCGGCGAGACGATGTTCTGGCTCGCCGAGCATCGGGCTCTGGTTCCGGGCGACCGGGTGATGGGGGCGCCGGCTGGGGGACTGCGCTTGTGTCCCGAGTCGTGGCTCACCTATCTGCCGCGCGATACACGGCCCTCTCTCGCCGAGGTGGCCACGCGGATGCGGCCGCTGCTCGATCTGCCGATCGAGATGGTGCTCGTCTCGCACGGAGAACCGGTGTTGAGCGACGGGCGACACGCGCTCGCGCGGGCGCTCGACCTAAGCCGGCGCTGAGGGCGGGGCCACCGGCGTGCTCCGCTCGAGCGCCTCCCACCCCGTGTCGCGCTCGCGCTCGGCCAGCTCCCTCGCATAGCCGCCGCGCAGCCCGAAGAGCCGCTTGGCGACCAGGAGATAGATCACGATCGCCAGGTTCACGATCAGCGCCGTGACCTTGAACCACGAAACATAGGCCGTGAGCTCGTACACCTCGAGCGGGATGAGAAGCGCCGTCACGATGAAGGTCAGGTACTCCGCCCAGCGCTTCTGGTACCAGAGGCCGACCGCCTCGACAGCCTCGATCACCGCCAGCGCGGCCAGCCCGGCGCCGACGAGGTGAAGCGTTCCCCTGCTCAGTGAGAAGAGCTCGTCCAGCCTGCCCACTAGGCCGTGGTGGTTCGACTGCAGCGGACCACCCCCCACCCCGCCCTGGATGTCGGTCATGACCCGGTAGAAGTCCGCGCGGAGCTGCTGCTCGTGCGAGGCGAGCAGGAAGATGGCCACCGCGAGCGCCGCCAGGATCACGAAGTGCAGGGCGCGGTCGACCGCGATCACCCGCAGCACGATCTTGTCCCGCAGCGCCTTTCCGCGCAGCGGTAACTCCACCTCCTGGCGCGGGGGCACGTGGCGTCGTGAGGGGTCGCTCGGCGGGTCGAGCGGCAGCCAGCTGTCACACCGCACGCACCGGTACCAGCGCAGGCCCCCCCACTCCCGGACCACCAGCCGATCGGATTGCCCGACCTCGGCGGCATCCGTCCCGACCAGCTCGTGCCCGGCCATCCCGCACACGATCAGCTCGTAGTGAAGCGTGGGTCGGAAACGCCGGGGACTCGTCGTCCCCGGCGGGGCCGGGGCACCGTGGCCTCGCACCCCCTCACACTAAACGCCCGCCGACGCGGTTTTTCCGCCCGCGTCACGGGTAGCCAGGCCCCCGATGGCATCCGAGCTGAATGAGGAGGAGCTCGAGCCCAAGCGCGCCCGCGAGGTGATCGCGAGCGAGGGAGCCCAACTCCTGGACCTGCGCGGTGACGATGACTGGGTGGAGGCCCGCATCGCCGGCGCCGTTCGCGCCGACGACGACATCGAGAGCGCCGTCGAATCCCTGGACGAGGATCGGCCGGTCGTGGTGGTGTGCGCCGACGGCAAGCGCAGCGGAGTGCTGGCGGACGACCTGCGCGAGCGGGGCTTTCAGGCCGCAACGATCAAGCGCGGCATGAAGGGGTGGACCCAGAAGGGGCTCCCGACCCTGCCTCGTGAGGCGGAGGAGTTCAAGGGCCCGGGATAGCGCCGCAGGGCCACGGTGACCCTGGATTGCCCCGTCGGAGGGCGGGTATCGCGTATCCACCATGCGGTTGAGAAGGGTCGATTGCTCCGCGCCGGGCATCAGACGGGTCCGCCGCGGCCGCGGGTTCACATACCTGGACGAGACCGGCGACTCGATCGAGGACGCCGACGTCCGGGACCGGATCCGCAGCCTCGCGATCCCACCGGCCTGGACGGACGTGTGGATCTGCCCGGACCCTCGGGGTCACATCCAGGCGACGGGGTACGACGACGCCAGCCGCAAGCAGTACCTCTACCACGACGCCTGGCGCGAGCATCGCGATCGCCAGAAGTTCAGGGAGATGGAGGAATTCGCCGAGGCGCTGCCGGGACTGCGCGAACGCATCGAAAAGGACCTGCGGCGCCGCGGCCTGGTGCGGGAGCGGGTCCTTGCGTGTGCGGTCCGGCTTCTCGACCTCGGGTTCTTCCGGATCGGCTCGGAGCGATACGCCGCGGAGAACGAGACCTACGGCCTGGCGACCTTGAAGAAGCGGCAGCTGCGGATCGAGCGCGGACAAGCCGTCTTCGACTACCGCGCCAAGGGATCGAAGCGCCATGTGCAGGTGGTCGCGGACCGCGGCGTGCTGCCCACGCTCAAGGCCATGAAGGCCCGGCGCGGGGGTGGCGCCGATCTCTTCGCGTATCGCGAAGGCCGGACGTGGCGGGATGTGCGCTCGGACGACATCAACGAGCATCTGAAGGAGCTCGCGGGGCAGGACTTCAGCGCCAAGGACTTTCGGACCTGGAACGCCACCGTCCTCGCCGCCGTCGCGCTCGCCGGGCGCCCTCCGGACGAGCTCAGTAAGACGGCACGGCGCCGGGCGGTCAACGAGGCGGTCAAGGACGTGGCCGGTTATCTCTCGAATACCCCGTCCGTGTGCCGAAGCGCCTACATCGACCCCAGGGTGATCGACCGGTTCGACTCCGGAGAGACGATCCACCGCGTTCTCGACCGCGAGATCAACGGCGCCGAGCCGAGCCGGTTCGCGGAACGCGAGCGAATCGAGCGCGCCGTCCTCGACCTCATCCGCTGAGTCGCCGGCGATCCGCGGGGCACGACTGCACCGATGCGCGCCGACTGCTACGGTGCCGCGCTGACATGCCGACCGGAACCGTCAAATGGTTCAGCGACGAGAAGGGTTTCGGGTTCATCACACCCGACGACGGGTCGCAGGACGTCTTCGTGCACCACAGCGCGATCGTCGGCGACGGGTATCGCTCGCTGGACGAAGGCGCCAAGGTCTCCTACGAGACCGAGGCGAGCGACAAAGGCCCCCGCGCCAGCAACGTCCAGAAGGTCTAGCGCGCTAGCCGGTTCGGTCTAGCTGCTGGCTCGTATCTCGACTGACGCTGGGCTCAAGGCCGAAGCGCGGGGCACCCCCGCGAGCGCGAGAGCGACGTCGAACTCGGCCCGAAGGAGCTCGAGGACCGCGCGCACCCCACTCGTGCCGTCAACGGCGAGGCCCCAGATGACCGGGCGCCCCACCATCACAGCGCGCGCGCCGAGCGCGAGCGCCTTCAGCACGTCGGTGCCGCGCCGGATGCCCCCATCGACGATCACATCCAGCCGATCGCCGACCTCCTCGGCGATCGCCGGGAGCGCCTCGGCCCCGGCGGGAACCGTGTCGAGCTGCCGCCCGCCATGGTTCGAGACCACGACACCAGCGGCGCCGTGCTCCGCCGCGAGCCGGGCGTCCTCCCGGGTCAAGACACCTTTTACGAAGACCGGCAGGGCGCAGCTCGAGGCGAACTCCTCGACGTCGGCCCACGTCAGCGTCGCATCGATGAGATCGCCGATCTGAAGCAGGCTGAGTGAACCGTGCTCCCGCATCGCCCCCCTGCTGATCAGGGCGTCAGGAACGACGTACTGGCTCCGCACGTCCCGCTCGCGGACCCCGAGTACCGGTAGGTCCACGGTGATGACGATCGCCTCGTATCCGTTTTCGATCGCGGCGTCGAGGAGCCCTCGCGAGACCGCCCGGTCCTTGAAGACGTAGAGCTGGAACCATCGCGCGCCGTCCGGAGACGCGGCGGCTACCTCCGCGGGGGCCGCCGTCGCGAGCGACGAGAGGCAGAAGATCGCCTCCGCCGCCGCGGCGCCGCGGGCCGTCCCCTCCTCTCCCTCCGGATGGGCCAGGCGATGGTAGGCGGTCGGGGCGACGAGGATCGGGTGGGGGCGGCGGCGTCCGAGCAGCATGGTCCCGGTGTCGCGCTCGGACACGTCGACGAGGACGCGAGGACGGATCGCGATCCGCCGCCAGGCCTGGACGTTGTCGTTCAGGGTCAGCTCGTCGCCCGCACCGCCGGCGTAGTAGCCGTACGGCCCCTCTTCCAGAACCGCGGCGGCGCGCTCCTCGAAGTCGGCGATCGTCCGGGGCTCCCGCTCGATGCGGGGAATCTATCCCGCCGGCAGGAACTCCCGGATGGCGGCGTGCGTCTCTAGCGGCCGCTCGAGCTGCGGCACGTGACCGCAATCGAGCTCGACATGCCGCGCCCGGGGCAGCGTTCGCTCGACGTGCTTCATGAAGGCGATCGGGACCAGGGTGTCGCTGCGACCCCAGATGAACATCGTGTCGCACTCGAGGCCGCCCAGCCGGGTCCAGAACCCGTCCTGGCCGTCCGGCTCGTCGAGGTAGATGTTCCGGGCGGCCTCGTAGAAGGCGGTCCGGCCGCGAGCCGTGAGATAGGTGCGGAGGAACTCGTCGACCCCGGAGGCGACCCAGCCACGATCAGCGCCGGGGATGAGCCTCCTCACGATCGGCTCGGCAACCCACCGCGGAGTGGGCTGGATCAAACCCAGCCGTGGGAGGGGAAGCTGGAGCAGCCACTTCAGGCGCCGCTCGCGGAGCCAGGCGAGCGCCGGACTGAGCAGCACGAGTTTCCGCACCCGCTCCGGATGCAGGAGCCCAAGCTCGATGCTGACCCGGCCGCCGAGGCTGTTGCCCGCGATGTGGGCGGACTCGATCCCCAGCTCGTCCATGAGCGCCGCGACCGCCTTCGCGAAGTACGGTGCGTCGTACGCCGCGGCGATGGGCTTGTCGGATTCCCCGAAGCCCGGCAGATCGAGCGCGATCACGCGATAGCCATCCGCGAGCGCGGCGACCGTGGGCAGGAACGAGGCCTTTGTGCCGCCGAGCCCGTGGACGCAGATGAGTGGATCGCCGGTCCCGGCGCTGAGGGTCGACAGCGTCATCTTCCTCGTCCGCACCGAGTCGAAGCGCAGCCGCGCAGGATCCGTCATGCCGCTCGTGGCCGCCAGGAATCCGACCCCGAGGTGAAGGTTTCTCCGCACCTTCAGCCGTCCGCGCCGAAACGCCGTCATCCCACCGCGGACGTCGCCGGCGATCTCGCGCCAGGTGTCGACGTCGGCGTGCAGCAGGCAGTCCGCGGCGAGCCGTTGCTCCGCGGGACCCAGCTCCGCGGACCGGCCGGCGACGATGACGTCCCACGACTCTCCGCCCGACTGCAACCGGATGCGCGCCGATCCGCCCGGCACGTCGATGACGTCGGCGTCGAACCGTGCGACGAGCGCCCGAATGGCTGTGGATGCGTCCGTACTTGCTTCGACGTCCAGCATCGACCTCGTTCCAATGCCCCGATTCGCCACCGTCAATCTTCGCGGGCGCTCCGGACGCTCCCCCTCAAGAGTTTGGCCCGGGGACCAGCGGGGTGTTGTGGTGGGAGGAGATCAGGAACCCGATCAGGATCCCCATGCTGGCGAGGCCCACCACGCCGATGACTATCCCGGCGATCGCGATGGCCCGGCCGCTCTGGTGGCCCGCGGAGGCCTCGATCTGCTTCATGCCCAGGTAGCCGAGCGCGATCGCCGCGATCGAGCCGATGCCGAAGAGCCAGATGATTCCGACGAAGAGGGATGCGATCGCGAAGCCGTTGGTCTCCCCCGCCTCCTCGCCACCCGGGCTGCCGTTCGAGCTGCGCGCGGCCTCGGCCTTCGCGTCGACGCTCTTCAGCCACTCGTCCCGCGAGGGCAGCCTTCCCGCCTTGCGCGCCGCGACCGCGCATTGCGTGTGCGCGTGCCGGCGTCGCCCCGCGTCCCCCTCCGGGATCACAAGCATGTGCTCGCTGAAGGCCGGGAGCGCCCCACCGCAGAACGGACACACATACGTGGCGGGCTTGCGGCTCTGCGCGCGGCGAACGGACCACCAGCGGACCGTCTGGGCTCCGCTCATACGCGTCGCCGGTAATAGGTGCCGTTCACGCGGACGCGGTGGGCCGGTGCCGTACGGCGCCGGCACTGGCATGTGCCGTTCATGAAGATGCGTGGGCCGACGCCGTAGGGCGCCGGCACTGGCAGGTGCTATTCACGCGGGTTTTAGCTTACGAACGTGCGTCCGCCGTCTCCTCCGCGAGGCTGCGCAGGCGGTCGCGAACCCGGCGCCGCCTGGTCGTGAGCTCTTCCTCCAGCCTCGCGATCGCATCGCGCCGATGACGCACGAGCGCGAGCTGGCGGTCGATGTGCGCGAGCGACTCGTTCAGGATCTGGCGCCGGCGCACAGGGTCCTCGACCCCGCTCCGCCATTCGCGCCGAAGCGCGGCCCGTGCCTCCTCGGCGGCCATCAGCTCCCGGAGTTCCTCGAGCGAAAGGCCGAGGAGATCCTTGAGCCTGAGCGCCTCCTGGAGGCGGTCGACGTCCTCCTCGCGATAGGTCCGGTGCGAGCCGCTCTTCCTGCCACGCGCGCCAGGGAGAATCCCGAGCTCCTCGTAGTAGCGGATGGTCCGCGGCGTGGTCCCGGTGAGGCGCGCGACGTCGCCGATGCGAAGCACGTCGGGCGGCCGTTCGGCCATCAGGCGGGCTCCTGCGCAGTCGCGGGACCTGCCGGCCGCGATTGCGCGGTGCCGGCCGCCTCGGAGTGACGCGGCCGAAGAAGCGAGACGACCGCGCCGACGAACGACGTCAGCGCCAGGACCCACAGGGCCGTGTGCATGTTGTGGATGAAGGGATCGAGCTTCGCGCTCGACAGCCCGCTCGCCAGCCCCGAAAAGATCTTGAACAGGACATCCTCCGGCACGGCGGCGGTCACGATGGCCAGCACGAATGCGATCGAAATCACGGCGCCCGTGTTCTGGAGCATCGTCCGTGCGCCGGCCGCAACGCCGCGCCGGTGCTGGGGCACGGTCCCCATCATCGCGGCCGTGTTCGGGGAGTTGAACATGCCCGACCCGATCCCCACGAGGAGGAGCCACAGCGTGCTCTGCCAGTAGGGGCTCGACGCCTGAAGCGTGGTCATCAAGGCCAGCGCGATGCCGCTCACCACCATGCCCAGGGCCGCGAGGGCTCGCGACCCATGTCGGTCGGCCCAGATCCCGGCGAGCGGCGACGCGATGAGCATCCCGATCGCCATCGGGGTGATCTTGATGCCGGCGATGATCGGGTCGTCGCCCTTGACGCCCTGGAAATAGAAGACGAACACGAACAGGAGCGCGAATCGCGACAGCCCGTTGATGAAGGCGGCGGCGGTTGCCGCCGAGAACATGCGGTTGTGGAAGATCGTCAGGTCCAGCATCGGCGCGCGGCCCCGGAGCTCGATCAGCACGAAGGCGGGTAGCAGCACGGCCGAAGCGACGAGCGACCAGATCACCACCGGCTCGTTCCATCCCGAGATGCCGCCCTTGGAGATGCCGTACACGAGCCCGGTGAGCCCCGCGACGAAGACCGTCGTCCCGAGCAGGTCGAGGCCACGCTCCGGATCCGTCCTCGCGAGCTCCCTGAGGATGAGCGCTCCCCACACCGCTCCGGCGAGGCCGAGCGGGACGTTGAACCAGAAGACCCAGTGCCACGAGATGGCGACGAGCGCTCCGCCCAGGACGGGGCCCAGGACGAGGCCGATCGCGGCCACCATCGTGTTCGTGCCCATCGCGAGGCCGAGCTCCTCCCTGGGGAACGCGTCGGTCACCAGCGCCGCGGCGTTCGCGAAGAGGAAGGCGCCTCCCATCCCCTGGACGATCCGCCAGACGATGAGCTCCGTCGCGTTGGCCGAGAACCCCGCTCCCAGCGATGCGAGGGAGAAGACAACGAAGCCGCCGACGTAGGCGTGCTTGCGGCCGAAGAGGTCGGAGAGCCGTCCCGCGGTGAGGACCAGGACGGTCGAGGCGATCATGTAGGCGAGGATCACCCAGACGAGCTCGAGCAGGCTGGTCCCAAGCGAACGCTCCAGATCCGGAAGCGCGATGATGAGCGTGCCCGAGTTGATCGTCGCGAGCAGCATTCCCAGGCTCGTGCACGAGAGCGCCCACCACTTGTAGTTCCGGTGACCGGCGTCGACGCCCGGTCGATACCGGCCGAGCCGACTGACCCGCTGTCCTCGTTGAGCTATTCTTACGTTCACGTAAGAATAAGTTTACAGGAGCCGGAGGAGACGACGGATGCACATCAGATGGTTGGGACACTCGGCGTTTCTGCTCACTGGGGAGTCGAAACGGGTGGTCGTGGACCCCTATCGACAGCCACCCGAGGGAGCCTCGATTCGGTTCGACTATCGGCCGATCGACGTCGACGCCGACCTGGTGCTCGTCTCGCACGAGCACTTCGACCACGATGCGGCCGACGCGGTCGGCGGCGCGCCGGAGGTCCTACGGGCCCGTGCCGGGACGTTCGACTCCGCGATCGGCGAGGTCGTCGGCGTGGCATCCGAGCACGATCCGAGCGCGGGCACCCAGCGCGGCGCGAATGTCATCTTCCGCTTCGCCCTCGATGGCGTTCGCTGCTGTCACATGGGCGACTTCGGCCAGCGCGAGCTTCGAGCCGAGCAACGCGAGGCGATCGGCCCGATCGACATCCTGTTCATCCCGGTCGGGGGAGGACCGACGATCGGCGGACGCGAGGCGGCGGTGGTGGTTGATGAGCTACATCCCGGACTCGTGGTGCCCATGCACTTCGCCACCGCGGCGGTCGACTTCATCGCGGGCCCGGAGGAGTTCCTGTCGGCGGTCTCTGGGGCCGTGCGTCGACCCGACGCGAGCGAAATCGCGCTCGACGAATTCGCCGGCTCCCGGGAAGGGACGGCGATCGTTGTCCTCGCCCCGGACCTGACCTGACGCTTCCATCGAAAGGTGCATTTCCTGCGCTGGGCGCGGATTTTGCACTGCTCGACGCGGGCGGGCACTCCGGGCCGCCGGGCCGAGCGAAACCGGAATTGCCCGCGCGGGACGCTCGTGCGAAGATCCGCGGTGATGGGCGCGATCGAGATCGATCTCAGCACCGCCGGGGGCTCAGGCGCGATCAGGACGAGCGTCCTGTTGATCTTCGCCTCGTTCCTCGTCTCGTTCCTGTTCATCCGCACGAGCGCCCGGCTGATGCGAAGCCCGAAGGTTCCGTGGTGGCCGGGCAGCGTGACGACGGAGGGCGGGCTCCACCTCCACCACCTCGTCTTCGGGATCGTCCTGATGCTCATGGGCGGCACGCTCGGATTCGCGCTCGATGAGTCCCAGTCCCCCTGGATCGAGATCGCGGCGGTGGCGTTCGGCATCGGGGCCGGCCTCACCTTCGACGAGTTCGCCCTCTGGGTGCACCTGGAGGACGTCTACTGGTCCGATGAGGGGCGCCAATCCGTGGACGCGGCGGTGATCGCGATCGCGTTCGTGGGGCTGGTGCTGACGGGTGCCTTCTCCGCGAGCCTCGATACGACCTCCCCGGGCGTCATCGCGCTCGGGATCGGCTTCATCGTGTTCGAGCTCGCAATGGTCTTGATCTGTTTCTCGAAGTTCCGTCTCTTTCACGGGATGCTCGGGATTCCGATCGCACCCTTCGCATGGTGGGGCGCCGCTCGGCTGGCGAAGCCGAACTCCCCCTGGGCCAAGCGCTTCTACGGCGAGCGGAAGCCCGAGAAGCAGGCGCGTTCCGAGGCCCGCTATGGGCACCGCCGCATCGACCGCCTCAAGGACCGCATCCGCGACGCGATCGGCGGGCGCCCCACGCCGATCGAGCCGGGCGATCCCCCTTAAACCTGCTTACGGACCGTTAACACGCCCGCTCGCAACGTGAAGCGCCGCCTCACCCACGATCCACCTCCCTTTCACTCGTGCGAAGCTACGGGCCGAATCGACTACGAGAGGAGAGCGGATGACCGGGAAGGCCGACTACACCGAGGAGGAGTGGAAGCTGCTTCGCGAGGCGCCCACGAGTGCGGGGATGCTCGTCATCCAGGCCGACCGCGGCGGCACGATCCGCGAGAGCTTCTCGATGGCCAAGGCCTATACCGACGCGCGGAAGGACCACGGAGCGAGCCAGCTCCTGGACGACGTCACCTCGGAGAAGCCAGAGGTCGACCGAACGCGATTTGAGTCGGCCGAGGACCTTCGCACGAGCCTGCTGCAGCACATCCGGGACGCCGTGAGCCTGCTCCAGGAGAAGGCGACCCCGGAAGAGGTCGATGAATACCGGCGCTTCCTCATGAACGTCGCCAATCGCGTCGCCGAGGCGCATCGCGAGGGCTTTCTGGGTATGAGCGGGGAACGTGTGAGCGAGGCTGAGCAGCAGGCGGTTGATGAGATCGCCGAAGCGTCTGGAGCGCCGCAGACCGAAGCCGGATAACAGACGCGCCGGTCACGGCCGGCCGCGAAGGAGCCGGCCCGCGGTCCCCTCGATGGACTGGATGCCGTAGCCCATCGATGGGTCGCCGTCGGTGAGCACGGCGATGGCCATCCGATCCCTCGAGTGCTCGAGACGCGCGGCCTGATGCACGAGCTGGCCGCGGGCGGTGCCCCGCCAGCCGCCCTTGAAGAACACCGTCCACCCGCGCGGTCGGGCCACGGCGGGTATGCCCCAGCTCTGCGAGCTCGTGATGTGCGACAGGAGGTGGTCGGCGTAGCGACGGAACTCGCGCGGCAGGAGCCGCTTCATGTCGTAGAAGAACCGCGCCTGGTCTGCGGCGCTGATCATGGCGTTGGCCCAGATCCCCTGGATCCAGAAGTCCTTCATCCCCGCGCGCTTGGCCAGTCGCCGAAGCCGCGGATCACCGACGATCGACCAGACCCTCGTGGCCGCGTCGTTGTCGGAGACGTGGATCATCGGATGAAGCAGCGAGCGGCTGGAGGAATCGAGGCCGCGATGCTCGCGGTGGAGCATGCGCAAGTAGGCGACGAGCAGCATCGCCTTGACCACGCTCGCGGACACGAAGCGCCGATGCAGGTTCGAGCCGTATAGCCGCCCCTCCGTCGTCACGACACCGAACGACTTGAGTCCGGCGCGGTCATTCAGGTAGCGGTGTGCCCGCTCGATGCTCGAACGGCGCGGATAGCCGAACGGGCCCTTCCCGGTTCCCTGATAGAGCGCCCTCCGGCCGCCGCCGAAACGGTGGCGGCCGCAGCGGGGCCGGGCGACCCGAGGGCCCATGGCGCCGAGCGACTGCGCCTGGAAGCACGCGGCGAATCGAAACCGCCCGGCAGGAACCTGGACGGTCGTCTCCATGCGGGTCACCCCGCGCCGCGGGGTACTGGTGCGGCCCGCGTCGACACGGTGCAGCTTCGCGAGCGAGGTCGGCGAGAGATACCAGCGCACTCGTCGGTCCCCCCAGTCCAGCCCAGGCGGGTGCTCGCTCCGGATGACGATCGTGGCGCGTCCCGGGGTCCGGTAACGGACGCTGCTCGCGACGTCTTCGTCAACGGTGACCGAAGCCGTGCCGCTCCGCACCCCGGGCGTCGAACGGAGCGCGACCCGGTATCGAGTGTTCCGGGATGGGCTCACCGGGAATCGGTACGAGCCGTCCGCCGCGGTGTTGCGTGATGCCGCCCTCACGAACGATCCGTACGGGTAGGCATCCGCCTCGAGATCCAGAACCACGCCGCCGTCGCTTCCGGGATGACCGGTGATCGCGCCGGTGATGTCGGTAGAGGCCCCGAAGGGGATCTCGTCGCGACCCGGCGCGGCCGAGATTCGAGTCGCGGTCGCGGCCGCCGGGGCGATCGCAAACGCGCCCGTCGATGCCAGGCCGAGCGCGATCGCGAGGAGGAGGCGTCCCCTCACCGGCGCACCGTACACCCGCCGTCACCCGCGCTTGCTACCGTTCTGCGCGTTGATTGGGTCGGGGCGACGCCCCGGCGAATGAATTCGTGTTAGCGCTCGTCGTTGTTGGCCTCGTGCCTCCGCGGTCGCAGCACAAAACCGATGGAGGAACAACGGATGGCAACCGGCACAGTGAAGTGGTTCAGCGACGAGAAGGGGTTCGGCTTCATCACCCCCGAGGACGGCTCAAGCGACCTGTTCGTGCACCAGAGCGCGATCAACGCCGAGGGGTTCCGGACCCTGGCCGAGGGCGCCAAGGTCTCGTTCGACTCCGAGGCGGGGCCGAAGGGCCCCCGGGCCGTAAACGTCCAGCCGCTCTAAGCGCTCCCCGTCTCAGCCGCCGGCGCGGCTGAGGTAAGCCGCCCATACGAAGAGCAGCACGGCCCCTCCGATCAGGAGAAGGCCGGCCTGCTCGGCGCCGTGCGTGATCGTCGCCAAGCCGAGCAGCAGGCAGATTCCGCCGCTCCAGGCGCTGATCTCGGGTCCGTGCGATGAGTTCATAGGCGCAGGTCCTGCCCGTCAGGGTACTCCGATCCCGCCACCTGGCAAGTACCCCAGCTTCGGACCGCGCAGCTTTGGGGGAATTAAGCCCGTCATAGGGTGGTCAAGTCCCCCATAGCCGTCACGCTCGTCGTCCGTGCCCCCGGCGAGCTAATCGCCGGTGCGCCTGAAGAGGCATTAGCTTGCGCGCATCAGGCCGATTCCGACCAGCTGGCGGTTTCGCGGTCCCGTGGGCCCTGCGCTGCGTCGCGGGTTCCTGGTCGCCGCCCCGGTCGGGATCGCTGCCCTGGTCGAGCTCGAGCTCCACACGCCGGCCACGGGTGCGATCACGATCGGTGCCTCGCTCACGGGGTTCGTCGCGTTCGAAGCGCCCGCCCGCACCCGTTTCTGGTGGCAGCTGGGCGTCGCTCCAGTCATCGGCGTCTCCGCCGCTCTGGGTGCGCTGACGGGCGACTCGGTCGCACTCGCGGTCCCGACGATGGCGGTGTTCGCGGCGGTCGGGGCGATGTGCCGGGCCGTCTCCCTGCGACTCGCGATCGCTGCCATCAACTGTGTCCTCGCGCTCCTGATCGCCCAGGGCCTCGCGCTCGAGGTTCACGACACGCCTCGGATCCTGGCGCTCGGAGCTGCCGGCGCCCTCGTCCAAGCAACCCTCTCCCTGGTCGTCGCGATGTTCCAGGGCCCGCTCGAGCGGCCCCACCCGATCGACGGCGCCCGGGCGGCGGCGCGCGCGATTCGCGTCAACCTGAACTTGCGCTCTCCGGTCCTGCGGCACGCGCTGCGCTCGGGCGGCTCGTTGGCGGTTGCCGTGGCCGCCTATCACGTGGTCCACCTCGGTCGCCACGGATACTGGATACCCCTCACGGTCCTCTTTCTCTTGAGCCCGGCGCGCTCCGAGACCTACGAGCGGATCTGGATGCGCGCGGCAGGCACGGTCGCGGGACTGGGCGCGGCGACTGGCCTGGCGGTCCTCTCGGACGGGAACATAGCGGCGAACGTGGCGCTTCTGACGATCTTCCAGGCGCTGGGTTACGCGATGCTCAGGCTCGAGTACGCGCTGTTCACGTTCACGATCACCATCTACATCGTCATCCTGTCCCACGCCGCGGGCGAATCGGCGGTGCACGCGTCCGATGAGCGCGTCGTGGGCACCGCGATCGGCATCGGTATCGTCCTGCTCGCCTTCGCGATCTGGCGCGAGCGGCCCGCAGACATGCCCGCCGGAGCCTCGGCATAGGCGTACCCGTAATGGGGGAGCGGGTCAGATCCGGCGCGCAAACGGGCATCGCCGCGCTCGTCCTCGGCGCGCTGGGCATCGTGTTCGGCGACATCGGGACGAGCCCGCTCTACGCGCTGCAGACCGTCTTCACGGTCGATCACCACGCGGTCCACACGACCTCCGCCGACGTCTACGGGGTCGTCTCACTCGTCTTCTGGTCGATCACGCTCGTCGTCTCCGTCAAGTACGTGACTTTCGTCATGCGCGCTGACAATCACGGCGAGGGAGGAATCATGGCCCTGACCTCACTGCTCCAGGGCGCTCGCATCAGGAGCCGCAGAGCGAAGCTCACCCTGATCACGCTGGGGATCCTGGGAGCCTCGCTGTTCTATGGCGACGGCGTGATCACGCCCGCGATCTCGGTGCTGTCGGCCGTGGAGGGCCTGAAGGTCGCGGCGCCGAGCATCGACCAGATGGTCCTCCCCATAACCATCGCCGTGCTCACCGCGTTGTTCGCGCTGCAACGCTTCGGGACCGGTCTGGTGGGCGGCCTCTTCGGGCCGGTGATGGTCGTGTGGTTCGCGGTCATCGCCGTCATCGGCCTCGGCGAGGTCATCCCGCACCCGGAGATCCTGCAGGCGCTCCTGCCCACCCATGGAGCGCGCTTCTTCGTCGATCACCCCGGCGTCGCGTTCATCGCCCTGGGGTCCGTCGTGCTCGCGGTGACGGGCGCGGAGGCGCTCTACGCCGACATGGGCCAGTTCGGGCGCTCGCCGATCCGGCGTGCGTGGTTCTTCTGCGTGTTTCCCGCCCTGACGCTGAATTACCTCGGGCAGGCGGCCCTGATCGTTCGGTCCCCGGACACGATCCGCAGCCCGTTCTACCTCCTAGTTCCGGGATGGGGCCAGCTGCCCATGGTCGTGCTCGCGACGGTCGCGACCGTCATCGCCTCACAGGCGGTGATCTCGGGCAGCTTCAGCGTCACCCGGCAGGCCATGCAGCTCGGCTTCCTCCCGCGCATGACGATTCGCCATACCTCAGCGCGCCAGGAGGGGCGGATCTACGTACCGGCGACCAACTGGGCGCTGTTCGTGGCCGTGATCGCGGTTGTCGTGGGATTCGGATCCGCCACGGCACTGGGGTCGGCATACGGCGTCGCCGTGACCGGGACGTTCCTGCTGAACACGATCCTGTTCCTCGCCGTCGCGCACCTGCTATGGCGCACGCGCCCGGCGTGGATCGTGCTGGGCGCAGCGGTCTTCGGGACCATGGAACTGGCGTTTTTCTCGTCGACCTTGACCAAGGTCGTCCACGGCGGCTGGGTCCCGCTCGCGATCGCGGCCATCGTCTTCACGGTGCTGACGACCTGGCATCGCGGGCGGGAGATCATGATCGAGAAGCGGGCCCGGAGAACGGGAGCGCTGCGCGACTTCGTCGCCAGCGTCAAATCCAAGCGAGATCGGATCCAGCGGGTTCCCGGCACGGCGGTCTTCCTGAACGCGGATCCGGGGATGACGCCGATGGCGCTGTGGACCAACTTCGAGCACAACCACGTCCTGCACGAGAACGTCGTCGTGATGACGATCACGGTGGATCGGGTCCCGCACGTCCGTGGGGGCGATCGCCTCCAGGCGGACCCTCTCGGCGATCCCGAGGATGGGATCGCCCTGATCGGCGCCCGGCTCGGCTACCACGACTCCGCGGACATCCCCGCGCTGCTACGACTCTGCACCAGACAGGGACTGCTGGAGCGCCGCGCGAACCTGGACGAAGCCTCCTACTTCGTATCGCGTGCCATCTTGATCCGTACCAAGGCACGCGGCATGCCGCGTTGGCGCAAGCGGCTCTTCGTCGTCCTGTGGCACAACGCCGCCAGCCCGGTCGAGTTCTTCCGGCTCCCCGAGGATCGCACCGTCACCCTGGGCGGACAGATCGGGATCTGAGCGGCACGCTCATCTCAGCCGTCGGCCGAGAGCAGCCCCGTCCAGACTCGCGTCATCGCATCGACGAGCGTCGCGCGAGACGTGCCCGGGTTGTCCATCCACCAGAGCACGAGCGCGGCCATGCCCATGCTCACCAGCTCGGCGAGCGGCTCGATCTCCTCGGGTGGGATCCGCGCATCTTCGAGCGCACGGATGATCCCGGCGAGCACCTCGCGGGCGCGCGCGTGGACCTCGCGCCGAAACGCTCGCACGTCCGGGCCACCGCCCGTGTCCCGGAAGAGCATCTGCCACGCGTATGAATGCGTCTCCACGTACTCCAGCCAGTCCTCGAGGACCGCGCGCAGCCGCTCCCCCAGCGTTCCGCCGTCGGGCATTACGCCCACGAATGTCGGCAGGTCATCGCGGTGGCGGGCCAGAAGCGCGAGGTATAGGTCGCGCTTGGAGTCGAAATGGCGGTAGAGGACGGGCTTGGTGACTCCCGCCGCGGCGGCGATGTCGTCGAGACGCGTCCCGTCATAGCCCCGCTCGCCGAACAGCCGACCCGCCGCCTCCGTGATCAGCTCCCGCCGCTCGGCCAACGGCAGGCGCCGCCGCTCCTCCACCGCACTCATAGTTACCGAAGAGTAACTTACGTGCTACCGTACCGGTGACGAGGAGGCAACGAGGCGGAGGTAGTGGCCATGAGAAGCGCGACCAGCACAACCGAAACCACCGACCGGCAGCGCGCGGGTGCGCCCGGCGACGGGAGTGGTCTGGAGCGAATACACGATCCGGTTCACCGCGTGGCCTATGGGTTCGAGCCGGCCGACGGCCACATCTGGGTCCACACCTGGTTCGAGCCGGGCGGCAACCTGCCCGAGCATTTCCACCCCTCGCTCGAGGAGCACTGGCAGTCGCTCGAGGGAACACTGAGGGCGAAGCTCGCAGGAACCTGGCGCGACCTTCGACCGGAGGACGGTCCGGTTTTCGTCGGCCGGAACGTGCGTCACGCGCTCAAGAACGAGAGCGGCGCTCAGGCTCACGGGCTCAGCAAGGTGGTCCCGGGAGGCAGGCTCGAGAAGTTCCTCACCGAGGCCGCCCGCGCGGGGCGGGACGGCCTCTACAACGCCCGCAACATGCCGACGAGCTGGCGCGGCGCGATTTGGATCGCCAAGTTCGCCTACCGCTACCGGGACGAGACGGTGATGTGCTCACCGCCGCCGGCGCTCCAGCGGATCGTCCTCCCGCCGATCGCGCGACTGGCCCGCTAGACCAGCGGGCCGAGCGGCACCCGGCGTGCTGGTTCCGGGGCTGAGCGGGCGATCCACGATCCAGTACCGGGGCCCGGGGCGACCGCGCGGTCGTTCGGGTTCGCGAGCTCGCATCGACCGAGCGAGAGGCCTTGTAGGTTGAAGGGCGAACCTCGAAAGCTGGATCAGGAGGCACACATGCCCGAGACTCAAACAGCCAGTGAGCAGATCACCGAGGTGGTCACGTCATGGGCCGGCGTCGAGGCTGGACCGGGAAGGCGCGGGGAATTTGCGTTCAAGGTGGGAAAGCGGGAGATCGGCCACCTCCACGGTGATCACGCCGCCCACTTCGCGTTTCCCAAGGACGTGTGGACGGAGCTCCAGAACCAAGGGCGCATCGCCGATCACCCCGTCTTCCCGGGCAGGGTCGGCCCAGCGTCGCGGCGGATCGAAAGCGAGGACGACGTCCGCGACGTGATCGCGATGATGCGGTTGAACTATGACCGGGCGGTCGCGCGGCAGGATTCGCCATGAGCGCGTTCACCGATGCGCAGCTCCTCGGCCGCTGATCCGAATCCATCCTGAGCGGATCGTCTCCTGGGGCATCGCTGACGACGCCCCCCGCACGGCGCTCACGCGCCGTCAGGCGCGTTTCGGCTGTCTCGCGGTAGCTACCGAGCCGCCCGCGTCTTGGACCACTCGGCCTTGTGGGTCCGCTTGGCCGCCTGGTAGTCGGCGAGCGCCTGCGGCGAGTCCACGTCGCCCAGCGTCGGATGCCACGGGACGAGGTCGCGCGCGGCCTCGACGGCGAAGCGCTTCGCGAGCACGGCGCCGAGCGCCTTCACCTTCATCTCCCCGAACCCCGGTAGCGAGGCG
>DATAOX010000097.1:0-2192 GCA_036265555.1 Solirubrobacterales bacterium
CGTCGACGTCGCCCTCGTCGATCAGGGTCCGCTCGGCCGGCGTGAACCCGCCGCGGAGGATCGAGACCACGGTGTCGTCGACGAGGTGGGTCTTGGCCTTCGTCGGCCCCTTGCCGTAGTAGCGGCTGTGGAGCTGCACCAAGCCGGTGGAGATCCGGGCGAGGGCCTCGCCGCTCGCCTGCCGCGGCCCGACACCTGCCTCAGTTTGGTCGTGGGCGCTCATACGCGCACTTCCTTGACGTCTCTATCGAGGGCGTGCCCGATAGGCAGAGCCGTCCGAGATCCAACGGGCCGCCCGAAAGATCAGGCTACCACCGAACGCGGGCCGCCGGTAAGCGATTGGGCGTATGATGTGACAACAGGGCACCGTGATGTACGGTCGTACGCAACGCGACGGCGAGGCGCGCGACCGCCCCGGACCGAGATTCAGGGACCGCTCTGCGCCTGGGTGACGAGCGGCCCGGTCCTCGACAGGAGCATACGATCGAGGAGGAGTATTGGAGGATCCCGAACCCAGGCCGGGGCCAGCCGACCCGGATCCGCAACCGGACGCCATCGCCCCCACGCAAGAGGCGGTGGCCGACGCCGTGTGTCGCGACATCCTCGCGATCCAGCGGGACTCCTACGGCGGCGGGGCCGAGCATGCCAAGGCGCATGTGCTCGACGACACCGTGATCGTCATCCTCGACGAGCTCGAGTTGCTCCCCAACGAGGAGTTCATGATCGGCCGCGGCCGCGCGGACGCGGTCCGCGAGCTCCGCGAACATTTCCAGCAGGCGATCGAATCGACGTTCCGGGCTGCCGTCGAGCGGGCCACAGGTCGCCGCGTCATCGGGTTTGCCAGCCACGTGCAGCTCGACGAGCCGCGCTTCGCGGTCGAGGTCTTCCGGCTCGAGCCCTAGCCCGGACCAAGTTTTCCGCTTGCGCCAGGAGTACACCGGCTGAGTGGACCGCTAGCTGACGTCGCTCGCCCCGGCCGGCACACGACAGGTCGTGGTCGGCCGGGCCGCGGAGGCCGCAACCGGCCTACTCGGACGCGCGAGGGCGTACCTTGACTCGTGGAAGACGGCCCCCACGCTGGCGGTAGGACTGGTGCCATGAACGCTCACAAGACGGCCCCGCGGTGACCAGCCTCTCGCTGGCCGTCGGCGTGGGGCTCATCTGTGCGCTGGCTTCGGCGCTGGGAACGAATCTCGCGTTCCTGTTCAAGCACAGGGGGGCGCTTGCCGCTCCCGACGTCGACATGCGCCGTCCGCTGCGCAGCGCGACCGATCTCTTTCGCTCCCGGTGGTGGAGTATCGGCTGGGCCGTCGCGGCGGTCGCGTTCGCGCTCCACGTCGCCGCGCTCACCCTCGCCCCGATCTCGATCGGCCAGGCTGTGCTCGCGGGAGGCCTCGTCTTCCTGGCGGTGCTCGCGGAGCGCTACTTCGGCTTCAAGCTCGGTCGTCGCCAGTGGATCGGGATCGGCCTAGTGGCGGTTTCGCTCAGCTTGTTGACGCTCACCGGCGGGCGTGGAGGAGAGGCACACTCCGGCTACTCCCTCGCGGGGATGATCATCTTCGAGGGCATCGCCGTCTCGGTCGGCCTGCTTCTGGTCCTCTCCCACCTGATCGAGCGCATCCCGGTGCAGCGCGGGGTGCTGCTCGGCATCGCCGCGGGGCTCGGGTTCGGGATCTCAGACGTGGCGATAAAGGCGCTCTCGGGGGACCTCGAAAGCGGACCGGCCGGCATCCTCAGCCCGTGGAGCGTGGTCATCGTCACGGCGGCGATCTTCTCGTTCTTCGCCTCCGCTCGCAGCCTCCAGATCGGCGACGGTGTCGCGGTGATCGCCGTCACCTCGGTCGCGGCGAACCTGTCGACGATCGTCGCCGGATTGGTGGTCTTCGGAGACAAGCTCGGGCACGACCCCCTCCTGATAGGCGTCCGCGTCGCGGCGTTCGCCCTGATCCTCCTGGGGGCAGCACTGATCCCAGCGCCCGTTCGCGCCGGCGATGCGCTCGAGGAGGCGGCCCTGGAGCCGGTGCTCCGGCCTCCCGGACCAGAGCGGAGCCGACCGACACCCGCCCGCCAGTATTAGCCGCCGATTGCAGGGACTGGACGAGGGCTCGCGCGTGCGCGCGGTGCTGATCGCCGAATATCCCCGTGGGACCGATATGGCCGTTTGCAGGGGATTTAGAGGGTGCGGGCGATCA
>DATAOX010000098.1:0-3563 GCA_036265555.1 Solirubrobacterales bacterium
CCCAGGCAACGCCGCCGTTGGGATTGGTGCCGACCGGGGCGTTCATGTACTCGACCCAGTCCGCCGCCTCACGGGCGGTTCCGGTGCCGAAGTTGGCGACCATCATCGCCTGGAGCCCGTGAGAGAGCACGAATCCGCCGAACTCGTCGGGACCGAAGCCGTTCGTCAGCGGCTCGCCCGTTCGCCCACTGACGTTGCGGCGGCGCTGGGAAGGAGGGCCGATGGCGCGCTCCCAGTGGTACGTGTTCGCGATGGAGCCGCCCGGAAACCGCATGGCCTGGATCCGTGCCGCGTCGAAACTGTGCTCGAATCGCTTCGGGACGCCGGGGATCGAGGGATCCCACATGCCGAAGCCGTCGAACGCGTAGCGGTGGTTGACGCCGAACAGCCCCGGGTGGACCAGACCATGGCCTCCCTTCCACGGACGGACGGTGATCACCGGATTCGGCGCGCGGTGGTGATGACGGGCTTGGCGATCGCCCCTGGGTTGCGCGTGACCCTCGGAAGCGAAATCCGCAAGCGCGGCACCAGCGAGTGTCAGCGCTGCGATAAGCGGCGCCAGAAGGGGCGCTGCGCGACGGCGGCGAGCGCGCACGGGTTTTGCGACGGCGGATCCCTGCATCCTTTGAGCAGATAGGAACCTATCCGCTCGAAGCGAGGCGCGATGCAGTCCGTATGAATGCCGTGCCCGCTCGCGGCGCTCGCGATCCCGGGCCCACTCGTCCGAAGCGGGCAGAAGTCGACTCGACGGGATAGGGTGCCGACCCGTAGAGAACACCTGCCGAGTCCCTTCGCCCTGGCGAGGGGAGCGGGGGAACCAGGGGCCCGGATCCCGGGTCAGGGGCGAATCGGAACCGAGTCCGTAGCGCCGCTCTTTCAGCGCGAGCCCGACAGCTAACCCCGTAGGCCCCGAGAAAGAGAGGTTCTCGATGACGGAGCGACTGCTCAACCTGTTCGAGCCCCCCGGAGTCGGTCGGCACGCGCAGCTCGCCGGCTGGATTGCCGGCGCCGTCGTCGGTGCGATCATCGCGATCGCTGCGCTCCTACTCGTCACGGGCGCGCACATCGCGACGTAGCCTGCGGTCAGCGGGGGCCTCGGGCCTGAGCCTGACCTCGCCGGACTGACCGCCGCCGCAGTATGAAGGGCCAGGGATGGCCCGCGGCCGCGCTCCGCATCCGCGGGCGCCGCCCGGTAGGAATAGGCGTGTGAACGGCCACCCTGCCAACGACCCCGGGCTCCTGTCCCCGGCGGGCGCGGCGCTGCTGGTGGACCTGTACGAGCTGACGATGTCGGCGAGCTATCTCGCCCGCGGGCTCACCGAGGACGCGACCTTCGAGCTCTTCGCTCGGCGGCTCCCGCCGCGGCGTGACTGGCTGCTGGCCGCCGGCCTCGGCCCGACGCTGGAGCTACTGCGGGAGCTTCGCTTCGGCGAGCGCGAGCTGGAGTACCTGCGATCGCTCGACATGTTCGACGAGACGTTCTTGGACTACCTGGGCGAGTTTCGATTCAAGGGTGACGTCGACGGGATCCCAGAGGGGACGATCACCTTCGCGAATGAGCCACTCCTCCGCGTTACGGCGCCGCTGATCGAGGCCCAGCTGGTTGAGACCGTGCTGCTCAACCAGATCAACTTCCAGACGATGATCGCGACGAAGGCCGCGCGGATCGTGCTCGCCGCGGGCGGCGGCGCTCCCGGCGCGGGGGACTGTGTCGTGGACTTCTCGCCCCGTCGCGACCACGGGACCGACGCGGCGATGAAGGTCGCCCGGTCTGCCGCGGTGGCCGGCTGCGGCGGGACCTCGAACGTCGCGGCCGCCAAGCGGTACCGCCTGCGGCCCGTGGGGACGATGGCTCACTCCTATGTTCTCGCCTTCGACAACGAGTCCGAGTCCTTTCGCTGCTTCATCGAGAGCTTCCCGGACCACGCGACCCTCCTTGTGGACACCTACGATCCGATCGACGGTGTGCGCAACGCGATCGCCGCGGCGCGCGACGCAGGTGTGACGCTGGCCGGGATCAGGCTCGATTCGGGCGACCTGCTGGCCCTGTCGCGTGAGGCGCGACGGCTGCTGGACGAAGCGGGAATGACCGACGCGCACATCGCCGCGAGCGGCGACCTGGAGGAGGGTCGGATCGCCGAGCTGGTCGGAGCCGACGCTCCGATCGACCTGTGGGGAGTGGGCACCGACCTGGGCACGAGCCGCGACTCGCCCGTCGTGAACGGCGTGTACAAGCTGGTCGCGCGGCGCCGGGACGGCGACTGGCAGGGCGTGTGGAAGCGCTCTGCGGACAAGGCCACGGTGCCCGGGGCCAAGCAGGTGTTGCGGCGCTATTCGGACGGCGAGATGCGCGGCGACGTCATCGCCGCGGTGGACGAGGACGTCGACGGCCAGCCGCTCCTGCGACCGGCGATGCGAAGCGGCGAGATCACCGCCGCGGAGTCGCTCGACGAGATCCGCGAGCGCTCCGCGGCGGAGCTGGCGGCGCTGCCCGAGGAGCTCCGACGTCCCGGCGGCGCCCCCGCCCCAGAGCCTTATCCCGTCCGCTACTCGGAGCGGCTGCAGGCGCTCATCGATGCGGGCTGAGGGCGCGCGCTCGGTGGATTAGCGCCGCGCAGCGAAGAACGTCGCGAGGAGCGCCGCCGATTCGGCGGCGAGAAGCCCGCCCTCGACATGGGGGCGGTGGTTGAGGCGGGGCTCGCCGAGGACGTCGAGAACGCTTCCGGCCGCCCCCGCCTTCGGGTCGGCGGCGGCGTAGACGACGCGCGTGATGCGCGCCAGGACGATCGCGCCGGCGCACATCGCGCACGGCTCGAGCGTGACGTAGATCGCGGCGTCCGGGATGCGCCATCCGCCCAGCCGCTGGGCCGCGACCCTCAGCGCCAGGATCTCGGCGTGAGCGGTGGGATCCGAGCGCAGTTCGCGCTCGTTCCCCGCCGCCGCCAGCACGTCGCCGTCCCGGGCGACCACGGCTCCGATCGGGGCGTCACCGTGTTCCGCAGCCCGCTCCGCCTCCTCGATGGCGAGGCGCATCATCTCGGTATCGGCGGGACCCGCGGGCGTCAATTCATTGGGCGGCTACGCCGCCTGAGTCGCATGACTCGTCGCGATCCGCTTCTCGAGGGACACACGCGCAGAAGTATGGGCAACTTTGACCCCTCGATCCGTGTTAGTTGTATTCAATGGCAGCCACCAGGTCGTACCCACCGCGCGTGAGGAGGGCGCGAGCGGCGGTCCTCTCGCTGGGCCTCGTGGGCGCTCTTCTCGCCTCCCAGCCCACGCACGCGTCCGCGGACTCCTCGGTGTTCTCGCGGGGCGAGGTCCTGGTGCACTACCGCGGCGATCCCGGCGAGCGGAGCGTGGACGTGCCCACCGGGCAATCCGTGCGGGCGGCATTGTCGGACCTGCGCAGCGACCGGGCTGTGGGCTACGCCCATCCTGACTACCTCGTCCACGCCGCGGCCTTCACGCCGAACGACCCCGGCAGCCCTGGGCCGGGAAACTGGTCCCGGGACCAGTGGAACTTCCTGTCACAACGGCAGGTCCCCGGCGGGATCGCGGTG
>DATAOX010000099.1:0-1877 GCA_036265555.1 Solirubrobacterales bacterium
CGGCTGGAGCATCGAGACGACGTAAGAGGCCCGCGAGACCCGGGCTCCCGGCCAGACCTCCTCGGTCACGCATGCGCCGCCAAGTATCGGGCGCCGCTCCAGGACGATGACGTCCAGTCCGGCGCGGGCGAGATAAGCGGCCGTGGTGAGACCGTTGTGCCCCCCGCCGACGACGATCGCGTCGTAGCTCGCTGGCGGAGGCCCCGGGATCGCGGGTGCGCTCTGAGCGGGAGTACTGGTCGCCGCCTCGATGGAGGGACCCTAACAGATCGTTGATCTTGTAGTCAATTTCACAATCCTCGTGCCACCGCATCGACAGCGACGCAGCCATGGCGGTGGACGACCACCGGGTTGAGCTCGATCAGGAGCAGTCCGCGCTCGAGCAGGAGGGCCCCCAGCCGGGCGGTGAGATCGGCCACGGCGTCGATGTCGAACGGCTCACCACCTCTGCCGCCGCTGAGGAGATCCGCCCCCCGCAGCGAGCGAATCCCCTCGGCGACCTGGGCCGCATCCGTCGGCAGGGGTATGACGGCGACGTCCCTGAGCGCCTCTGTCCAGACGCCGCCGAGCCCGACGGTGACCACGGGCACGACGGCATCCGCCCGCGCCGACACCAACAGCTCGAGGCCTTGGTCGGCCATCCGCTCAACCAGGAGGCGCGCTACGTCGGCCTCCGGAAGGGCGGTCAGGCGATCGCGGGCGTGCAGCAGTTCCGCCTCTCCCGCGATGTCGAGAGCGAGCGCCCCGATATCGCTCTTGTGCCGGACCGCAGGGCCGGAGAGCTTCAGGGCCACCGGCCAGCCAAGCTGTTTCGCGGCGGCGACGCAGCCCGTCTGGTCGCGGGGGTCGAGCTCGATCCCTTCGGGAACCGGAAGCCCGCCCTCCCGGAGCAGTTGCTTCGCCGCCGCCTCCCCCAGCCAATCGCCGCCGGCTCCGTTCGAGCTGGCGCGCGCGACGGCGGCCGCGCCGGCGATCGCCCGAAGCCGAGCCGGATCGCCCGCCGGACGTCGCATTGCCCGCACACAGGTCAACGCGGTGGCGAGGCCGGCGACGGCCGGAATCCCGCGAGCGGCGAGCTCACGGGCGGCGGCATCGTCCACCAGGTCCGGCAGCGTCGAGGCGATCAGCGCAGCCGCTTCGCAGCGCGCGGCGCCATCGGCGAGCCCGGTCCGGACCGCGCGCCACTCATCCTCGTGCTCGGGGCGCAGCCCGGCCGGGTGGTCGTATAGCAGGAGGAGCTGCTCGATGGCCGAGTCGGAGCCCACCGCCTCGACGATCGACGCGAGCAGCTCACTCTCGCCCCAGATCAGCGATGTGTAGTCGAGCGGGTTGCCGGGCGTCGCCGTGTCCGGGAGAAGTTCTGCCAGTCTCCGCCCTGTCTCGTCTCCCAGCCGCGGCAGATCGATTCCCTTTTCCTCCGCCAGATCGGCGGCGATGCCCGAGTCCCCTCCCGAGCAGGTGAGGACGGCGAGACCGCCTCGCCTTGCGGGCCGCGCCCGCGGCTCGGCGAGCACGCGCGCGACCTCGAGCAGCTCGTGCAGATCGCTGACCCAGGCCGCCCCGGCCTCTTCCACCAGTGCGCGGAAGGCTCGTTGGTCGCCCGCGACAGCACCGGTGTGGGCGACCGCGGCCTCCACACCTCGGCGCGACTCCCCGACCTTCAGCACCGCCACGCCGACACCGCGCTCGGCACAGAGCGCGAGTGCCTCCGCGAGCCTGGCACCGTCGCCGTCCTCCTCGAGGAAGAGCGCGATCGAGCGGACACCGTCCCGGATTGCAACCGCAGCGAGCCAGTCGGCGGCGTCGAGCACGCTCTGGTTGCCGGTGGAGATCAGCGTGTGGAAGTCGATTCCGCGGCGCGAGCCAATCGCGTTGAC
>DATAOX010000100.1:0-5126 GCA_036265555.1 Solirubrobacterales bacterium
GGCGACGCGGTGGTCACGGTGCGCTCGGGCGCCGGGGGAACGGACTCTCAGGACTGGGCCGAGATGCTCCTTCGCATGTACCTGCGGTGGGCCGAGCGCCGTGGTTTCCGCATTGAGATGAAGGAGGCATCACCCGGCGAGGAGGCGGGGCTGAAGTCGGCGACCTTCATCGCCCGCGGCGAGAACGCCTACGGCCTGTTCGCGGCGGAGCGGGGGGTGCACCGGTTGGTCCGCATCTCGCCCTTCGACGCGCAGAAGCGCCGGCACACCGCCTTCGCCCAGGTCGATGTGGCGCCACTCGTCGACGACGACGTCGAGGTGGACATGGACGAGGAGGACCTTCGCGTAGACACCTACCGGGCGTCGGGTGCGGGGGGCCAGCACGTCAACAAGACCGACTCGGCCGTGCGGATCACGCACCTCCCGACCGGCATCGTCGCCCAGTCGCAGAACGAGCGCTCGCAGGCCCAGAACAAGGCCACGGCCCTGAAGATCCTCCGGGCGCGCCTGCTCGAGGAGGAGGAGCGTCGGCAGATGGAGGAGTTGGCCGCCGAGCGCGGCGAGCAGAAGGCCGCGGAGTGGGGCTCGCAGATCCGCAGCTACACGCTGCATCCCTCGACGCGGGTGAAGGACCACCGCACCGGTCACGAGGTCGGGGACGCGCAGCGGGTCCTCGACGGGGATCTCGACGGGTTCGTGCGCGAATACCTGCTGCGAAGCGCGGCGGACGGCTAGCGATGGCGGTGCGCGTCTCGGTGGGCATCTCCGAGAGCTTCGACGCGGTCGAGGCCTTTTCCGACGCCGCGCAGGACGCGGCCCATGGACTCGCGGGCGCATCGTGCGACCTCTGCCTGGTCTTCGCCGGTGCGCCGCACCTCGGACGCGGCAAGTGGATCCTCTCCGCGGTCCACGACCATTTGGATCCGACCCACCTGATCGGCTGTGGCGCGGGCGGGGTCGTCGCCCCTGGCCGCGAGATCGAGGAGGGTCCGGCGGCGGTCGTCTGGGCGGCTTCGATGCCCGGCGCACGGATCGCGACGCACCATTTCGAGACGCAGCGCAGGGCGGACGGCTTCGACCTGGTCGGGCTCCCGGATCCGAGTTCGCTGGGTGACGCGATGGTGGTCCTCGCCGATCCGTACAGCTTCGCCACCGAGGCGCTGCTCGCGCAGGTGGAGGCGACGCATCCCGGGATGCCGCTGCTCGGTGGGCTTGCCAGCGCCGCGGCGGCCGGCTCGGCCTCGCTGTTCCAGGACGGGGACGTGCTGGACGGTGGCGCGGTCGGCTGCTCGGTGTCCGGCATCCCGGTGCTGCCATGCGTCTCGCAGGGCGCGGCTCCGGTGGGGCCGGAGATGACGATCACCGCCGCCGACGGCAACACGATCGCGGAGCTTGCGTCAAAGCCCGCGGTCCAGCGACTCCGGGAGGCGCTCGCGGAGCTCGAACCGCGCGAGCAGCAGCTCGCGGCGTCGGGGCTCATGCTGGGGATCGTCATCGACGAGAACAAGCCCGAGTACGGGCGCGGTGACTTCCTCGTTCGGCCGATCCTCGGTGCGGACTCCGAGTCGGGCAGCCTCGTCATCGGCGAGCGCGTGCGGGTCGGCCAGACAGTCCGGATGCAGGTTCGCGACGGCGCCTCCGCGGACGAGGACCTTCGCGAGGCGCTTCGCGCTCAGGCCGTGGCGCTCGGCACGGGCCGGGCGGCGGGCGCGCTCGTCTTCACCTGCAACGGCCGCGGCTCGCACATGTTCGACGTCCCCGACCACGACGCGACCGCGATCGAGGACGCGCTCGGCGCTCCGGCCGGAGGCTTCTTCTGCGCGGGGGAGATCGGTCCGGTGGGCGGACGCAACTTCCTCCACGGCTTCACCGCCACGATGGCGGTGTTCCCGGCGGACTGACCCGTATCACGCGAGCGGTGCAAAATCCGCGCCCAGCGCAGAAAACGCACCGTTCGGCGAGGGGGTGGTGGCGGGGCTAGGCTCACCTGTCGTGGACGCCTCGCTCCGCGATCTCGTCGCTCGGGCGCTCGCCGAGGACCTCGGGACCGGCGACATCACCGCGGACGCCGTGGTTCCGCAGGGCGCCATCGCGACCGGCCGCATCGTCCAAAAACAGCGCGGGGTCGTCTACGGGCTCGACGTCGCGGCGGAGGTCTTTCGGCAGGCCGGTGCCGGAGAGTTCGAGCGGCTCGAGCCCGAGGGCGAATGGCGTGACACGGTCCCGGCGGAGGTGGCCGCCGTCTCGGGGCCAGCGCGCGGGCTGCTCGCCGGGGAGCGCACCGCGCTCAACCTCCTCTGTCATCTGTCGGGCGTGGCGACGCTGACCGCCCGGTTCGTCAGTGCCGTGGATGGGACCGCGGCGACCATCCTCGACACCCGGAAGACGACCCCGGGATTGCGGGCGCTCGAAAAGGCTGCAGTCGCCGCGGGCGGCGGGCAGAACCACCGGATGGGCCTCTACGACGCGTACCTCATCAAGGAGAATCACATCGCCCTCGCCGGCGGCTTGGCGGCGGCCGTGCGCCGCGCGCGCGATGCCGGCGGTGGCCGCGAGGTCGAGGTCGAGTGCCGCGACGCCGCGGAGGTCGCCGAGGCGCTCGACGCCGGCGCCGATCGCCTCCTGCTGGACAACATGGAACCGGCCGAGCTGCGCGACGCGGTCGAGGCACGCGAGGCGCACGCCCCGGCCGGCGCCGCCCGCCCGCCGCTCGAGGCATCGGGTGGGATCACGATCGACAACGTCGCCGAGATCGCGGCGACCGGCGTCGACTTCATCTCCGTCGGCGCGCTCACCCATTCGGCTCGGGCACTCGACCTGAGCATGTTGCTCGCGACGAAATAGAGTCGGGACACAGTGAACGGCACACCTCACCGGCCGCGCCGCAACGCACATGTTGGATGAGGACCTGCGCCGCAAGCGCGAGGAGCTCGTCGCCGAGCATATGGAGTCCGAGAACCGGCACGAGTTCGACGCGACCCTCGCGACATTCGACCATCCTCGCTACGAGCTGATCGGCACCGGCGACGTCTACGACGGCCCGGATCAGGTCGCGCGTTACTTCGAGGAGACCCGGGCCGCGTTCCCGGATCAGCGCAACGAGCTGATCGCGATGCACCACTCGGACGATGCGGTGATCGTCGAGGCGAACCTCTACGGCACCCACGACGGACCGTTTCGAGGCCTGCCGCCGACCGGGCGGAAGTTCGAGATGCGCCTCTGTGCGATCTTCGTGTTCGACGAGGACCGGCTGGTCTGCGAGCGCGTCTACTTCGACTCGGCGACGGTATTGCGCCAACTCGGCATCGCCCGCGACCCGCTCTCGGTCTCGGGCCGCCTCGCCACCATCCTCAATCACCCGGTGACCATCGGCCGGGCGGTTGCGGGCCAGCTGCTTCGGCGCTGATCGGCGGTTACTTCAGAAGTCGCGAGAGCCGCCGATCCTTCAGCACGCGCCCGCCCGTCTGCTCGTCGGGACAGTAAGTGGTCACGTGCTCGGCGAAGTGCACCGCGGCGAGCGTGGCGCCGCACCGCGGACAGGGCTCGCCCTCGCGACGATGAACCCGTAGCGGCATCGGAAGCTTGTCGGGCACGACGTCGCCGATCACCGCCTCGTAGTGCTCGATCGCGTCGCCCATCAGGTGGAGCGCCTCGTGGAGGCGCTCCACCTCCTCATCAACCAGCTCCGATCCCTGCCGGAACGGCGACAGCGCCGCCTCCCAGAGGATCTCGTCCACCCAGGAGCGCCCGATCCCGGCGACGACGCGCTGGTCGCGCAGCATGGGGTGAAGGTGGCGCGGCTGGTCGATCCGCCGCGCGAGCTCCTCGACCGGCGGTGCGGGCCACGCCTCGGGCCCGAGCGTCGCGACCATCTCGTCGCCGCCCAGGTCGGCGGAGAGCATCAGCTTCGCCCACGCCCGCTGCTTCGTCCCGAACTCCCGGAGGCGCAGCTCGCGTCCATCGGTGAACCGCACGAGCACCCGCGCCGTTCGATCGCGCAGCGACGCCCGCTTGTCGAAGACCTGGAGCCGGCCCGCGGACATGAGATGGACGAGCATCGCGAGCGAGCCGGTCCCGTCCTCGGGCGCGAGCTCGACGACCGGCATCTTGCCGATCCGCCTCACGCCCGCGACCCGCCGCCCGACGAGCGCCCCGAGCGGCGGCTCGACCGACTTGAGGGCCACCATCCCCGGCGAGACCGCCGATTCCACCTCGGCATCGCGCAGCCCTTCGTCGAGGCGGCGCGCCGTGATCTCGACTTCCGGAAGCTCGGGCATGCGCTAAGCGTAGGCGCCACGGAATGGGGGCCTCAGGGCACTAGACTCCGTGTAGTTCATTCGCACCGCGTCCACGGACCGGGCGAACATCATCATCCCGCCGCCGCTGAGCACGGTGGGTTCGCATACTCGAATGCATCAGCTCCCCACACTCCAAGCTGCGCCCGCCGAAGCGCTCGAGCCGCGGGACGTCGCGCGGCTCTCGGAGGAGGTTCGGGCGCACGCCGCGGAGCGCAACGCGGTGATCCTCGCTCACAACTACCAGGTGCCGGAGGTCCAGGACGTGGCGGACCTCACGGGCGATTCGCTTCAACTCTCGCGCGAGGCGGCGGCGACCGAGGCCGACGTGATCGCGTTCTGCGGCGTGCACTTCATGGCGGAGACCGCCTCGGTGCTCTCGCCGGAGAAGACGGTCCTGATCCCCGACCCCGACGCCGGCTGCTCGCTTTCTGACTCGATCACCGCCGATCAGCTTCGAGGGTGGAAGGCCGAGCATCCCGGAGCGCTGGTGGTCATGTACGTCAACACGTCGGCCGAGGTGAAGGCCGAGACGGATTACTGCTGTACCTCGTCGAATGCCGTCCAGGTGGTCGACTACATCTGGCGCGAGCACGGCCCCGAGACGGAGATTCTCTTCGGCCCGGACATGTGGCTCGGGTCATTCGTGGCACGCGAGCTCGGCCTCACCGAGGACCCGGAGCGCTACGACCGCTTCCACGTCTGGGACGGTGAGTGCCACGTCCATGCGGGTATCCGGCCCGATGACATCGGGGCGATGCGGGCCGAGCACCCGGACGCGGACTTTCTGATCCATCCGGAGTGCGGATGCTCCACCCAGGCGATGGAATA
>DATAOX010000101.1:0-17009 GCA_036265555.1 Solirubrobacterales bacterium
GATGTCCGGCGACCTCCTCAGGGGGATCGTCGAGCCGTTGGGGAGCGTGCCCTCCGTGGCCCCGTCGCAGGTTCCGGTCCGAGCGCAGAGGCGACCGAACACGTTGTCGAAGCTGTGGTTCTCCTGGTAGATGATCACGACGTGCTGGATCGGGCTCTGGCTAGGCAACGGCAACCCCCGAGTGAGGTCGGCTTGGGCTGAAGCCGAGACGAGTAGCGCCACCGCCGCCCCGACCACGATCCCGGTAACTCGGCTGATCACTATGTGCCCTCCGGGTCCTCCGGTGGGTGGTGAAAGACGTACCTCTGGTGCGGCGTGAGCGTTGAGTGAGTCATCGCCGTCGGCGCCAGCGGCTCCTGCGCGAAGTCGAAGGAATTGCCGTAGTCGTAGGCAGCAGCGTCGCGGCCGGTGAGAGGCTGGAGGCCGAAGGTGTGCTCGGTGAAGGCGAGCATCGACGCGGTGGAGGCGCGATGGGAGTCCACGTAGCCCGGCCGCACCCACGGGCTGATGATCACCATCGGCGTCCTGATCCCCAGGCCCGGTGGCGGTGGCACGTGGTCGTAGAAGCAGCCGCAGTCGTCGTAGAGGATGAAGATCGCGGTCGAGTCCCAGTCGGGGCCGCGCTGGATGCCGGAGACGACCTGGCCGATCCAGTTGTCACCGGCCTTCATCGAGGCCTCGTTGTGCTGCGAGACCCCAGGACCGGGGATGACGACGCTGAAGTTGGGCAGCGCGCCGGCGCCGGCGTCATCGACGATCTGCCGCCGATCGACCTGATTCTGCCGCCGCGACGTGTAGAGGCACTTGGCGTAGTACGGGCAGATGGCCCACAGGTAGCCCCCGCCCGGACTCCCCGCGTAGAGCTTCCAGCTCAGGTGGGCGTATTCAAGGCGGTCCATGATCGTCGGCGTCGGTTGCACGGGGGTGGAGCGGTAGGCGCCGCCGTAGGGGTACTGCGCGGGGCTGAGGCCGTACCAGGGGATGCACGCGGGTTGGAGGGTGATCGGGTCGCTGACCGTCGCGCGCCACGGCGCATCGAGGTGAGAGTCGCAACCCCAGCCCGCGGCCGCCTGGTCCGGCGACTCCTTCGGGGTGTCGCCCGTGAAGCCGGCGAGCGTGGTTGACACCAGCTCGAGGTGGGCGCCATAGCTCTCCACGCTGTCGAGCTGGAAAGTCCGATCCGAGATGGCGAACGACCTCGCGAGCTTCCACAAGTTGGGAATCTGATCCTGGGTGAACTGGCTGAAGCAGCCGTAGCTTTGGAAGGGAGGGCTCTCCTCCGGACGGCATCCCTTGATGGTCGCGAAGCCGTCCATGCGCCCGTCGTCGATCGCCTCCTTCTGTGTATGTGTGGTGTGGCTGACCTTCGGCGGGATGTCCGGCGACTTCGTAAGGGGGATCGGCGAGCCGTCAGGGAGCGTGCCCCGCGTGGCCCCGTCGCAGGCCTGGGTCCAGGCGCAGAGGCGGCCGAACACGTTGTCGAAGCTGTGGTTCTCCTGGTAGACGATCACCACATGCCTGATCGGGTTCGGCGAGGGCAGCTCCCGATTGAGGCTGGCTTGGGCTGAACCCGAGACGAGCAGCGCCACGACCGCCCCGACAACGATCCCGACACCTCGGTTGATCACGTACGTCCCCACGTCATTTGCCGCCCCTGGCGCTTCAGCCGATCGTCGAGCGCCTCATGATCGGCTTCGACCAGCCTCGATTCTCCCCGATTCCGCGTCGATCTCCAAACGGATGACGCCCAAGCCGCCCGTCGGGACGTCGTACGCGGCTGCGTCAGGCCCGCGGCTTGACGCGTAAGCGCTTGACACTATGGTCCGCACGAATGGGGGCGGGCCGGCGCAGCTATCGAAGCCATCTGAAAACAGCTGTTGCGACAAGCGCCGCGCCCTACGGCTACACGCTTACGGTCTGGACTTCGGGCGCCGTCACGACTCACGCCCTCGGAATCCCCACCGCATGGGAAGCCCTTCTCTTCCTGGCGGGGGCAGTTACGGGTTTCGGCGTCACGGCGGCCCTCGCGTATGGGCTTCCGACCGAGATCCTCGCGTCCCCCGAGCCCGGCTCGGTGCGGCTCTGGGGCGGATTTCACGTTGTTTCCGTCGGCCTGGCGATCGGCGCGGCGGCGCTTGTGACCACCCTGATCACTGATCCCGTGGCATGGATGATCGTCGGATTCGTTGCGACGCTTGTGTATCTCGTGGGGATCGCCGCCCAGTTCACCCTCGCTGATGCTCGCGGGCCATGAGGCCTGCCTAGCGGCGCATCGGCGCATTTCACGAACCTTGCGACCTGCCGTTCGCAAGTCGGGCGACCCCCACACGGCAATGGCAAGGACATCCCCGCCTCGTGTGATTAACTACAAACTCAGCTTTGGCGCGGCTCAAGGGTGCACGGGGGAAGGTCGCGGGGACCGTGGTCGCGGTGGGACTCGTGCTGGCGGCGGTGCTGCTGGCCATCTTCGGCCTCGGCGGTGGCGACGCGACCAGCGCCGAATCGGCGAGTCTCGCCGCGAAGCCGATGAACCTCGACGTGCTCGTCTTCAATGTCGAGTACGGCGGGGGCCCGGCGACCGACCGGGTCATACGGCGCGTCGACGCCGACGTCGTCGGCGTGCTCGAGTCCTACAACCGGTTGCCGCGGATGGCCAAGAGGACGGGCTACCCCTACTACAACGTCTCGCTCCAGATCCTCTCGAAGTACCCGATCCTCGAGCCCTCGGGCGGAGGCGGCCTCTACGCCCTGATCGAGGTCAAGCCCGGCTACGTGGTCCCGTTCTTCAACAACCACCTCGACTACGTGAAGTGGGGGCCGCGCCTGTTGCGAAGGGGCCACTCGGTGTCGTCGGTGATCAAGAGCGAGAACGAGGTCCGCACCTCGGCACTGGCCAGGCCGATTCCGGCGATGGCCGGGCTGATCGACCAGGGCTACCCCATCTTCCTGACCGGTGACTTCAACGAGCCGTCGAGCCTCGACTATACGAAGGCGACCATCGGGACGCACCAAGGGATCAACGAAGCGGTGCCGTGGCCGGTCAGCAGGGCGCTGCTCGGGATCGGGCTCCGCGATTCCTATCGAGAGGTGCACCCCGACCCGGTGAAGCATCCCGGGGTCACCCACGTGAACGGGGATCGCATCGACTATGTCTACGCGGGCGGCCCATCCAGGGCGCTCTCCAGCAAGGTCGTCGGGCCGCCGGGCCGTCGGGACGTCCAGATCGCCTTTTCGCCGTGGACCTCGGACCATCGCGCCGTCCTTTCGAGCTTCGAGACGACGCCGGCGGCGATGCCGACGATGGTCGCCGTGGACGGGCGGATGCGGACCGTCGGCGACCGGATCGCCGTCACCTACAACGCCCCGGGGTCCGATGGCAACGAGATCGCGAGCGTGCCGGAGGGCGGTGACCCCGGCGCGCCGCTCCAGCGCCTGGACGCCCCCGGCGCCCGGGGGACCGCGACGCTCAAGACCTCGAGCATGGATCCGGGTGGGTACGAGGCGGTGCTCCTGGACGGCGACGGGACCGAGATCGCGAGGATCTCGTTCTGGCTGCGCGATCCGCAGGCGAAGCTAGAGCTCTCGACCGACAAGCGGACCTACGACCGCGGCGAGCCGATCCGGGTGAGCTGGAGCGACGGGCCCGCCAACCGCTGGGACTGGCTCGGTGTGTACAAGGCCAAGGCGGCGGATCCGCGTACGGACAGCTACCTGAACTGGGCCTACACGGGGCTCCATGCCTCCGGCACGGTGCCGCCGAGCACCCGTGGCGACGTCACCCTGGGGCCCGACACGCAGGGGCCCTGGCCGCTGCCGCCCGGGCGATACGTCGTCCACTACCTGCTGGCCGACAAGTACAACTCGGCCGGGAGCGCGAGCTTCACCGTCTCCGGCCGCGGCTGACCGGAGGGCGGTTCTCGACCGCTACCGCGCCCGCATGCGCCTCGTCGGCTCGCGACCTTGCGGCTGCTGCGGCGCGGCGGGCGGTGAGATCTGCGGTATCGGTCGCGTCGCCGGCTCGTCGCCGGCGACGGTGAGCGTCTCCCCGTAGTGGGTGATCTCCAGCGGGTCGCCGCTCGTCAGTTTGTAAGTCGCGTCCTTGTGGTTCACCTCGACCCGGAGGCAGCGGCGCTGGAAGGAGAGGCCGAAGGTGAGGCGCATGAGCGCGGGGGGCAGGCGAGGCTTGAACGAGAGCTGCCCGTCGTGGTCGCGCATGCCGCCGAAGCCGTTCACCGCCGCGATCCAGCTGCCGGCCAGCGAGGCGATGTGGAGGCCGTCGCGGGTGTTGTGCTGAAGATCGTCGAGGTCGATCAGCGCCGCCTCGCCGAAATAGTCGTAGGCGAGCTCCATGTGGCCGACCTCGGCGGCCAGAACCGCCTGTGTGCAGGCCGAGAGCGATGAGTCGCGGACCGTGACGCGCTCGTAGTAGTCGAAGTTGCGCAACTTCTCCTCGTCGGTGAAAGCGTCGCCGCGCAGGTGCATCGCCTGGACGAGGTCGGACTGCTTCACGACCTGCTTTCGGTACAGGTCGAAGTAGGGGTAGTGGAGCAGCAGGGGGTAATGCTCCGGCGGGGTGTGCTCGAAGTCCCAGCGGTCGTGGCGGGTGAAGCCCTCGGATTGGCAGTGAACGCTCATGGCGGGGTCGTATGGGATGACCATGTTGTCGGCGGCGTCCCGCCACGACGCGGCCTCCTCGACATCCGCGTCGAGCTTGGACGCGACGTCGGGGTGGCGGACGACCGCGTCGGCGGCCTCCCGCAGGTTCCGCTGGGCCATCAGGTTCGTGTAGACGTTGTTGTCGGCGATCGCGCTGTACTCGTCGGGGCCCGTGACGCCGTCAATGCGGAAGTTCCCGTCCTTGTCGTGGTGGCCGAGCGAGCGCCAGAGGCGCGCCGTGGCGACCAGGATCTCGACACCGCACGAGCGCTCGAACGGGGGGTCGTCGACGGCGTGCTGGTAGCGGGCAACCGCGTCGGCCACGTCGGCGTTGATGTGGAAGGCCGCGGTGCCCGCCGGCCAGTACGCCGAGCACTCCTGCCCGGCGATCGTCCGCCACGGAAAGGCGGCGCCGCGCAGCCCGAGCTCCCGAGCCCGAGCGCGAGCAAGGTCGAGGATCGAGTGGCGCCACGCGAGCGCGTCGCGAACGGCGCTGGGAAGCGTGTAAGTGAGGACCGGAAGGACGAACGTATCGGTGTCCCAGAAAGTGTGGCCGTCATAGCCGGGCCCAGTGAGCCCCTTGGCCGGGGTCGCGCGCTGTTCGGCGCGCGCCGCCGCCTGCAGGCAGTGGAACATCGAGAAGCGCACCGCCAGCTGAAGCTCGGCGTCGCCGTCGATCTCCACTTCCGCGCGCCCCCAGTAGTCGTCCAGGAACTCGCGCTGGGCTTTGACGAGATCGTCCCAGCCGGTATGTCGCGCCTCGGCCATCGCGGCCCACACCTGGTCGCGGACCGCGGGCAGCGAGCGCTGGCTCGACCAGCCATAGGTGAAGTACTTGACCACCCGCAGCCGCTGCCCCGGCTCGAGGTCCGTGGCCGCGGTCATGCTGGCTTCCACCTCGACGGCGATGCAGGTCGCGTCGGTGTCCGCCGGCCCGTCGACGTCGTGGTCCATCGCGGCAGCCAGCAGCAGACCACTGGTCCGCGTCCTATGGACCATGATCGCCGCGAGATCCTGCGCGGCCGCCATCTGGTATTCGAGGGGCTTCTCGAGCGCTTCGGCGGCGCGCGGGTCCTCCGGCTGCGTCGGCAGCGGCTCGTTCGCCTCCAGCTGCGACTGGACGACGACGCGCAGGGCCTCCTCGACCGGCTCGACGACGTATTCGATCGCCGCCACCGCCCGCTGTGAGAAGGAGACGAGGCGGGTCGTCGTCACGCGCACCCGCGTGCTCGCCGGCGAGACCCAGTCGACAGTCCGCCTCAGGACGCCGGCCCGCAGATCGAGCACCCGCTCGTGGCCCTTCAGCTCGCCGTAGCGGACGTCGAAGGGCTCGTCGTCGACCAGCAGGCGCATGATCTTGCCGTTCGTCACGTTCAGGATCGTCTGACCGGCCTCCGGATATCCGTAGCCCGCCTCGGCGTACGGGAGGGGGCGGGTCTCGTGGAAGCCGTTGAGGTAGGTGCCGGGCATCCCGTGGGGCTCGCCCTCGTCGAGGTTGCCCCGCAGGCCGATGTGCCCGTTCGAGAGCGCGAAGACCGACTCCGCCTGGGCGAGGCGCCCGAGGTCAAGACGGCTCTCCTTGATGGCCCAGGGCTCGAGCTCGAACTGAGGGTTGGTGATCATGAGTTGTCCAGCAGTTCGGCGAGGTCCTTGACCACGACGTCCGCGCCATGCTCCTTCAGGGCGTCGGCCTGGCCCACGCGGTCGACCCCCACCACGCAGCCGAAATCACCCGCCCGGCCGGACTCCACTCCTGCGAGCGCGTCCTCGAACACCGCTGATTGCGCAGGCTCTGAGCCAAGCATCGCTGCCGCCTTCAGGTAGGTGTCTGGTGCCGGCTTTCCCTTGATGTGCTCGCGCTCGGCCACAACCCCGTCCATCCGAACCTCCAAGAGGTCCTCGATTCCCGCCGCCCGCAGGACGTCGCGGCAGTTGGTCGAGGAGGAGACGACGGCGCGGCGAAGCCCCGCGTCGCGCGCGGCATGCAGGTAGCGCACCGATCCCTCGTAGGGCTCGACGCCCTTCTCGTGGATCAGCTTCAGCACGAGCTCGTTCTTCCGATTCCCGAGCCCGGTCACGGTCTCCGCGTCCGGCGGGTCGTCAGGGTTGCCTCGCGGCAGCTCGATCCCGCGCGACTCAAGGAACGACTGCACCCCCTCGTACCGCGGCTTGCCGTCGACGTACTGGTCGTAGTCGTCACCCGAGTCGAAGGGAACGAACTCCTCGCCGGTTCGCCCCGCCCGCTGCTCGAGGTAGGCGTCGAACATCTCCTTCCAGGCTGCGGCGTGGACCTTCGCCGTCTGGGTGAGGACGCCGTCGAGGTCGAAGAGGCAGGTGTTGACCCTGTCCGGGAGGCCCAGCATCCCCGGGAGCCTACGGCTCGCCGAGGCCGCAGCGCGGGCGCTATCTCCCCAGCGTGGGCACTACATGCATGCGCGCGGGCGGCTGGTTATGCCCGCACACGCTCGCCGACCTTGGCGCGCGCGCCCGCCTCGGCGACGAACCCCTCCCGCCAGCTCGCGTAGCGCGGCTGCCAGCCCAGCTCCCGCTTGGCCTTGGCGTTCGAGGAGCCGCGGATGCTGGTCATCACCGTCACCGGGACCTCGCCGGCGACGATCCGGCCGAGCCAGACCGGTATGCGCCACGGCGGCTTTGCACCGATGACCTCCGCCAAGTAGGGGATCCACTCGGAGGCCGGCGCCGGATCGTCGTCGACGACGTTGTAGACGCCCGGCGCTCCGTTCTCGACCGCCGCGACCGTGGCCGACGCGGCATCGGCCGTGTGGATGAACGACCACACGCCGGCGCCGTCTCCGACGATCGGGAACTGGCGCTTGCGGAACAGGTCGAGGCCCTGGCTCGAGGTCACTCCGGTGTCCGGCCCGTACAGGCCGCCGTAGCGCAGTGCCACTCCCTCGAGACCCTCGGCCGCCGGTACGGTCCGCTCGATGTGGCGGATCGCCGCCATCGACTCGCGCTGCCACTTCGCCGGGTGCGGATCGAGGGGGTCCTCCTCGGTCTTCATCGCGCCGCCCTCGCGGATGTTCGGCCAGCCCGAGTAGCTCTGGACGATCAGGCGCCTGGCGCCAACGTCCTGGGCTGCGCGGACCAGGGTGTCGGTGCCCTTGGTGCGGAGCTCATTGGTGGTCGCGAACCAACGGTCGAAGTGGCGGAAGTCCACCTTGCCGGAGAGCGCCGTCATCTCGTGGATGACGACCTCCGGCTGCGCGTGGCGGACCGCCTCGGTCAGGTCGTGTGCGTTGAGCCCGTCCGCAATCGCCGGCTCGGCGCCGAGCCCCTGGATCTCTTCGGCTCCCTTGGGTGAACGCGTCGTCGCGACGACGGTGTGACCAGCGGCGACGAGCTGGGGGAGGAGCTGCTCGCCGATCGCTCCGGTTCCTCCTGCTACGAAGACCTTCATCGTGCCTCCTCCTTTCCGTTGTTTGCGAGGACCCCGACCAGGCGCTGAAGCGCCGTCGCGTTCGCACGGCCTATGACCGCCCTCGAAATGGGGGCCATGAGCTGTTCCGACAGCGGCGCCTCGAGCCAGGCGAGCTCGAAGGTGATCCTCGTGCCGCCGTCGGGCAGCTCCTCGAGCGTGTAGGTGCCACGTGTTCGCCGCTTCCCGTTGGCGCCGATCGACTCCTCGGTCGTTGTGCGCGGCCGCTCACCGGAGATGACGGTCATGTCGAGCCAGTCGTCACGGCCGCAGGTCTTGACGCGCATGCGCGCCTTCGCGCCGACACCGGCGGGCGGGCCGGACAGCGTCCAGTCGACCAGGAAGTGATCGTTGAACTGCTCGTGGTTCCCGAGCACGTCCAGGAAGTCGTAGACGTCCTCACGCGGCTGCGGGACGGTGACTGTGGTGGTGACAGGCTTCATCTCAGGCCTCCTTCGGGTCCGCCTCGCTCGAGGGATTGCACCACTCGGGAACCGGCGGCGCGTTCCGGTTCACCAGGCGTCGAGGCCATCAGGCGACCACCTTGAGCATGCCGGGCTGGTAGGGCGGAACCCGTCGCCTCGGCGACGTCGAAGGACGTCGTCACCTGGTACGCCCCGACGCTGCAGCGCTACCTGAGCGGAGAGCTCGCATAATCGAGCTATGCCGGAGGAGAGGGTCGCGCTAGCTCGGCGCTTGATCGAGCGGTTCAACCGCCGGGACATCGCGGGGATCAAGGAGATCACGGTCGAGAACGCGGAGATCGTGCCGATGCGGGCTGCCCTCGAGGGCACGGTCTTTCGCGGGCCGACCGCGGTCGACGACTTCTTCGAGGCGAGCGACGACTCCTGGGAGGAGGTGCGGATGCATGTCGACGAAATCAGCGAGCATGGCGACCGCGTCCTCGCCGTCGGCCGCCTGCAGGGCCGTGCGCATGAGACCGGCATGGAGATCGATTCGCCCATGGGCTGGGTGGTGACTTTCGGCGACGGAAAGATCGCGAGCGTTCGCACTTACGTCAGCGTGGCCGAGGCGCGCGAGGCCGCGGAGCGCGGGGCGGAGTAGGGTCGCAATGTGATGCGGTGGCGTGCCTCGGCATTCGCCTGCTGCCTCGTCGTGGCGATCCTCCTCGGCGGAGCGGCTCTCGCGTCGGCGGAGCTGCCCGCGCTTCACGCGACGCGCGGCGCTCATCCGGCGATTCGCGATTCCCACGGCAGGCAGGTGCTACTGCGCGGGGTCAACGACAACCAGCTCGGCGACTACTACCAGGTGGACCCCGATCAGCCGACGACGTTCGCTCTCCACCGCCGCGACTTCGGGCGGATGCATCGCCTGGGCTTCAACGTGGTGCGGCTAGTGCTCTCCTGGTCGAAGCTCGAGCCGCGGCGAGGGCACATCAGCGCCGCGTATCTCGATCGGATCCGGCAGGCGGTGGGGTGGGCGAGGCAGAGCCATCTCTACGTGGTCCTCGACATGCACCAGGACGCGTGGGGAAAGGAGGCGGCCACACCGCCCGGCGTCAAGTGCCCACCGGGGCTGACGCCGTCCATCGGCTGGGACGGCGCGCCGCGGTGGGCGACCTACTTCGACGGCAGGTCGACGTGCCACCAGACATTCCGCGAGCTGTCCCCGGCCGTGGCCGCGGCCTTCGACAACTTCTACGACGACCGCGCCGGAATCCAGACCCACCTCGTGCGGGTGTGGGCGCGTCTGGCCCGGACCTTCGCGGCCAACCGTGCCGTGGCCGGCTTCGATCTCTTCAACGAGCCTCACCCGGGGACATTGGGATCGCTCGCATCGCAGCAGATCGGCGCGTTCTACGAGCGGGCGATCCGAGCGATCCGGGCGGCCGAGCGGCGGAAGCGGGGTGGCTTTCACCACGTCGTGTACTTCGAGCCGTCGGTCTTCTACAACACCTCTGCGTCCCCCGGCAGCTCGCCGCCTCCCGGCTTCACCGACGACAAGAACATCGTCTTCTCCCCGCACCTCTACCCGGGGACGTTCACCTCGCTGACCACCGCCCAGGTGTTCGACGCGGCCAGCGTCCTGGCCCGCACGTATCGGACCACCTTCTGGGTCGGCGAATGGGGTTGGTTCTCGCGCTACGCGGGCAACGACTACGACGCCATCCTGGACTACGCGGCACATGAGGACCGAGCGGTGGTCGGTGGCACCTGGTGGCAGTGGCGACAGCGCTGCGGCGACCCGCACCAGTTCGGTGAGCCCGGGGTCGAAGGCAGCGCGATCGCAACCGGCTTGAATCGTTACCGCTGCCCGGGCGATCGCCCGATCGGGATCCCGCCCACGACGCGCCGCGTCCTGCACCGCTCATACCCCCGCTTGGCACCGGGGCGGATCACGAGCCTCCGGAGCGATCCGACCACCAACGCCTTTGACGTGACCGGAACCGACCACAGCCCGAAGGGCAGCTGCGTTCTCAGGGTGTGGACGCCGCTGAGCGGTGCCGGTCAACCGAGGTTCAGCGCGAGCCACGTCCGAGGGATCCAGACCGAGCGCGCTCCCGGCGGTTGGGTCACTCGGGGCTGCGCGCACGGCAACTACGAGCTCCGCCGCGCTGACGTCTGAAGCGCTCGAGGGCGCCCCGGCTGAATCGCGTCCCCGGAGAGGTCGCATAATCGACCTCGCACCACCAAGGAGGTCATATGAATCTTCCCGACGTCGTTTCCGAGCAGGACTGGAAGCGTGCGCGTGAGGAGCTGCTCGCCAAGGAGAAGCTCCACATGCGCGAGGGTGACCGGCTCGCCGCGGAGCGCCGGCGCCAGCCGATGCACGAGATCACGAAGGACTATCGCTTCGAGGGTCCCGACGGAGAGGTCTCGCTGCTCGACCTGTTCGAGGTCCGCCGCCAGCTCGCCCTCTACCACTTCATGTTCGGTCCGAACCAGGACGAGGGCTGCGACGGCTGCTCGATGGTCGTCGATCAGCTCACCCACCCGGCCCACCTAAACGCCCGTCACACGACGTTCGTCCTCGTCTCGCGGGCCCCGCTTCAGAAGCTGGAGACCTTCAAGCGCCGGATGGGCTGGGACGGGGTCCCCTGGTACTCGGACGGCGAGGATGACTTCGGGATCGACTTCGGCTTCTCGCCTCCCGAGCCGAAGCCCGACGAGGACCAGGACGGGGAGATGTTCGGCCTGAACGTCTTCATCCGCGACGACGAGGGCCGCGTTTACCGCACCTACTTCACCCAGTGGCGGGGAATCGAGGCGATCGGCACCGTCTGGAGCATTCTCGACCGGACCGCGCTCGGTCGCCAGGAGGATTGGGAGGAAACGCCTGACGGCCGCCCGCAAGGGCCGAAGTACGAGTGGTGGCGCCACCACGATCGGTACGGCGCCAGCGAGAAGCCGGGCTGAGCGAGCGCCGGTGGCGCCGCTTCCTGTCTGGCGGCCTCAGCCGGTCGCGCCGTAACGCCGCTATCGGGGCTTCGCTGCAGCCTGGATGCCGGCGCCCGGAGCCGTGCGCAACCGGATCGGCCTTTGGGGCTCGAGGCCGGCCGCCCGCTGCCACGCCGCCATCTCCTCGGGGGTCCACGTTCCCGACTGGCTCGTCAGCGCGAAGTAGAAGTCGAGCAGGGCGGCGATCTGCCCGGCGTCCTTGGGGGTGATGGGGCGGAACGCGTCGACGATCGCGTAAACGCCGCCCGGCCGCAGCGCCCGAGCGATCCGGGCCGTGAGGTCGACGTTCTGGTCCTCGGAGAAGTGGTGGACGAGCTGTGAGGTCATCACCAGGTCGTACGCCTCGGTCCCGAGGTCCTCGCGCAGGGCGTCGCCCTCCCGGTGAACGACCCGGTCCCCCATGCCCTCCTCCGCGAGCAGCGGCGCGGCCTGCTTCACCGCCTCGGGCAGGTCGAGCACGACCGCACGCAGGCCCTCGTGCCGCCGGCAGAGCGCCACCGAGTAGTAGCCGTGTGAGCCGCCGATGTCGAGCATGTCCCTGGCGCCGTCCGGCACGGGCATCCGCCTCGTCGCCTCGTCCGACAGCGCCCTCGCCAGCGAGCGCATGCCGCGCTGGTAGGAGTCCCACTCGTCCTCCTCGACCATCGCGTGGACCTCCAGCGGCTCGCCGGTGCGCACGTAGTCCTCGGAGCGCTCCACCCACTCCCACTCGTGGAACTGGAACAGGAGCTTGTCGGCGAGGGAGTGCTCGCTGTCGCTGACCAGCCACTTTCGCGAGAGGGGCGTCAGGCCGTAGCTCGCGCCGCTGGCCGTCAGGTAACGGGCAGCCGCGAGCGTGAACAGCAGCTTCTCGGTCGCGCGCGGGTCGGTGCCGCATTGCCGCGCCACCTCCTCCGCCGTGGCGTTGCCGTGGGCGAGCGCGTCGAAGACGCCGAGCTTCACGCCCACCATGACCACCCGCGCCAGCGTGAACGCCATCTGCGTCTCCAGCATCGGTCGCGGCGCGACGTTCAGGCGAGCCACGATCGCCTCGAGCGGGTTCTCCGGGATCGCTCCTATCCGCACGCGGCGCATCCTATGCCCGCCTGGATGAGGCGTCCGTCGGCCGGGTAGATGCCCAGCATCGACTGGACGCACGACTACAAGCCGCTTCCAAAGACGCCCGACGAGGCGTTCGATGCCGAGGGCACGGCACGGTCCGCCTACGAGCCCGTGCTGCGCGCCCTGGCGCGCAGCGATCCGGCCGCCCTCGCCGAGTCCGTCCGCGAGCGCGTTCGGCGCGATGGGGTGGTCTTCGACGGCGGGCCCTTCGTGCTCGACCCGATCCCGCGTCTGATCGAGGCCGCCGAGTGGGAGCGCATCGAGTCCGGGCTCATCCAGCGGGCCCGGGCCCTCGACGCCTTCGTCCGCGACGCCTACGGCGATCTGCAGATCTTCACCGCGGGGATCGTGCCTGAGCGCGTCCTGCGCGGGCCGCCGACGTATGAGCCGCGGGCGCTCGAGTTCCCGCAGCGCCCACGCGTTCACATCATCGGCTTCGACCTCGCTCGGCGCGCCGACGGCGAGATGGTCGTACTGGAGGACAATCTCGGCACGCCCTCGGGCGCCGCATACGTCGTCGCGGCCCGCGACGCGGTGTGCGAGGCGCTCGATTGCGGCGAGCTCGAGCCGCTGCCCGTCGGTCACGTGCCCGAGCTCCTCGCCGAGACGGTCCGCGCTGCCGCCCCCGAGGGCGTCGAGGAGCCGCGCATCGTCGTCGCGAGCGACGGCAAGTCGAGCACGGCATGGTGGGAGCATCGCGTGCTGGCAGCTGCGCTCGGCGGGAGCGCGGTGACGCTCGACCGACTCGAGACCGCGGACCGGCGGCTCTGGCTTCGGGGCGAGCGGGGGCGGCGCGGGGCCGTGGACGTCCTCTACCGGCGCACCGACGATCCACGGCTGACGGAGACCGACGGGTCGCTGACGGCGCTCGGCGAGCTGACGCTCGAGCCCCTTCGCGCGGGGACGCTCGGCATCGTCAACTCGTTCGGGGCGGTGGTCGGCGACGACAAGCTGAGCTACGTCTACAGCGAGGAGATGGTCCGCTTCTATCTCGACGAGGAGCCGGTCCTCCGCACGATTCCCACCTACGACCCCTGCGTCCCCGAGCAGCGCGACGAGGCGCTCGAGCGCCTGGACGAGCTCGTCGTCAAGCCACGCTTCGAGTCCGGGGGCGAGGGCGTCCTAATCGTGGGAGAGGCGGATCCGCCCGAGACGCGTGAGGCCGCCGACGAGATCCGGCGGAATCCGGAGGAGTTCGTGGCGCAGGAGCGGATCTCGCTCTCGACACTGCCCTGCCTGAACGGCGACCGCTTGGAGCCGCGGCGGATCGACCTGCGCCCGTTCGCCTACGCGACGGCGGAGGGGTTCCGAATCGTCCCGGGCGGCCTCACCCGCTTCGCGCCGGACCCCGAGTCGATGATCGTCAACTCCTCGCAGGGCGGCGGGGCCAAGGACACCTGGGTGATGTCAGGCTAGGAACGCCGAGAGGCCCAGTCGAGCGGTGCAAAACCCGCGCTCAGCGCGGGAAATGCACCCTTCGGCCGTAGCGGGCGACGGATGTGGACGTCCCTACAGCGGCTCCCCGATCACGAGGTCGAAGCGCTCGAGCAGTCCCGAGATCGTGTCGGGCTGCATGTCGAGCTCGTAGCGTCCGCAGAGCGCAGCGAGGTCCTCGGGATCGGCCTCCATCGCGCCGCCCATGTCCGACAGCTCCTCGAAGAAGCGCTCGAAGCCGGCGGGGGAGATGATCTCGAGGATCCGGGCGGGCTCATCGCCGGCGTTCCAGAATGTGTGCCACTGGTTGCGGGGCTTGAAGATGAGGTCGCCGGGCTCGCCGATCAGCACCTCGTCGCCAAGCAACGCGCCGACGCGGCCCTGGATGACCCAGCTGTACTCGTCCTCGCGGTTGTGCCGGTGCAGGGGCGCCGCCAGCGCGCGCGGAGACATCGGGTGCTCGACGAGCGAGAACCGATCGTCCGCCTCCGCGCCGTCGATCATGAACCGGACGCCGATGCTGCCGAGGAAGCCGAGCTTGCCGTCGGTGGGGCCCAGAACGCGTGCGGTCGTTGCTTCCATTGCTGCTCTCCTTTAGGTGGACAGTAGTGTCGCGCGGAATCAATAGCACAATCGCTCCGCATGTGTCAAGATTCAGTGGACAGCGATGTCCGATAGAAAACGTCCATACCGCAAGCGGCGCCGGGCGGAGCTCGAGGCCGAGACCCGGCGGCGCATCACGGAGAGCGCCGTGGAGCTCCACGGAACGGTCGGCCCGTCGCATACGTCGATCAGCGCGGTCGCCGAGCGCGCCGGCGTGAGGCGCTCGACCGTGTACCGCCACTTCCCGGACGAGGTCGCGCTGTTCGAGGCCTGCAGCTCCCACTGGGCGGCCTCCAACCTGCCGCCGGACCTGGCGGGGTGGGAGGCGATCGCGGACCCCGATGAGCGGCTCGCGGAGGCGCTTCCCGAGCTCTACGCCTACTACCGCCGCACCGAGCCCATGCTCGCGAACCTGCTTCGCGACGAGGACGAGATGCCCGTGGTGAAGGAGCGCTTCGCGGTCTTTCATCAGTACATGTCGCAGGCGCGCCAGGCGCTCCTGCGAGGCCGCGGCTTGCGTGGGCGGAGGCGCCGCAACGTCGGCGCCGCGATCGGGCACGCCCTCTCGTTCGCGACCTGGCGCTCGCTCGCGCGGGAACAGGACCTCGATGACGCCGGGGCGGCCGCACTGATGGCCCGGCTCGTTTCGACAGCGAACGCTCCGCGCTGACACGCAACCGCCGGGTCGAGCGGTGCAAAATCCGCGCTCAGCGCCGAAAATGCACCGTTTGGCGGGCGCGGGCGCGGGTGCGGATGCGAGCGCCGGTTCAGGATCAGGCTGGCGGGATGTTGTGGTTGAGCCGGAACAGGTTGTCCGGGTCGTACTTGCGCTTCAGCGTTCTGAGCCGCTCGTAGCTCTCGTCCCCGTAGGCGTCGCGCACGCGGTCTGATCCCTCGTCCATCAGGAAGTTCACGTAGACGGTGTCCTGATGATGCGGCTCGAGGGCCGACCACAGCCCGCGCACCCACTCCCGCTCGGCCTCGAAGTCGTCGGGTGAGTCCGTCCCCGCGGTGATATTGAAGGTGTGCCCCGCGCCGCGGCCGGCGAAGGCGCCGCCATCCCCATCAGCACGCGCGACCGCGCCGCCCATCTGCCAGATCGGAAACGCCGTGTGCGGGGAGGCGATCCGCAGCGAGTGCTCAACCGTCATGTCGATGATCTCGTCCGACAGCTCCGCGACGTCGCAGGAGCGCATGTAGTAGAGCCGCCCGTGGGGGAAGGACGGGTCGAACATCGACTGGTGCTGGAGGTAAGGCTTCGGCTCACAAAGGTCCAGCACGGGATGGCCGAACTCGCGCAGCGGCTTCACCACGCGCTCGCCCTCTTCGATCGCCCCGGCGTAGCAGCACACGACGGCGACGACGGGCTCCCCGTGCAGCTCGGCTGGTATGAACGGCAGCGGCGGAGCCTTGCGGTGGATGAGGATCGTCATGAGGTCGTCGGGGGCCTCGGTGATCCAGTCACGGTAGAAGCGGAGCACTTGCGGCGAATCGGACATCCGCCAGAAGATCGGCCCCGCCAGCACCTGTGGCCCCAGCTCGTTGAGCCGGAACTCGAACTCGGTGACGATCCCGAAGTTGCCGCCGCCGCCGCGGATGCCCCAGAAGAGGTCTGCGTTCTCGTCAGGTGAGGCGCGCACGACCTCGCCGCCCGCGGTCATCACCCGGGCCGACAGGAGCTGGTCGATCGTCAGGCCGTGCTTCCTCATGACCCAGCCGATGCCGCCGCCCAGCGTCAGCCCGGCGAGTCCCGTGTGGGTGACGATCCCGGCCGGGACGACGAGCCCGAACTCCTGCGTCGCGGCGTCGAGCTCGCCGAGCAGCGTTCCGGCCTGCGCGGTGGCCGTGCGCCCCCCAGGATCGACCTGCACGCGGTTCATCGGCCGCAGGTCGACGACGACGCCCCCGTCGCACACGGATTGGCCGGGGAAGCTGTGGCCACCGCTGCGGACCGCGAGCGTGAGGCCCGTTCGCCTGGCGAAGCGGAGCGCCGCGAGGACGTCGTCCGTTTGGGCGCAGCGGGCGATCAGCGCCGGGCGGCGGTCGATCGAGCCGTTCCAGACCGCCCGACGCTCGTCATAGGAGGGATTGCCGGGTTGGACCAGCTCGCCCGCGAATGAGCTCCGCAGCTCTTCGAGGGCCGCCGAGTCGATGCCCGCCGCCGCGACCGTCGCATCCATGGACCGCGAGCGTCTCATCCGCGCCGGTCGATGTCAACCATCGCGGGAGGAATGGTTGACTCCGCGGGGCGGGTAGAGGAAACTAAGCGCAGGCTGACGACGGGGCCACGGCGGATCCCAGCAGCTTTTACCGGGCTACAGCGAAGGTTCCTGCTCGGGTGCAAAAGACCAACCGCT
>DATAOX010000102.1:0-8876 GCA_036265555.1 Solirubrobacterales bacterium
AAGCTGATCCGGGTCGTGAAGTAGCGACGTCCCGCCGGCCAGTTTCGATCGAGTGTGGTTCGGGTACCTATAACGGCCCCAATCACTCACTCGATCGCAGGAACGCGTTTCGGGTTGCCCTACCTGCCCCCACCGCACCGAATGGCGGGCGAATCCAAGCCGGTATCCAGGCTCAGGCCGCTGCTCGCCGGCGCCACGGGAGGCGGCTTCGCCGGCGGTCGCGAAGGATCCGCTGGGCGGCGTTGTGTCCGGACGCTGCCATCACGCCGCCGCCCGGGTGGGTGCCCGCGCCGCAGAGGTAGAGGCCCTCGACGGGTGTCGCGTACTGCGCCAGCATCGGCGAGGGCCTCATGAACGCCATCTGGTCGAGCCCCTGCTCGCCCTGGAAGATCGAGCCGTCGACGAGGCCGAAGATGCGCTCCAGATCAGGCGGAGCAAGGACCTCGCGCTCGAGGATCGCGTCGGGGACGTTGGGCGCATAACGGGCGAGGTGCTCGACGCAGGCGTCCGCGTAGCGGTCGCGGGCGTCGCCGGTCCACGCGTCCTCGTCGGGCGGGCCGTACTGAGTGAACATCGTCATGACCCAGCGGCCGTCGTCCGTGAGACTGGGGTCGATCGCCGAGGGAAGCTCGGCCTCCACGTACGGCTCGGTCGCGGGTCGCCCTGCGAGCGTGTCCTGCCAGGCCTGCTCCAGGTAGTCGAGCGAGGGGCAGAGGTTGACGCCCGTTCGCTCGAGCATGTGTTGCTGCTCGGGGCTGACGCCCTCGTAGCGAGGCGGCTCCGAGAGCACCATGTTGATCTTCACCGAGGCGCCGCGGGTGCGGTAGCGCTGCATGTCGCGAGCCACGTCGTCCGGGAAGTGCTCGCCGCCCGCAAGGTCGAGGACGGTCGTCTTGGGGTGCGCGCCCGATGCGACGATCGGCGCGCGGAGCTCGGACCCGTCCGCGAGTGTCACCCCTACCACCCGGCCATCGCGGATGTCGATCGAGGCCACCTCGGCGTCCGTCCTGATCTCCGCCCCGGACGACTCGGCCGAGCGGCCGATGGCTGTGCTGATCGCACCCATGCCTCCGATCACCTGGCCCCAGCCCCCGGAGATACCCTCGATCTCCCCCAGTGCGTGGTGGAGCAGGTTGTACGCTGTCCCCGGAGTGCGGGGCCCGGCCCACACGCCGACCACGCCGCTCGACGCGATCGATCCCTTCACTCCGTCGTGCTCGAACCAGTCGTCGAGGAGGTCCCCGACGGACATGGTGAAGATGCGAACGAGATCGTGGACCTCCCGACGCGATAGCCCGGCTGTACGGGCGCCCTCGCGAATCACCGAGAGCAGGTCAGCCGGGTGACGCGAGCCGAGCGCGGGCGGCTCGCGGAGCATCATCGGCCGCAGGAAGGAGGCCGTGCGGTCGAACAGTTCCTCGAAGTCCGCGTAGACCTCGCCGTCACGCTTGGAATGGGTGGCGATGGATGCTGCCGTGACCGCGGGCTCGTTGTGGAAGAAGATCGGGCCCTTCTGCGTCAGGGCGGCGTACGCGGGATCGAGGGGGATCGCGCGGTAGCCGAAATCGCGCAGGCGCAGGTCGGAGACCACCTTGGGCTGGAGCATCGAGACCACGTACGAGGCCCGGGAGACCCGCGCGCCGGGCCATAGCTCCTCGGTCACGCAGGCACCACCGAGAACGGGCCGGCGCTCGAGGACGACGACTCGCAGCCCGGCCCGGGCGAGGTAGGCGCCAGTCGTCAGGCCGTTGTGGCCGCCGCCGACCACGATCGCGTCGTAGGAGGTCGCGCCGGTCGGGCCAACGCGCGACGGGGGTGGGGCGGTTGTCGTGGTGGCCTCGATGCGCGGCACCCTAGCAGTTCGTACGGTTGACTACAAGATCAGCGATGCGGGCCTGCTCGCGCTCGACGCGCCTCACGCACCGACTCGGCCGACGGGACGCCGATCGTGTGAGGTGGGGTCAATCGCCGGTTGGCGAGCGCGTCCAGCGCCACGCACCCGCTTGCGTGCACGGCCACCGGGTTGAGCTCGAGGAGATCCAGCCCCGAGTCGAGCAGGAGCTCTCCGACACCCGCGGAGAGAGCGGCCGCCGCGCCGAAGTCCACGGCGTCAGCTCCCCGACTCCCAAGAAGCGAGCCGGCGCCGCGCAGCGAACGGATCGCCCTCGTGACGCGTTCGGCATCGGCCGGCAGGGGAACGATGGCTATGTCGTCCAGCGCCTCGGTCCAGATCCCGCCGATGCCGATGACGAGAACCGGGACGACGGCATCCGCCCGTGCGGCCACCAGGAGCTCCACCCCCGGGGGCATCATGCGCTCGACAAGGATGCGGCCGCCCACCTCGCTCCCGGCTCGAAGCTCGCGGTACGCGTCCCGGGCCGCCGCGGAATCCTCCACGTCAAGGCGCAGGGCACCCGCGTCGCTCTTGTGGCGCAGGGTCGGGCTGGCGATCTTGATCGCGACCGGTCCGCCCAGCTCATCGACCGCCCGCGCGCACTCGTCCTCGTCGGCGACCGCGACCCCCGGCGGCACGGGCAGCCCCGCGGAGCGCAGGAGGTCCTTGGCGTCGATTTCGTCCAGCCAGCCATCGCCGTCCGCCGTCCCGCGCACCGCATCAGCGTGCCCGCCCGCGATCCGGGCCGCAGCCGCGATCTCCCGCAGCCGATGGGGATCGGCGGCAGGACGGCGAAGGGCCAGTGCGCAACGGATCGCCGTGGCGAGCCCGGCGATCGCCGGGACCCCGCGCGAGGCGAGCTCCCCGCTGGCCTCGTCGTCGATCAGATCGGGGAGGGTCGATGCGACCAGCGTCGCCGCCTCCGTCTCGTCGGCCCCGGCGACGATTCCCGCGCGGACTGCGGCCCACTCGGCCGCGGCCTCTGGCGCCAGGCCCCGGGGATGGTCGTACAGGATCAGGAGCTGGTCGACCGCGGGATCGTCACCGACGGCGACCGTGATCCGGCGGAGCAGGTCGGTATCTCCCCAGATCATCGCGGTGTAGTCGAGGGGGTTCCCGACGGTCGCCGCGGCGGGCAGCAGCTTCGCCAGCCGGTCCCTGGTGGAATCACCCAGCTGCGGGAGACGCGTGCCGAGCCGCTCGGCCTCGTCCGCGGCGATGCTCGAATCGCCGCCGGAGCACGTCAGGATCGCGAGCCCGCCGTCGCCTCGTGGCCGCGCGCGAGGTTCGGCCAGGACGCGTGCGAGCTCCAGCAGCTCGTGGGGATCGCGCGCCCAGGCCCCGCCGGCCTCCTCGATCAGCGACCGGAACACGCGCACATCGCCCGCCACCGCCCCGGTGTGCGAGGAGGCGGCGCGGGCCCCTGCCTCGGATTCGCCCACCTTCAGGACCGCGACGCCGATGCCCCGCTCGGCGCAGGTCGCGAGCGCCTCGGCCAGCCTTGCCCCGTCGCCGTCCTCCTCGAGGAACATCGCCACGCTCCCGATGCCCTCCAGCTCGCAGATCGCGGCAAGCCACTCGCTGGCATCGAGTGCAGCCTGATTTCCACTCGAGACCACGGTGTGGTACCGGATGCCGCGCCGTGAGCCGAGGGCGTTCACCGCGAGGTTGCCGCTCTGGGAGATCAACGCCACCGGGCCCGGCTCGAGCGGGGCCACCGAATCCCCCCACATCGGCGCGCGCGAGTTCACCGCGACGATGCCGTTGCCGTTCGGTCCGCACACCGGCAGCAGTCCCGCGGCGGCCGCCTCGCGCAGGTCTCGCTCGAGCTCCCGGCCCTCCGGGATCTCGCCGAATCCTGCTGAGATCACGATGGCACCGCCGCAGCCCCGGGTGACGATGTCGGAGATCACTCCGGGCACGCCCGCTGCCGGGATGGCCACGACCACGGCGTCGACCGGTTCGGGAAGATCGCTCACCGCGGGGACGCACGGGCGGCCGTGGACCTTCTCCCGGCGCGGGTTCACCCCCCAAACGTCACCGTCGAACCCGGCACGCGCGAGATTCCTGAGCACGATGTCGGCGTACGAGCCTGGGCGATCGTTCGCTCCGACCACCGCGATCGACCGCGGCTCGAGCAGCGAGGTGAGGTCCGGGCTGGGCGGGTCCAGGCTCAACTAGTGAGGATGCTCTCCACGCCGCGCCGCTCGAGACCGCGTGCCACGATCAGCCGCTGGATCTCGCTGGTGCCCTCCCAGATCCGGTCCACCCGCAGCTCGCGCAGGAGGCGCTCGGCGACGTTCGAGCGCCGATAGCCGCGGCCGCCGAACGCCTGGACGCAGCGGTCGGCGCAGCGCCAGGCGGCCTCGCTGGTGAAGAGCTTCGCCATCGACGCCTTGTAGTGGACGGCCTTCGGATCCGCACCGGAATCCGCGAGTGCCGCGACCGTCAGCGTCAGCAGGCGGCCCGCTGCCGCATCCGCCGTCGAGTCGGCAAGGGGAAAGGAGACGCCCTGGTGATCGAAGATCCGCGCGCCGCCCTGCTCGCGCGCGATCGCCCACGCGACGGTCTCGTCCAGCAGCCGCCACATCGCGCCGCCGCACCGGGCGGCGATGCCGATCCGCTCCTCGGTGAACCAGGAGCGCTGGAGGTCGTCGCCTGCCCCGACGCCGCCGATGACGTCGTCGGCGGAGAGCTCCACGTCCCGAAAGCCGACGGTCGGATGCCCCTCCGGGTAGCTATGCGTGTAGGCGGGGTCGTCGACGATCTCAACCCCGGGGCGGTCGCGGTCGACCACGAACAGGGTGGGGAGGCGTGCCGCGCCGTCGACGACGTTCGCCATCACGACGTAGACGGAAGCGATGTCCCCAGCCGTCACGAACCACTTCTCGGCGTTGAGTCGAAATCCGGACGAGGTCGGCACGGCCGCCGCGACGATCGCCGAGGGATCCGAGCCCGCGTCACGCTCGGTGACGGCGTAGGCATCCTTCAGCTCGCCGCGGAGGGCGGGGCGCAGGTAACGATCGATCTGATCCGGACTGGCGTGGGCCCAGACGTTGTAGGCGTTGGGCACGTGCCAGTGGAGGGCGTTGGTGGTGCGACCGTACTGCTCCTCGACGAGCGCCCACTCGAGCCGGGTCCATCCCTGTCCGCCGTGTTCGGTCGCATGCAGGCCCCCGTTGAGCCGGGCCTCGACGGCCCGGCGCTTGAGGTCCGCGACGACGTCCTCCTGGAGGCGGCCGCCCCGGCGCTCGGCCTCCTCCTCCAGCGGCATCAGGACGTCCTCGGCGAACCGCCGGGCGCGCTCGGCGACCTCGAGCGCTCGCTCGTCGAGCTCGATCGCCGGAGCCGCCGTTGCCCAAGGGGCCGACTTGACCTCCATCGGTCCCGCACACTAACATGCGATTGACTACAAGGTCAACGCGATCGGGATCGCTCGGGGTTCGCCTGAGCTCCCTGGAAGGAGGCCGAGTTTTGGCAGGCGATACGCGAACGGAGCTCCAGCTGGATCGGGCCGACGTGGAGGCGACGCTCGAGCCCCTGGAGCGGGCGACGATGCTTCCTCCGCGCGCCTTCGTGGATCCCGGCGTGTTCGACTGGGAGCTCGAGCGGATCTTCCGCGAATGGGTGTGCGTCGGACACGCCTCGCGCGTCTCCAGCCCCGGCCACTACATGATGCGCGAGGTCGGCACCGACAGCGTGATCGTCATGGGCGGGGAGGACGGACGCCCCCACGCGTTCCTCAACGTCTGCCGCCACCGCGGGGCGCGGCTGATCAGCGACGCCGAGGGCAGCATCGGGCGGCGCCTGGTCTGTCCCTACCACGCCTGGTCGTACGGGTACGACGGCGAGCTCAAGAGCTCGCGCCATATGGACGGCGTCGAGGACTTCGACACGTCGTGCTGGGGGCTGATCCCGGTGCGGGTCGCGAGCGTCGGCGGCCTCGTCTTCGTCGACCTGAGCGGCGAGGCGCCGGATGTATCCGAGCACGTGGGTGACCTGGCCGACCACCTCGAGCACTATCGGGTCGAGGGCCTGGAGCGCGGCGCGCTCGTCACATACGACGTCGCCGCGAACTGGAAGTCGATCGCCGAGAACTACAGCGAGTGCCTCCACTGTCCGGGGGTCCACCCGGAGCTCAACGCCCTCAGCCACTACATGAGCGGCGAGGTGATGGAGGGCGCCGGCGCCTGGTGCGGCGGCTCGATGACCCTGCGAGAGGGTGCGTCGACGATGGCGCGGAAGGGCGGGTCTCAGAACGGACGGCAACCGATAGACGGGCTGAACGACAAGGACCTCGACTCCGTCCTCTACTTCGCGGTATTCCCGAACGCGCTCGTCTCCCTCCATCCCGACTACGTGATGCTTCACACGCTCTGGCCGCGTGCGGTCGACCGAACGGAGGTGGTCTGCGAGTGGTTCTTCGAGCCCGCCGCGATCGCAGCTGACGGCTTCGATCCCTCCGACGCGGTGGAGTTCTGGGATCAGGTCAACCGCGAGGACTGGCACGTGTGCGAGCTGACCCAACTGGGTGTCCGCAACAGGGGGTACGTCCCCGGCCGCTACTCGGCCGAGGAGATCGACGTCCACGAATTCGACCTCATGGTGGCCCGCCGCTATCTGGAGGCGCTGCGCGAGCGCGCTGAGGTGCCCGCATGACCGGCGGCGACGGCGATGCGCGACCGAACGAGATCGCGGCGACCCTGGGGGAGGTCGGCCTGCCGATGTCCGTGGCAGAGCTCGCTGCCCGCGACTGGGACGCCGTGGTCGTCGGGGGCGGCCACAACGGTCTGACGGCGGCGGCGTACCTGGCCCGCGCGGGACGTAGCGTGCTCGTGCTGGAGCGGCGCGAGCGGCTCGGCGGCGCATGCACGCTCGAGCGGCCGTTCGCTGACGAGCGTTTCGTGGTCAGCCCCTGCGCGTACGTCGTCGGACTGCTCGATGAGGTCGTGATCAACGAGCTCGATCTGGAGCGACGGGGACTGCGCTACTGGATGGCCGACCCGAACCTCTGGGTGCCGTTCGAGGACGGGACCTCCTTCGGTCAATGGCTGGACGATTCCCGCACGCAGGCGAGCCTCGAGGAGCTCGGCGTCTCCAAGCGCGACATCGACGGCTACTGGGCGTACGAGGAGTTGTTCGATGAGGTCCGCCGCCGCCTGCGCAAGGGCAGGCGCGACACGTGGGCGGGCGACTCCCCAACGCGACAGGAGCTCGAGGACCTGGTGGGTGGCGACCGCACGATGATCGACCTCCTGTTCGAGGCGTCGATCGCCGAGGTGCTGGACGACCACATCTCCGATGAGCGCCTGAAGACCGCGCTGTTCGGGCAGGGAATCATCGGCACGTGGGGCGGCCCGCGGGAGCCTGGGACCGCCTCGATCAAGCTCATGCACTACCAGGGGGACATGACCGGGCAGGGGCCCCTGTGGGGTTACGTCGAGGGCGGGATGGGGATGGTGAGCTTCGCGATCGCCGACGCCGCGCGCGAGGCGGGCGCGGCGCTCGCCTGCGGCGTTCCGGTTGCCGAGATCGTCCCGGGCGAGGGCGTGACGCTCGAGGACGGCACCCGCGTGACCGCCGGCTCCGTGATCTGCAATGCGGATCCGAAGCGGATGCTCTCGATGCTGGACGGCCAGGAGGTGGACGCCTCGTTCAAGGAGCGGCTCGAGCGCTGGAAGATCCGCAGCCCGGTCGTTAAGTTCAACGCGGCGCTGGACCGGCTCCCGAACTGGGCCGCCGCGCCGGGCGAGACATGGGCCGCGCGCGCGACGATCGATGTCACCGGCACGATGGACGAGGCTCAGCGGGCATTCGAGGCGTGCGAGCGCGGCGAGCCGGCGGTCGAGTTCGGCGAGATCTACATCCAGACCGTCTACGACCCGAGCCCCGCGCCGGAGGGCAGGCACCTGCTCAGCGTCTTCGGCCAGTACGCCCCCTACACGTTGTCGGACGGCACCTGGGACTCCCGCCGTGAGGAGGTCGCGCGCCAGTTCATCGACTTGATCGACCGCTTCGCCCCGGGATTCGAGGACTGCCTGGTCGAGCATGAGGTGCTCGGTCCCCCCGACATCGAGTCGCGCATCGGGTTGACCGGCGGCAACATCTTCCAGGGGGAGGTGACCCCGGATCAGATGTGGGAGGGGCGGCTCGCGGCGCGCACCCCGGTCCCGGGGCTGTACATGTGCGGCGCCGCCACCCATCCGGCCGGGAGCGTCATCGCGCTCAATGGCCGCAACGCCGCCGCCGCCGTGCTGGCGGACGCCGGCATCGCGCTGGCGGCCGCGTAGCATCGAGCCCATGGCGGCCGAGGTCGAGTCGGAGACCCGGGCCGCGCCCGAGCGCATCCTCGACGCCGCCTGCGACCTGATCGCCACCGACGGGATCGACGAGGTGCGGATCGCCCGGGTGGCGACGCGTGCAGGTGCCTCGTCCGCGCTGGTGCATCACTACTTCTCCACCCGGGAGGAGCTGCTCGAGCAGGCGTTGATCCACTCGTTCGACCAGGCGGGTGACGAGCGGTTTCAGCGGCCGGTGGGCGCCGAGGAGACCGCCACCGAGGCGCTGGCCCGCGGCCTCGCGGAGTGCCTCCCGTTCCCGGGATCACAGGAGCGCGAGTGGGTGTTGTGGGTCGAGCTGTGGCTGCGGGCCGTGCGCGAGCCGGGGCTGCGCCCGGTGGCCGCCCGCCTCTACGGCAGGTACCGGGACTGGGTGGCCGGGCTGATCCGCGCGGGTGTCGAGAGCGGTGAGTTCCGCTCCGACGCCGATCCCGGGACGCTCGCGGACATCGCGATGGCGCTCCTCGACGGGACGGGCGTCCGCGCGCTCATCAGCGACCCGGCGATGGAGGTCGACGCGGCCCGGGCCCTCGTTGCGAACCGACTCGCTGCGGAGCTCGGGCTCGAGCCCGAGGCGCTTCTCTGAGCCTTCCGAGATCCGAGGGCGGCCGGCCGATCCTCCATCGCACATGAGGAGAGGCCCA
>DATAOX010000103.1:0-16264 GCA_036265555.1 Solirubrobacterales bacterium
CTGCCGTTGCTCCCACCGCTGCATTGGCGGCTGGCTGAGGTCCCGTTTGGGCTCGACTACCCCTACTGGATCGAGGACCCCGACTTCGACATGGACTTCCACGTCCGCGAGCTCGCGCTTCCCGCGCCGGGCAGCGACACGAAGCTCGCTGAGCAGGTCGCGCGCATCATCGCGCGTCCCCTCGACCGGTCACGACCCCTGTGGGAGCTCTACCTGATCCACGGCCTCGAGGGCGGCGGCGTCGGAATGCTCACCAAGGTCCACCATGCCCTCATCGACGGCCTGTCGGGGGCGGAGATCATGGCGGTCCTGTTCGACCTCGCGCCCGAGGGGCGGGAGCTCGCCGACCGCCGACCGCCGCGGACGGAGCGCGAGCCGAGCGAGCTCGAGATGCTGGCTCGGGGGCTCGCCGGCATCCCGCGGTATCCGGTTCGCATGTTGCGCTCGATGCCCCGTGCCCTTCCCAATCTCACGGAGACCCCGTTCAGCACGCTCCCCGGCACCGGCATCGTGTCGCGGGTCGCGCGGCGCGTGCAGCGGGCCGTGGGCGGGGACGGAGCCGGCGCCGAGAGCCAGACGCTGCGCGCGCCGAAGACGTCGTTCAACCGGCGAATCTCCGCGCACCGACGGTTCGCATTCGGGCAGCTCGCACTGGACGAGGTCAAGGCCATCAAGAACGAGTACGGATTCACGGTCAACGACGTCGTCGTGACGATCGCGACCGGCGCGGTGCGTCGGTGGCTGATCGAGCATGGGGAGCTGCCGTCGGATCCGCTCGTCGCTCAGATCCCGGTCTCGGTCAGGACCAGCGAGCACGCCGGCACCTTCGGCAACCGGATCATGCTCATGAGCGCACCGATCTACACCAACCTCCCGGACCCGATCGTTCGCCTGCGGCGAACGCACGAGGCCCTCGCGGTCATGAAGGAGCGGCACCGCGCGCTGCCCGCCGAGCTGCTTCAGGACGCCAACCACTTCATCCCACCGGCCGTGTTCGCCCGCGCCGCGCGCACCACCTTCGCGCTCGCGACCAGTTCGCCCGGGCGTCCGACCTGGAACCTCGTGATCTCGAACGTCCCGGGACCCCAGATCCCGCTCTACTGTGCGGGCGCCCGCCTGGACGCGAACTATCCGGTCTCGGTGATCACCGACGGGATGGGCCTCAACATCACCGTCATGAGCTACTGCGGCCACCTGGACTTCGGCCTCGTCGCCGACCGCGACCAGATGCCCGATCTCCGGAAGATGATCGACTGGCTCGCCGAGTCGCTGGAGGAGCTGCGGCCGAAGGGTCGCGCGCAAGGGCAGGCCAAGGCTGAGGATCCGAGCGCAGTCACGGGCACGGATGGCCGCACCGCCACGGGGACGAGGTCGCGCGCCAGCCGCTCCAGCGCGAAACCCTGATCGCGATCGCCGGCCCTCGAGGCGGCCGCTCGCGGTATTGCTCGTAGCGCCGCGCGAGGCGCGCCACCGCGTCCGCGTGCTCCGGCGCTCCTGGCTCGAGCACCCGCGCGATCCCGTGAGCCCTCGCCCACCACAGCCTCGACCAGTCGTCCTCGTAGTGGTCGGCGAGCACGCCGACGCGCGGATTCGCCTCGATGTTCCGGAGCCGCCGCAGGCGGATCGTGCGCTTGGGCTTGTCGTCGACCGCCGTCAGGATGAGGTCCTCGGCAACGGCGAAGGTGATCGGAACCAGATGCGGCTGACGCTCGGCGTCGCAGGTGGCGAGCCGGGCCACTCGCGCCGATGCGAGCAGCGTTCGGGCCTCCTCGGAGTCCACTAGGAGCCCGCCGCCCGGTACTCCTCGATCACGCTTCTCAGATGGTCCAGACGTGCCTCGGCCTCCGGACGAGGGACCGGCGGGACGAAGAGCACGTAGCGAGCGACGCCCGTGGCTTCGTAGGTCTCCATCTGCCTGGCCCTCGCGGGAGCCGCGTACAGCCCGACCTTCGGCTCCCTCCGCCCGGCGTCCGTCGCCATGCGCCTGAGGCGGTCGATCAGCGCCTCCAGCTCGGCGGCGGCTTCGATCCGGTTGGGCATCCACTCGTCGCCGTAGGCGATCACGCGATCGATCACGCGCCTGCCGTTGCCGCCCACGATGATCGGCGGATGCGGGCGTTGGGCCGGCTTCGGCCACGACCAGATGCGGTCGAAGTCGACGTGGCGGCCGTGGTAGGAAGCCTCGTCCCGCGTCCAGATGGCCTTCATCGCCTCGATTCGCTCGCGCATCACGCCGAACCGTTTTCGCGGGTCCGTCCCATGGTTCTCCATCTCGTCGACGTTCCAGCCGGCGCCCACGCCGAACAGGACCCGACCCCCGGAGAGCTGGTCGAGCGACGCCACCTCCTTGGCCGTAATGATCGGGTCGCGCTGGATGACCAGGCAGATTCCGGTGCCGACGAGCAGGCGCTCGGTGGCACTCGCCGCGGCCGCAAGGGCCACGAACGGGTCGTGCGTGTGCGAATACTCTCGTGGGAGCTCGCCGCCACCGGGGTAGTCCGTCTCGCGAGCCGCCGGGATGTGCGTGTGCTCGGGAAAGAAGAGCGACTCGAAGCCACGCTCCTCCGCCATCCGGGCGATCTCGTCCGGGGCGACGGCGTAGTCCGCCGGGAACATCATGACGCCGAAGTCCATGAGCCCCATCGAGCGTAACGATGGCCGCATGCGAGACTCCCCCAGATGCTCGACGAGCGCCTGGTCAAGGCCCTTCACGTTCAGTCACTGCGCGAGGACGAGCTCCACGCCGAGCGCGAGCCGCACGTGCTGTTTCAGGCGTCGACCATCGGCGCGCTCCTCGATGGCGCGTACGAGGGCGACGTGACCTTCACCGAGCTGTCCCAGCACGGAGACCACGGGCTCGGGACCCTGAACGGCCTCGACGGCGAGATGATCGCCGTCGACGGGGGCTTCTACCGCGCGGACGCGAGCGGCTCCATCGAGGAGGTCAACCCCGCCGAGCGCACACCCTTCGCCGTGCTCACCTGGTTCGAGCCGACGGTCGAGCTGCGCATCGACGAGCCGCTCGCACATGACGAGCTCATCGCGTTGATGGAGGAGCATCTTCCCGCGGGGACCGTCGCCTGCGCCGTGCGGGTCGACGGCGCGTTCGAACTGGTTCACGCGCGATCGGTGCCGCGACAGGAGCCGCCCTACCGGCCGCTATCGGAGGTCGTCGGCACGCAGACGGTGTTCGACCTACGCGACGTCGAGGGGACCATCGTCGGCTTCCGCTTCCCGGACTACAGCGAGGGACTCGAGGTGAGCGGCTATCACCTCCACTTCGTGACGGCCGACGGGGCCCGAGGCGGCCACGTGCTCGAGGCGCGCCTGCTGCGCGCCACGATTCGGATCGACGTCTCGACCGACCTGCATGTCGAGCTGCCGCCGGGCGTCGAGCTGTCGAGCGCGGACGCGAGCCGGCAGCTCCACCAAGCTCTCGAGCGGGCCGAGCACTCCGGCTGATCCTCGGCGGACAGCCAGTGAGTTCAATGGTGTCGGCATGAGCGACGGCGAGCTGATCCTCGTTGCCGGGGCACTGATGGCCGCGGGCTTGGCGGCGTCTCTGGCGGCGGACCGGCTGCGGCTGCCCGGGCTCGTCCTGTTCCTCGGGTTGGGCATGGCGATCGGCTCCGACGGTGCCGGGTGGATCGACTTCAACGACTATGAGCTTGCGCGCACGATCGGCATCGTCGCCCTCGCCCTCATCCTGTTCGAGGGCGGGCTGACCACGAGCTTCAACGAGATTCGCTCCGTCGCCGCGCCGGCGCTCTCGCTCGCCTTCGCGGGGACGCTCCTGACCGCCCTGATCGCCGGCATGGCGGCGACGTGGCTGTTCGACCTAACGCTGCTCCAGGGCCTTCTGCTCGGCTCGATCGTGGCCTCAACCGACGGGGCGGCGATCTTTGCGCTTCTCCGCAACTCAAACCTGGATCGCCGGGTTGGGCTGACCCTCGAGGGCGAGTCGGGCTTCAACGACCCGCTTGCCGTGCTGCTCGTGATCGGGCTGATCGACTGGATCCAGAAGCCGGATTTCGGCGCTCCGGACATGTTGATCCTGTTTCTCCGGGAGCTCGGAATCGGCCTGGTCGTCGGCCTGGCGGTGGGTTTGCTCGCGGTCCAGGGACTGCGGCGCGCACGCCTCCCAACCGAGGCCGCGTACCCGATCGCGACCCTCGGCGTCGCGGCGCTCGCGTATGGAGGCGCTGCATCCCTGGATGGGTCGGGATTCCTGAGCGTCTATCTGGCAGGACTCGCCCTGGGCAGCGCGCCCATCCCCGGGGAGCGCTCGGTGAAGGTTTTTCATCAGGGATTGGCCGGGCTGGCCCAGGTGACGATGTTCCTGGTCCTCGGCCTGCTCGTGTTTCCGTCGCAGCTGTGGGACGTTGCGGTCGAGGGAACCGTTCTCGCCCTGGTCCTGATGTTCGTCGCGCGTCCCGTGGCGACATTCGCGGCGACCGCCGTTGCGGGATTGGGCGTACGGGAGAGGGTGGTTCTGGCCTGGGCCGGCCTGCGCGGGGCGGTCCCGGTCGTCCTGGCGACGTTCCCGGTGATCGCCGCGGTGTCGCACAATTTCGAGTTCTTCAACATCGTCTTCTTCGCGGTCCTGTTCTCGACCCTGCTGCAGGGAACGACGTTCGAGCCGCTTGCCAACCACCTTGGCGTAACCGCCCGGCCCGGTGATTCCCCCACGGGTTCGCGCCTTGGGCGCTTGCGGAGCATCGCACGGATCTCGACCTCCAGGCCGTGGGACCCGGCCGATGGGCACCCGGGCTATCCGCGGCAGGTGAATGGCGTTCGAGTGATCGATCAACTGCTCACGCGCATCGACGAGGACGGGGCGCTCGTCCGGCTGGACGACGGTCGTTATGCGTTCACCGGTCCCACGGTGTCGGTCGGCTCGCCGACGGCCCTCCAGCGAGCCGCCCGGCGTCGCCTCGCCGCGGCCGGGTCCGAAGCCGACCGCGCCTGGTGGCGGGAGATCATCGGCGCCCTCGCCAGAGGCTCGAATTGACCGCCACGGAAGGGTCGGGAATGAGGCGCCGGGCGACGCCCCCGCGGACCAAGCTCCTGATCGGCGTGCTCGCGGTGGGAGTGGCGGCGATCGCCCTGTGCCTGAATCGCGACCTGAACGGCGACCTCTACCTGCTCCTGTTCAGCGGGCGCTATGTCGCGCACCACGGGCCGGTGGGCTACGACCCGTTTCCGACCATCGAGCACGGGCGGGAATGGCTCAACCAGCAATGGCTCTCCGAGGTCGGCTTCTACGGCGCGGACCGAGTCGTCGGCACGACGGGAATCACCGTTCTCTACGCCCTGCTGCTGGGGGTGCCGCTGGCGCTGCTGCTCGCCGCGATCCGCGGCAAGGGGACCATCGCGATGGTCGCCGTCGCGACCCTGTACGTGCCGGGGATCCTGGCGATCATTCACCCACGGGCGGCCGGCCTGACGCTGCTTCTCTTCTCCATCCTCGTCGTCGTGATCCTGGCCGGATGGGGCCCCGGAAGGGTGTCTGGGGGGCGATCCACCTCGCTCTTGGCGCTCCTCGCCCTGCCGGCCCTCTTCGCGCTGTGGGCGAACCTCCACGGCGGGTTCATCGCGGGGCTCCTGCTCGTGGGCCTGGTCGCGGCCGGGCTCACGGTCGACCGCCGGCGCGGGCTCTCGGTCGCGCCCCCCGAAGCCATCGTGCTGCTCGGCATCGGCGGGCTGCTCGGAGCGGTGGCCGTCACCTTCGCGACGCCGCTCGGCCCGGACATCTGGAGCTACATCGCGAGCTTCCGCAACTCGGCGCTGAAGCTGGCGTCGACCGAGTGGGAGCCCGCCACGCACTCGCTACCCGCGGTCGGGTACCTCGTCGCGGCGGCCGCCGTGGCCGGGTGGACGTGGTGGAGCGCGCCCAGGCCAAGAGGCGTGATGCCGGCCCTCGTCGCGCTCGGCTTCCTGGCCTTCGCGGCGGCATCGATGCGCAACCTGATCTTCGTCGCGCCGGCCGTCGCCCTCTGCATCGCATGTGCGGCTCCCGATCGGCTCGCTGCCCCCAGCCGCCTCGTGGTCGGGGTCGCCGCGGCGGGGGTCGCGACCGCGTTCATCATCTACGCCCTGCTCGGCGTCCCCAATGCCCACCGGGTCGGCAACCCCGCGATCCAGTTCGCGATCGATCATCCGCCCGAGCGGGGCCGCATCGTCGCCTACGCCGGCCCCAGCTCCTACATGTTGTGGCGGGCGCCGGATACGCCCGTCGTGATCGACGGCTGGCTCGAGCACTTCACGGAGGAGGAGCTGCGCGCGAACTTCGGCCTCTTGCATGGCTCGCGGCGCGACCCGACTCCATCCGTGAACCGTCTCGACGCGGGCGCCGTCGTCGCCTACATCCCCAAGGCGATCGAGCGCCTCGAGCGGCACGGGTTCGTCGCCAAGGTCCGGGGGCCCTACGGCACCTATCTCGTCCGGAAGCGCGACGCCCGAGGCTAACTAGACGGCGAGCTTCGGCTGGGGTGGCGGCCGGCCCTCGAGAGCGGCGATGATCGGCTCCGTGTCGTAGATGGCGCGGAGTTGCGACGCCACGCCGTCGGTGAGCGTCCAGACGTGTGCGAACTCGACCTCGAACTCGTGACCGGTCCCCCTTGCCCGGCCCCGGAGGCGGCCGAGGACGACGACGCGGTCCTGGGTCATGAGGTAGTCGTCGGGATCGGCCCAGTTGCCGTCCACGTGGTCGCGAAACGTCTCGGTGAACGCGCGCATGCCGTCCGGGCCGTGCCGGGTACCGCCCCACGGAACGCGGTCGGGAATGGTCCACTCGATGTCGTGCGCAACGTCGGATGCGAGCTCCTCGACGTCGCCCCGGTTGACCGCGGAGTAGATGCGTCGAAGCGCCTCGAGGTCGTGCTCGGACATGCGGGCAACATAGCGTGCACGAGCTTCCCCGAATCGCTGGATTTCCGCGCTAGGGTTGCTTCAGATGGGCACGCTGGAGGCGAGCTGGAGCGTCGAGATCGGGGCGCCGAGGCAACGCTGCTACGACATCGCCGCGGACATCGAGGGCGCGCCGAAGTGGCAGGGGACGCTCGAGCGGGTCGAGGTGATGAAGCGGGACCGCGAGGGACGGCCGCTCGTCGTCGACACCATCTCCGATGCCAGCATCAAGAAGGTCAAGTCTCGGCTTCGGTTCTCGTACGACCCGCCTGACGGGATCGCCTGGGAGCAGGAGGAGGGCGAGGTGAAGTTGCTCACCGGCTCGTGGGAGTTTCAGGACGCCGGCGACGGACGGACCCGGGCCACCTATCAGCTTCGCTCGGACCCGGGGCGCATCCTCAGCATGCTCCTGCGCGGGCCGGTGGAGGGCAAGGTGAAGGAGCTCCTCACGAAGGGCGCCGCCGAGGGGCTGAAGCGCGAGACGGAGGGGCGCGCGTGAAGGCCACGGAGGCGGTGAGGAACTGGCGGCGGCCGGCGCGGAACGTCGAGATCGGCACGCTTCAGGACGCGTTCCTGGTGTCGGCGGTGGTGATGATCCTGATCATCCGCCCGGCGCTCGACGCTACGGCCGACGAGGGCGAGCGGGCGCGCCCCGCCGCGGAGAGACTGGCGCCCGCCTAGCTCGCTGCCTCACGGCCTCGGGGTCCGGACCCGCTCACAATGTGGGCAATGCCGTCGTTCGCCGTCTCCATCTGCTTCCTCACGCTGGCGCAGGCCGCCGTCATCGCCCTGCCCGGCGACCCGCGGCGGCTGCGCATCGGTCGGCTCAGCAGCCGCTGGTGGGCGCTCGTCCCCCCGGCCTCCATCGTCGTCGTGATCGGGTTGATCGCGTTGTACGAGAGCTCCGCCGACGCGCTCTCGGTCCTGGCGCTCGTCGCGGTGCCGCCGCTCGCGGCGATCGCGCTCGCCGCGCTGGTCCGGCGCGCCCGCCCCGTGTTGGCCCTCGCGGCCGTGCCGCTGTTCGCGCTCGCCTGGGGATCTTCGGGCTCGCTGGCCGGCGATACGGCGGCGCTCGGGCTCACGGGGCTCGCGTGCGTGACGCTCGGCGTGGTGCTCGCCGCCGTCGTCGCCCCTCGCTGGCTCCGGCTCGGCGTCTACGCGATGGCGGCGGTGGACACCTTCCTCGTAGCCGCCGATCTTCTCCAGGGACCGAACGCGACGCTCGTGGCGGCCGGACCCCCCGCGGGACTGCCGCGTCTGCAGGCCGTCTACTTCGGCTCGGCGACGATGGGCTTCGGCGACCTGTTCATCGCCGCCGTCGTGGGGGCGCTGCTGGCGCGCCAGCGTCGCTCCCAGGTCGAGGCGGTCGCGCTCGCGGCGACCCTCGGCCTCGGCTTCGACCTCCTGTTCTTCGCCGTGAGTCTGCTCCCGACGACGGTGCCGATCGCGGCGACGCTCGCGCTGCTCGAGGCGCGCGAGCGCCGACGCTCCCACCAGCCCCATGCGGCCATCACACCGCCGGCGTAGAGCCAGCCGAGCGCCACATCGAAGAAGTAGTGCTCACCGGTCGCGATCAGGGCCAGCCCCATCGCCACCGGATAAAGGAGCAGAAGCGGCCGCAGCCCCCGGCGGACGCGGCCCCAGAGGAACAGGGCCACGAGGGCGGAGAAGGCGGAGTGGAGCGAGGGAACGGCGGCGACCATGTTGACGCTCGCCTGACCCTCGGAGAAGAGCCCGGCGGTGCCCGTTCCCAGGACGTCCCAGCCATTGGCCGTGGTGCGGTGGACCACTCCGAGCGCTCCCGTCTCGCCCGCCATCCAGGGCGGTGCCGCCGGGAACGCGACGTATGTGGCGAGGCCGGCCACGGCGAGCGACACCACGCGATTGGTGAGGCGCTGGAAAGCCGGCCTGTCGCGGACCCAGAGGACGCCGGCGACTGCAAAGGGAACGATGAAATACGAGGTGTAGGTGAGGGTGAAGGCGACGTCCCACCAGTGCACCACCCCGGGTTCGTACAGCCGTGCCTGAAGCCATTCGGTCGGCGTCTCGCCGAAGAAGACGAATCGATCGAAGTCGATCATCGGGTGGACGTGGACGCCGACCCCGAGCGAGTCCGCGGCACCGCGCGTGAAGTCGTAGGCGCTGAGCACAGCCACGAGCGGGAGCCAATCGAGGACGAGCTGCAGGATCTCCCTGGGCGGCCGGCCGAGCGAGGCGCAGGCGAGCGCGCCGCAGATCCACAGGACGACGAGCTCCCGCTGGGCCGGAATCCCGTAGTGGGCGCTCCACGCGACCAGCGAGGCGAGGTAGAGGCCGAGGGCGCAGCGCCGCACCGCCGCCCAGTGGGGAAAGCGCAACCCGGTCGCCCGTTCGGCCCGGGTGTGTGCGAGGCGAGTCGCGGTCACCGTCGCCTGGTCCAGCGCCGCCCGCGCTCCCTCCCCGGTGAGCAGCGTCACCGCCGGTTCCCGTGTGACGTCTGAGCTCGATCCGGTTGCCATGGTGCCCGCCTCCGCTTCCGCGGCACGTTACCGCGGCCGGGCAAAAGGGGTCGCAATCCAGCGCGACAGTCCCCTCGATGTCCATCCGGTGGGCTAGGGTGGCGGCGAGGGGAATCGAAGTGGGCCTTGGAAACCAGTGCGCCCGCCACGTGAGGTGGCCGTGGGGGCTCGGGGCGATCGTCGCCGCCTCGGCCATGCTATGGCTGACGGCTCCGGGAGCGCTGGCGGCGAAGAGCGCGGCGCAGCGGCTGGTCGACACCTATTCGCCCATCGTCATGCTGAGGGCACAGTCGGATCCCTGTGACTCGACCCAGGAGCAGTACCAGCCGACCACCGTGGACACGTTCCTGGGAAACCCGCGCGTGGAGCTCGACCCACCTGGGAAGAACGAGAAGGCCACGAGGGCGCCGACGGCCGCCGACATCGCCGGCCTGGGCGAGGGGTACCACCTGAATCTTCCCGGCGATCCTCTCGAACCGGGCTGCACCTACGCGAAGGACTTCGCGCAGCTCAAGGACTCGGGCCAGGCTCCGGACGTCACCTACGCCCGGATCGCGACCGAGAGAGGGACGCCCGGGCTCGCCGTCCAGTACTGGTTCTTCTACTACTTCAACCACTTCAACGATCTCCACGAAGGCGACTGGGAGGGCATGCAGATCGCCTTCGACGCGAACACGCCGCGTGCCGCGTTGGCCGCCGGCCCGTCCGAGATCGCGCTCTTCCAACACGAGGGCGGCGAGAAGGGCAGCTGGACGGACTCCAAGGTCGAGAAGGAGGGGACCCACCCCGTCGTGTACCCGGCGGCGGGCTCCCACGCCACGTTCTACGGCCCGGCGGTCTACGTCGAGAACGGGCAGGGCGGGTCCGGCCTCGGTTGCGACAACACCACCGAACCGCTCCGGCGCGTCGAGCCCCGACCGGTGCTCATCCCCACCCGTCCGCGCGAGAACGGGCCCTTCGAGTGGCTGACGTTCACGGGCCACTGGGGTGAGAAGGAGAAGGGCTACAACAACGGCCCGCAGGGGCCGATCGAGAAGCTGCAGTGGAACGAGCCGTTCACCTGGATGGCCGGCGTGCGCACGAGGAGTCCGGAGCTTCCGAGTGGCTTCTTCCTCGGGCCGCAGGTCACGGGTGCCTTCTGCGGCACCGTCAAGGCAGCGTCGGGCCTGGTGAACCTCGATGCGAAGTCGCGCCCTGCCGCGATCGCCGTCATCGTCGGGGTGATCCTCCTCCTGGTGATCCTCACACGGCTGACGCGGTGGCGCCCAGTGGAGTTGACGCCGCTGCGACGGGAGCGCGCCTTCGGCCAGCTCCTTCGGGCTGCGCGACAGCTATACGGCCGTCACTGGCGGGTCTTCGTCCTCGTGGGCCTGACGACGATCCCGATCATCGGGGCGATCTACGGCGTCCAGCTCCTGTTCGAGGCGGTGACGGGTAACGACGCGGTCGGGCTCTGGATTCGCGACGCCGCCAACCCGATCGGCTACGCGGTCGTCGCGGCGATCGCGATCTCATTCCTGCGGGATCTCGAGCATGGCCGGCCCACTGGTTATGCCATCGGTTGTCGCGACATGCTCCAGCGCTTCTGGCACGTGGTCGGCGGCCAGATCCTGGCGTCGCTGCTGGTGCTCCTGATCGCGCTGACGATCATCGGAATCCCGTTCGCAATCTGGAAGTACGTCGAGTGGCAGTTCGTTCAGCAGGAGATCATCTTCAACGACCGGCGCCTGCGGGACGCGTTCCGGGCCAGCACGCGACTCGTCCGCGGTAACTGGTGGCGGACGGTCAGGGTCGCCGGGTTCCTGTGGCTGATCAGCGTCGTCACCGGTCCGATACTGGGCTTCGCGCTGATCTTCACCCCGCTGTCGCTCACGTGGGCCAACGTCGTCGGGACGGTCGTCTACGCGCTGCTGGTCCCGTATGTCGCGATCGGCCGAACGCTTCTGTACTGGGACCTCGCGGTCCGTCACGAGAAGGCCGTAACCGAGCCGAAGCGGCGCCGATGGTGGTCACGCTGGCGTGCGAGCCCCCAGCCCGGATGACGCGGCTCAAGCCACGCCGCTGACCTCCCGGTTGCGCAGCTCGATCCGGCGGATCTTGCCGGTCAGGGTCTTGGGAAGGTCGTCCACGAACTCGACCTTGCGTGGATACGCGTATCCGGACAGGTGCTCGCGGACGAATCCCTGAACGTCCTTCGCCAGCTCCGGCGACGGCTCGTAGCCCTCGCCGAGGACCAGGAACGCCTTCACGACATGGCCCCGCCGCGGATCGGGCGACGCCACCGCAGCGGCCTCCCGGACCGCCGGATGCTCGATGCACGCTGACTCGACCTCGAACGGCCCGATGCGGTAGCCCGCCGAGATGATCACGTCGTCGGCGCGGCCCTCGTACCAGAAATAGCCGTCCTCGTCCTGGCGGGCGGCGTCCTTGGTGTGGAACCACTCACCCCCGAAGGCCCCTTCGCTCGCGTCGGGGTCGTTCCAGTAGCCGAGCGGGTAGTGCGGGTTCGATCGCGCCCGCAGGCAGATCTCGCCCCGTTCGCCTGACGGGAGCCGTTCCTCGTCCTCGTCGAGGATCGCAACGTCCCAGCCCGGCATGGCCTTGCCCATCGACCCCTCCCGCACCTCCATGAAGGGGTAGTTGGCACACAGCGGATAGGACTCGGTGAGCCCGTAATAGTCCAGCACCGTGACCCCGTACTGGTCCCGGAACCAGCGAATCGCCTCAGGGTTCAGGGGCTCGCCGGCCGAGCAGACGACCCGGAACCGCTGCGGGAAGCGCTCGCCCGCATCCTCGACCGCCATCATCGCCCGCATCGCCGTGGGGGTCGTGAATACGTTCGTCACTCCGTGCTTCGATAGCACCTGGAGCTGTTTCTCCGGGTCGAAGCCACCCTCGCGCGCGTAGACGAACTGCGTAGCGCCGAGCCGCCACGGGCCGAGCAGCGGGGCGATGCCGGCCGCCCACGCCCACTCCCCCATCCCATGGAACAGCTCCCCGTCGCGGACGTCGTGGCAGTAGATGAACTCTTCGTGAGCGAGGATGTAGCGGTGGGCATGCAGAATTCCCTTTGCCAGCCCCGTGGTGCCGGAGGAGTAGTAGAGCTGCGCGGGGTCATCGGCCGCGGTGTCCACCGGGTCGAAGTGATCATCCGCTCCCTCGAGAAGCTCACCGTCGAGTATCAGTAGCTCCTCGACGCGGTCGCCCGGCATCCGGTCCACCTGGTCGGACGAGCAGACGATCAGCCTCGGCTGGGAGTCCTCGACCCGGTGCCGGATCCCCTCGTCACCGTAGAGCACCGACATCGCGAGGAGGATCGCGCCCAGCTTCCAGGTTCCAAGGAAGATCGCGGCGGTCTCAGGCGCGGCCGGAGCGACGACGGCGACCCGATCGCCGCGCTCCACCCCGTGCGCGCGCAGGACGTTCGCGGCCTGATTGGCGAGCGATTGCATCTGTCCCCAGGTCAGGCGCCGCTCGGTGCCGCGGAAGTCCTCGAAGACCATCGCCGGCTTGTCGCGCGGATGCTTGTCGCACACGTCGGCCGCGATGTTGTAGCGGTCAGGAACCCGCCACTCATGAGCAGCTCGGAGCTCCTCATACTCCGCCGAAGAGTCGAGCATGGCCCCTCCACAATACCCCCGACTCCCCGCTTCAACCGGCCTCCTCACCTGCTCGCCCGGCCGCGTGGTCGTGGCGGTCTATCGGTTCACGAACCGCTCGACCTGCCCGAACACCTCGCTGTCGGTGACGAACGCCAGGTGGCTGACGCAAGCCGGCTCATTATTGACGGCTCCCGCGACGGCGACGCTCGACTCCGGATCGATGATGTGGTCGCACGGCGAGCGCCAGGTCGCATAGGCCACCCGTCCCGGCGTCTCATCGCCCGCATTCAGCTTGCCGAGAAATCGGGAGCCGGGGAGCATCTGGCGGCACGGCTGAAGCGCTGCGCAGAGCTGCGCCGTGCTGGTGCCGTGATTCGGCCCGGCGAGCGAGACCCAGGTGGCGACGTGATGGCGGCAGGCGCCGTAGAACTTCAGGCACCAGCGTGTCGGCAGGCCGCCCATCGAGTGCGTGATGACGCTGATCCTCCGTTCCCCGCTCTCCCGCGAGACGGCCAGGACCCGGCGGCGAACGTCCCTGGCGATGTCGATGGTGGAGCGGGTCGAGTTGTAATCCATCCCGAAAAGCTCGGCGTCCGTCCACCCCGCCTGCTCGAAGCGGTGATGCATGAGCCCGAACTCGACCGAGCTGAATGGTGCCCCGAGCGAGAAGCCGTGGACGAACAGGATCGGGCGCTCGGCTGCTGCGGCCATCGTCGGCCAGGCGAGCGCGACCGCCGCCACGAGAATGATCACGCGGCGCCGGCGGGTCTGTCCACGGCCTGGGATCAGGGGCCCAGGGCGGTCAGCAGCTCGTTCCCCTTCGGGCTGCCCCACCCCGTGCAGGCGTCCCACCCCGCCTTTGCGTGGTAGGCGCCGTTCCCGCCCGCGGTGATGTCGCGGAATCCATGCGAGGCCACCCGGTGCCGGTAGAGCGCGGGCTGCAGAAGGCCGGCGGGATGCCCGCGCGTTTCATTGATCAGCGCGATCAGCGCCGAGTACAACGGCGCGACTGCGCTGGTGCCGCCGAAGACGAGGTTTTGCCCGTCCACGCGAACCTTGTAGCCGGTAGCGGGATCGGCATCGCCCGCCACATCGGGCACCCCGCGACCCGCGTTGTGCCCGGGGTTTACCGACTTCGGGACCTGCGCCCGCTGCTGATAGGCGGGCAGGTCGAACCTCTCGCTGACCCCACCCCCGGTAGCTCCACCGGTCTGTTCGTGCCAGACCACCTCGCTCGTGATGTTGCCACCGGAGGACTCGAGCCGAGTGCCGCCGCAGGCGAGCACGTTGGGGCTGGCCGCCGGGAAGTCCACGTGGGCATGGCCATCCGCCACGCCATCTCGCGACCCATCGTCACCGGACGCAGCACACACGCTGACGCCGAGGACGCCGGCCTCGCGACACGCTCGATTGAAGGCGCGCCGAGCCTGACTGGTCCACCGGTCCTCGGCCGCGCCCCAGCTGATCGACACCACGGAGGGGTTGTTGGTCGTGTCGTGGACGGCGGTCGTGAGCGCGTTCAGAAAGCCGGCCGTCGTGTTGGGCGCGAAGTAGACGACGATCTTCGCGCCCGGCGCAACGGCTCCGACCACCTCGATGTCGAGCATGACCTCGCCATCGGCACTGTTCGGGTTGCCCACAGGATTGTTCCCCGCACCGTTCACGCCCACCGCCGTGACCTGCGGCGTCGGTTGGATGCCGAGCCCGTTGAAATACGTGGTCAGGTCCTGGTTCTTGTAGCCGCCGCCGAGCTCGATGATCGCCACCGCCTGCCCGGAGCCGTTCCCGCCGCCGGGAAACTCGTAGAGCTCCGCGACCTCGTTCGGGGCGTAGGCCTGGGCGGCGGCGCGAGGCTCGACCTCTCCCTCGGCCCCCTCCAGCCGGCGCAGGCGGGGCATAGCCGTGGGTCGGTCGTCCAGTCCGAAGACTCCCTCGACGACGTCGGCGAGCTCGGGAGGAACGTGAACCGGCCCGGTCCTGCCCCGATAGGTCCCTAGCTCGGGATGCTCGTAGAGCTCCAGGTCGACCCCGAAGGCGTTGCTCATGTCCGCGATCCGCCCTCGCAGGATCACGGTGCGGCGCGCTTCGTTTGCCTCCGCAACCGTCAGGCCGTGCTGTTCGGCGAATTGGCGGACGCGCTCGATGTCTCCTTCGTCCGCACCATGGCGCTTCGCGAAGTCCTCGCGACTCATCTGCGGGGCGGCATCGCCGTCGCCGGCTTCCTGCTCGAGGTCGGGAAGCTCGTCGCCGCCCCGCGGCCGCACGACGACGGTGACATCGATCTCTCGATCGGGATCGACGTCGCCCACCTGTCGGGCATCGGGCACGGCTTCACGCTCGCTGCCCTCGACTGCCACCCAATCGTTCGGAACTGACGCCATCGTGCCTCCTCGGTTCGGTCCGCTTGGCCTTTGCGGTGCATGGCGGACGCTAGACCACTCCACCTTGGCGCGCAAGCGTTCGAACTGTCAGCTAGCTGACGATCTAGACTGCGCAGCAGGTGTCGCTGTTTCGCCGTCGATCGAAGGACGCTCCGTCCGCTGGGCCCCCTCCGGCCGAGATGCGTGGGCGGGCGGCTGAGATCGCCGACGCGGGGATCTTCGGGTGGGAGGTCGTCTGGGAGGCGCTCAAGACCGAGCCGCCTGACGAGCGGTCCTCGACCATCACCCAGCAACTCGGACTCGACGCGGAGCACGACATATCCCAGGGCACCGACGTACCCGCCACCGAGTTCAGCGGAACCCGGAACGGACGACACGTGGAGCTGCGGCTGGGCGTCGTTCCGTTCGGTCTGGGCAAGCGAGCCGTCAACGAAGTGCACATCGATGCGACGGTCGTGCCGTTCAGCGCCGGCGCCGACGGCGATCGCCTGGCCGCCGAGCCGGGCGCGCCACCGGAGGTCGACGAGTTTCTCGCCGGGTTGGCACCCGGTGGCGCATGGCGGAAGGCGTCGGTCGATGGCGGCCCGGAAGGCATCCTCGCCCGGCGCCCAGTCACCGCACACCCGCAGGGCTACGTCTACGACCTCTGGCTGGTGGAGCGCCTCGCCGACCGGCTCGGCGCTTAGTTAAATAGCCGCGATGTCGAGTGAGCGCGCGGGGCTGGTGGTCGGTGCGGGAGATGGTGAGACGACGAGCAGCCCACTCGGCGGCGACGTTCGCTTCGTGGTCCGGGGCTCCGACTCAGGCGGGGCGCTGACCGCGCTCGAGGTCGCCAATCCGCCCGGTCAGGGGCCGCCACTTCACGTCCACACCG
>DATAOX010000104.1:0-2147 GCA_036265555.1 Solirubrobacterales bacterium
TGCTGCTCCTGTGGTTCCTCGACAACCCGTACCACGCCGGAGTGGGTGGACTTCGGCCCGTCGCGATGGAGCGCGCGATCCGGATCCTCGACCAGGAGGCGGCGGAGGTGGGCGGGAGGTTCAGGATCCCGTGCGACGAGCAGGGGATCGCGCGCCGCTGAGGCGACGGCGGCAAACGCTCGCCGGCGGTACCGGGGCATCGGCTTCCCGCTCACCCACTCACCCGCGGTGAAGCGCCGTCGTCCCCCGAACAGCACCCCCGCGAGGTGCAAAACGATCCCGTCGAGCGATATAACCCGCCTGAGGCTGCGGCCACCACCAGGGCAAGGACAACGTGATCCAGCAGGACCCCTCATCGCCCGCTGACTACCCGTGACTGCGTCCGCGATCGTCGCGGAGCATGAGGCCATCCAGGCGGTCCGTGCGGACTCGCCGATTCTCGGGCGGCGCAGCACAGTGGCCGCGATCGCGATCGCAGGTCTCCTCGCCGCCGTAGGAGGGGGCCTTCTCCTTGAGACGAGCGACCACCTCGTAGACCCGACCACGTACGGCTCGCAGGTCGCCGCGATGACCGTGGGAGCCGTCGCGGCGGCTCTCTACTGGTTCGTTCGGCGCCCAGGGAATCGACTCGGATTCGCCCTGCTCGGGCTGGCGGTCGCCACGGCCGTCATCTCGCTGCAGGGAGCAACCCAGCCGCTGCTCCACAGCATCGGCGTGTCGGCCGATTCGGCCGTCTTTCTCCTCGTCTACTACGTTGTCTTCGCATTCCCGGACGGTCGGCTTGGGCGATTGGAAAGGGTGATCCTCGGGGCGTGGGTGCTCTACTTCTTCGCGGCGGTCGTTCCATGGCTCCTGTTCACGCCCGTCATCTCGGGCGGCGCTCCACTTGCCGGCTGCAACGCCGCGTGCCCCACGAATGGCTTGCTGATCGCGGACCGGCCGTCGATCGCCGAGCCGTTCGGCGCCGACATGTCGTGGGGAACGATCGCGATCGCCTCCGCAACCCTCTCGTGCCTGCTCTATCGCCTTGCGACGGCCACTCGGCCGCGAAGGCGGGCACTCCTGCCGGTCTACATACCGGCCGTGATGCTCACCGTTCCAGCCCTGATCTTCCACGGAGCCGTCGTGAGGCATCTCCATCTCAGCTCGACGACGCTGTCCTTGACCAGATGGTCGCTCACCTTCGGTTGGATCGCGCTCCCGTACGGATTCCTGCTCGCGGCCATGCTGGCGACGCTTTTCGCCGCGGCTGCCCTGAAGATGATCGTCGGCAGACTGGTCGAAAACCCGAGCGCGCCCCAGCTGCGCAGGATCCTGGCCGATGCACTCGACGACCAGTCGCTCGAGCTCGCGTTCCCGGTCGACCGCGCCGGAGCGTTCGTCTCTTCGAGCGGCGGACGCATAAGCGCGACGTCTGCGGACGGCCGTTGGGCGACGCCGGTCGAGCGGAACGGTGAGACGGTGGCGGTGATCGTGCACGACGAGGCCCTGAAGTCCGACCCGGAGCTCGTTGCCACCGCGGGGCAGGCGCTGCTCCTTGCGATCGAGAACGGCCGCCTGATGACCGAGCTCGAGTCGAAGTCAGCGGAGCTCCGTGCCTCGCGCGCGCGCGCCGTGGCGGCGGGAGACGCGGAGCGCCGCAGGATCGAGCGCGACCTCCACGACGGAGCGCAGCAGCACCTGGTCGCGCTCCGGATCAAGGTCGGTCTCGCCGACGAGCTGGCGGACGCGGATCCGGCGGCGGCCTTGCGGCTTGCCGACCTCGGCACCGAGCTCGAGGAGATCCTGCAGGAGCTGCGCAATCTCGCCCAGGGCTTGGAACCGCCTGTGCTCCGCCGGTTCGGGGTTCGCGAGGCTCTGGCCAGCGTCTCACGGCGCGCGACTCCGCCGGTGAGGTTCGAGGCGGCAGCGCTCGGGCGCTATTCCGAGGACGTCGAGTCCGCCGTCTACTTCTGCTGCCTGGAGGCCCTCCAGAACGTGGGCAAGCATGCCGGCGTCGGCGCACGCGCCGTGATTCGCCTGTGGGAGCACTCGGACCAGCTGTCATTCGAAGTACGAGACGACGGTGCCGGCTACGACGCCGAGCGGGCCCGGAGCTCGGGACAGGGCCTCGCGAACATGTCGGACCGCATCGCCGCACTGGGTGG
>DATAOX010000105.1:0-3256 GCA_036265555.1 Solirubrobacterales bacterium
TATGAGCACGGTGAACCGAGAGCGCGCGCATGGCCCCCGGATCAGCGGGAACGGCGCGAGTGGAAACGGCGCTGACGGCGGCCCGCCCAAGCGACCCGTCGCGACCGCGCCCAAGCCTCCCGGCTCCGGCCCCCACCATCGCCGTCCCAAGCTGCGCAAGCTCCGGATCGCGCTCGTGGTCTTCGGCCTCTCGATCCTGGCCTTCGTCTCGTGGATCTTCGGGATCATGATGGCCGTCGCGAGCGACCTTCCGCAGCTCGAGAACCGAGCCCAGTTCGCGAACGCGGAGAACTCGGTCGTCCTCGACATCAACGGCAACAAGATCGCCACCCTGACGAACAATGAGGGCCGAATCCTCGTGGGCTCCGCGGACATCGCCGCTGTGATGAAGGAGGCGACGGTCGCGATCGAGGATCAGCGCTTCTACGAACATCGCGGCGTCGATTTCGTCGGCATCGGCCGAGCGGTGATCCAGGACGTTCTTCACACCGGCGCACAGCAGGGCGCGTCGACGATCACAGAGCAGTTCGTGAAGAACGCGCTTCGGGCGCAGGGAAGCCGGACGGTGTTTCAGAAGCTCCGTGAGGCGGCGCTCGCCTACCAGCTCGAGCGCCACTGGGACAAGGACAAGATCCTGACCGAGTACCTGAACGAGATCTATTTCGGCAACGGTGCGTACGGAATCGAGGAGGCCGCGAAGACCTACTTCGCCTACAACCATCCCGGCTGCGGGAACGCCGGTGACTACTGCGCCTCCGACCTGTATCCCTGGGAAGCGGCTTTGCTCGCGGGGATGATCTCCAGCCCGTCGGGCTATGACCCCATCACGAACCCCGACGCTGCCCTCGCGCGGCGCAACCAGGTGCTCGCAAACATGGTGAGCCAGGGGGACATCACCCAGGAGGAGTACGCCCAATACTCGAAGGAGCCGCTCCCCAAGCCGGGCGAGATTCACACGTCCACCGACAATTCCCTCGCGCCCTACTTCACCAGCTGGCTTCGCCAGCAGCTGGTCGACAAGTACGGGTCCGGTGAGGCTTTCGGTGGCGGCCTTCGGGTGTACTCGACGCTCGACCTCCCGCTTCAGCAGGAGGTCTCGAAGATCGCGATCGACCACACGGCCTCGGTGGGCCTCGACTCCGCGGTTGTCGTACTCGACAACCAGACGGCCGGCGTCCGCGCGATGGTGGGTGGAACGGATTACGCGAAGCGCCCCTTCAACCTCGCCACCCAGGGGCATCGTCAGCCAGGGTCGTCCTTCAAGCCCTTCACGCTGGTCACCGCCTTGGAGCAGGGACGCTCGCCCGACGAGGTCTTCCCGTCATCGCCCGCCAAGCTTCCGTATCGAGCCAGGGTCCCGGCGAAGAACGGCACGAAGATCGTGCCGGAGCTCTTCAACGTCAGCAACTACGGCGACGAGTACCTCGGCAGTGCATCCCTCGCCACCGCCACGACGTACTCCGACAACTCCGTCTACTCCCGGCTCGGCATGTCGCTGCAGGGCGGCGTCGCCAGCATCGCCGACACCGCGCACAGCATGGGCATCCAGACGAGCCTGAGCACCTCGGGCTCGAAGTACTCCATCAACAACGGCCCGTTCGAGCCGTATAACCCCGCGCTGATCCTCGGCGGTCTGGAAACCGGTGTGACCCCGCTCGAGATGGCTCACGCCTACGAGACGCTCGCGCACGACGGCCAGATCGTCACCGGCACCATGGCCGACTCCCAAAACGGACCGGTCGCGATCCAGCGCGTGGACGACGGCGGCGGCGACCCGGTCGAGACGAACAACGGCGACCCGGGGCAGGACCGGGTCGAGACCCACCAGGCCATCTCACCGACCGTCGCAGCAACCGCGCGTGGACTCCTGCACAGCGTCGTCACCTCCGGGACGGGAACGAACGCCGACACGGGCGATCCCTATCTCTTCGGGAAGACGGGGACCACCGAGAACAACGGCGACGCCTGGTTCGTCGGCGCCAACCGCGACGTGACCATCGCCGTCTGGGTGGGACATGCCGACTCGGTCAAGCCGATGGAGACCGAGTACAACGGCGCGCCGGTCGACGGTGGCACGATCCCGGCGATCATCTTCCACGACGTCCTCGACGCCTACGAATCGATGAAGCGGCGCGCGGGCCGGCACGACCATTCGGTTCCGCCGTCGAGCAGCACGACCACGACGGTGCCCACGACGACCACCGCGGTGCCGACGACGACCTACGCGCCGACCACCACCACGCCGACGACGACGACCGCCGCGCCGACCACGCCCCCGACCGACTCCTCCTCAGGCTCAGCGGCGGCGCCCCCGACCAGCGAGCCGGCGCCTCCTCCCAGCTCGGGCACCGGCACGGACAGCGGCTCGGGCGCCGTCAGCTCGGGCGGAACCGGCGGGTAGGAATCGGGGCGGCTTCGCCGCCTGACGGCACATGCTGCTGCGGCGACGAGGTCGCCGCACTTATATATCTGGCAGCGGCCGCGACAGGTAGCCGCTGCCGCGGGCGCAGAAGCGCCACGGGAGCTCGGCGGCGCGGGCGATCCCGATCCGCGGCCCGCAGCCCACCTCCACTCCCGCCCACTCGTCGTCGGGCGGGTGCACTTCGAACGGAGGCTCATCGAGTGGCGCGCGATCCAGGTCCAGGCCGATCCCGAGCGCCTCGGTAAGCTTGCCCGGCCCCGAGCAGAGATCGCGGCGGGCCTCCCTGCCACGGCGGCGCCGCATCTCCTCGATCCCCCAGCGCGGCTCGAGCGCGCGGATCAGGACGGCCGCGGCCCGCCCTTCGGGCTCGCAGACGAAGTTCAGGCAGGAGTGGATGCCGTAGGAGAGGTACACGTAGGCTCGCGCCGGCGGGCCGAACAGCGTCGCCGTCCGCGGGGTGAGCCCGACGTACGCGTGGCAGGCCGGATCGTCGCGCTCGTACGCCTCCACCTCCACGATGACACCGCCGGCCCCGTCGAAGCGAAGCTCGCATCCCACGAGATCGCGGGCGACGCCGTGAACGGACCGCCCGAAGAAGTCGGCTCCCAGGGAGCTCAATCGCCGTCGCCCCGCAGCGTCTCGACGACGCGCCGGGCGACACCCAGCTGCTCATCGAGCCGAGCAGCCGCGGTGCCGCCGGCCGAGACCTTCGAGTCGAGCCACGCCCCGTCCCGCAACGCCACGTAGTAGTCGTCTCCGAGCAGATCCGAATGGGACGCAACCTCATCCGGCGTCAACTCCGAAAGCGTCCGGCCGGACTCGACGGCGCTCCGC
>DATAOX010000106.1:0-3216 GCA_036265555.1 Solirubrobacterales bacterium
GGCGCTCCAGGCCGCCAAGACACAGATCGAGCGCCAGTTCGGCCAGGGGTCGCTCATGCGCCTGGGCGACCAGGACGCAATCCAGGTCGAGGCGATCTCCACCGGCGCGCTCTCCCTGGACCTCGCGCTCGGCGTCGGCGGCGTGCCGCGTGGGCGAATCGTCGAGATCTTCGGCCCTGAGTCGTCGGGGAAGACGACGCTCGTCTACCACATCATCGCCGAGGCCCAGGCACGGGGCGGGATCTGCGCGTTCGTCGACACCGAACACGCGATCGACCCCATCTACGCCCGGCGGATCGGCGTGGACGTCGACGAGCTGCTGGTCTCGCAGCCCGATTACGGCGAGCAGGCGCTCGAGATCGTTGACGTCCTGGTGCGCTCCGGCGCGGTGGACCTCGTCGCGATCGACTCGGTGGCGGCGTTGACGCCGCGGGTGGAGCTCGAGGGCCAGATGGGGGAGACCCAGGTCGGCCTGCAGGCTCGCCTGATGTCCCAGGCACTGCGGAAGCTGACCGGCAACCTCAGCCGTGCCAACACGATCTGCGTGTTCACCAACCAGATCCGCGAGAAGATCGGAGTCAGCTTCGGCTCGCCGGAGACCCAGCCTGGCGGTCGCGCTCTGAAGTTCTACTCGTCCCAGCGCCTGGACATCCGCCGCATCGAGACCCTCAAGGAGGGTACCGAGGCGATCGGCAACCGCTGCCGGGTGAAGGTGGTCAAGAACAAGGTCGCGCCGCCGTTCCGACAGGCCGAGTTCGACATCGAGTACGGCACAGGGATCTCGAAGGAGGGCTGCCTGCTGGACCTCGCGCTCGAGCACGACCTCGTGCAGAAGTCGGGCTCGTTCTTCTCCTACGGCGAGCTCCGGCTCGGGCAGGGGCGAAACAACACAAAGCAGTTCCTGGCCGAGAACCCGGAGACTGCAAGGGAGATCGAGACGAGGTTGTTCGAGAGCCTCGAGATCGAACGCCCGGCGAGCTCCGAGAAGTCCGCGGAGTCGGCGGACGCGACGCCGATCGCGGACGCCGCGTCAGGGCCCGAGGCGGAGCGCAAGGCAGCGTAATCCTCGGGGGACGTGCGGATGGCGAAGGCGAACGCTTTCGAGGCGGCGCTCGCCACGCTCGAGCGCAAGGAGCGAACGGCACACGAGGTGGCGTCCCTGCTCGAGCGCCGCGGGTTCGCGCCGGCGGAGATCGCGACCGCAATGCGCCGCCTGTCGGCGACCGGCGTCGTGGACGACGAGCAGTTCGCTCGCCGGTACTCCGACGACAAGCGCGAGCTGTCGGGCTGGGGCGCCGAGCGGATCCGCGAAGCGCTCCTGGCCCGCGGCGTCGAGGGCGCGATCGTCGAGTCCGTCCTGGCGGCCGATTCCTATGGCGATCAGCTCGTTCGAGCACGCGAGATCCTCATGCGGCGCGCCCGCCCGCTCGAGGCGAACGGCGATCGCCAGCGGGCGCTCGCGTACCTGACCCGCCGCGGCTACGACTACGACATCGCCTACGAGGCGGTCCGCCAGGCCGCCGGGCGGCCTGCCGCGTAGCGCGCCGGTCCAAGGCGCAGGTCCGGCGAGCCCCAAGGGTGAAGCCACGCCCGGCGGGGTTGGGCGAGTAGGGGAGAGTCCCGAGACTATGCCGGAGCAGCATCGACGGGGTTAAGGGCGCTATAGGGCACCTAACCCCGTCAATGGTGATTTAGCGCCTGCCCTCGGTGCGCGCCGTTTTTCGTGGCCGGCTTCGACGGCTTGCCAGATCGAGCATACGGGTCTACGATGCCTGGACGGCCGTCGGCCGTACGATGAGACGAATGACCTGCTATTTGCGACTTTTGATGACGACACCTCGAATGAGACGAAGGATGAGATCCGAACTGGGGAGGCTTCGGACCTAGGGCGCCCGCCCGGTGGGGCGATAGCGGACATGCGTATCTCGTGCGCCGCCGGTCCACGACGCGTCGCTGATGCGTCCGACCGAAAAACGATCAGTTCGGCCAAACCGCGGCCGAGGGAAGGCAACGATGGAGATACGCGCGCTTTTTCAACCGTGGCGGCGGCCAGCCCCTGCCACAGATGAGGGAGCCGAGCGCGCAGGGGGCACAGGGGTGGCAGACGAGCTTCAGGCCCGTCGCGCGGAGATCGCGCGAATGGAGGAGCGGGCCCTGCGGGAGTCCGAGTCATTGGAGGTGCGGCGAGCCGACTTCGAGCGCCGCCTCCAGGCGCTCGAGGACCGTGAGCGAAACGTAGAGCAGCAGGCGGAGGAGCTCAAGCGCGCCAAGCGCGTACAGCGGCGCGAGCTCGAGCGGATCTCGGGGCTGAGCGCCGCGCAGGCGAAGCAGATCCTCGTCACGGACATCGAGCAGGAGGCCAGGCATCAGGCCGCGCTGCGCCTCCAGGAGATCGAGCGTGAGACCCGGCACGAGGCGGAGCGCCGGGCCCGGAACATCCTCTCGGTGGCGATGCAGCGGATCGCCGCGCAGCACGCCGGCGACAACACCACGCGGCTCGTCGAGCTTCCGAGCGACGAGATGAAGGGCAGGATCATCGGCCGCGACGGGCGCAACATCCGGGCGCTCGAGAAGCTCACCGGCGTCGACATCATCATCGACGAGACACCGTCGGCGGTGATGCTCTCGAGCTTCGACGGCGTGCGGCGGGAGGTCGCGCGGATCACGTTGGAGCGGCTGATCGCGGACGGCCGGATTCATCCCGCTCTGATCGAGGAGACGTACCAGCAGGCGAAGGCCCAGATCGACGAGCGGATCGTGGAGGAGGGTGAGCGGGCGATGCTCGAGTCGCGCGTGCACGGCCTCGATCCCGAGCTCCTCCGCCTGCTCGGCAAGCTCAAGTTCCGCACCAGTTACGGGCAGAACGTCCTCGACCACCTGATCGAGTGCGCGGAGCTCGCCGGCCTGATCGCCGCCGAGCTGGGGACATCCGTCGAGACGGCGCGAAGGGGCGCACTGCTCCATGACATCGGCAAGGCCGTCAGCCATGAGATCGAGGGGCCACACGCCCAGGTGGGAGCGCGCATCGCCGCCCGTCATGGCGAGCCCGAGGCCGTGGCGCATGCCATCGAGGCCCATCACAACGAGGTCGAGCCGCGGACCGTCGAAGCTGTGATCGTTCAGATCGCGGATTCGCTGTCGGGGGCGCGACCCGGTGCGCGGGGCGACTCGCTTGAGGAGTACGTGGAGCGGCTCCGCGAGCTCGAGGAGATCGCC
>DATAOX010000107.1:0-3424 GCA_036265555.1 Solirubrobacterales bacterium
CCGAGATCAGGAGGATCTTGGTGTCGGGCGAGGCCGCCCGCAGGTCGTCGCAGAGCTCGGCGCCGGACTGCCGTCCCAGGAAGAGGTCGACGAGCGCGACCTGCGGCTTGGCCTCGCCTGCGAGCCGCAGCGCCTCGGCGGAGTCGTGCGCGGCCAGGCAGCGCTCCACCCACGGCTGGCGCTCGAGCAGCAGCCGAAAGCCCCACTGCACAACGTCGTGGTCATCGACCACGAGCACCCGGATACGACGGTCGTCCTCACTCATCGCCCGAAGGAACCAGAAGCCGGACATGCCATCGATCGGGCGGCAGCGGGCCGAATTCGACGATGCCGCTGTGCTCGAGTGCCTCGACTGAGGCCATCCGGAGGCCGAGCCCCGTCCCCATCGCGGGCGGCCCGACACCGTCGTTGACCACCTCCAGGACGAACGTGCCATCTCGCCGCTCGACGCTGACCGTGATGCTGCCCGGTTTGGCGTGCTTCTCGGCGTTTCGCAGCGCCTCCAGCAGGACCGACTGTGCGAGCGGCTCGATGTCGACGGGGACCTCGACGCTCTCCTCCCAGTTGACGGTCAGGCTGTCCTGATAGGCCGCGACGCGGTCGACGATCTGGCGGACCGTGGCATTTCCGCGCCTGGCCGGAGGGGCGAGGGAGCCTCCCAGTGCAGTGCGAAGCTCGTGCAGCACCTCACGCACCTCGTCGTGACACATCGCCCGCTGCTCGGCCGACAACGCCTCCTCGGAGCCGAGGGCCAAGAGCAGGCCGAAGAGCCGCTGAATCACGCGCTCGTGGATCTGCTGAATGAGCGAGATCCGCTCGGACAGCCGGCGGGCGGACTCGCGCTGGTGGGTGGCGCGCTCGACGCTGGCCGCCAGGGCGGCGAGCTTCCCGAGCGTCCACATCGTCCCCCGCTCCTCGTCGGTGAGCGCGAACCGGCCGCCGCCGCGGTCCGCGAAGATGACACCGAACCACCGCTCGCTCGCCGAGACGGGAGTGCAGGTGAGCGTCGTGATGCCGGCGAAGCGCGCGTAGCGGGCCGGGACCTCCCGCTCCAGGTCCTCGGACGCCTCGACCACGGTGTCCGAGGCGAGCGCGCGCTGGGCGATCGGCGTCTCCTCGAGCGTTCCCCCCACCCCGTCGAGCAGGTTGCGCTCCAATCCCGCCGAGCCCTCCGCCCGCACGGTGCGAAGCGTGCGGTCGTACAGGAAGAGGCCGGCTCGCTGCATCGACGTCAGGCGGCAGAGCCCCTCACACACGCGGTCGTAGAAATCATCGGCCTCGGCCGCGGCGTCGATCTCGGCCAGAAGCTCGACCAGAACGTCGACGGTCTCGGCACTGGGGGCTGGCCAGAGCGTGTCGATGACTCCATCTAACCACCGCGTGGTCACCAGTTACCCGCCACGGCGCCATTTGGGGTCGACGGAGCTCGACCGCAGCGGCCGCGGCTGAGCTCAGCTAGTCTCGGGCACCGTGCCGAGATCACGCACCGATGGGCTTCGGCGCGGCATCGAGCGGGCGCTGCCGGACCGCCCCTTCACGATCGAGCTCTGGGACGGCACACGCGTCCCGTCGACGCGCCACGGGCCGACGCTGTTCGTCCAGTCTCCGCGCGCGCTCGGGCACGTGATCCGCGCTCCCGGCGAGCTCGGCCTCGGCCGCGCGTATGTGTGCGGTGAGCTCCACACCGATGACCTCGACGGGATCGTCGCGCTGCTCGGACGGTGGCGGCCTCCGAAGCTCGGCGTCCTGCGCCGGATGCGACTGATCGCGTCCGCGCTGCGAGCCGCCGGGATTCACCGGCTTCCGCCGCCGCCGGCCGCCGAGCTCGGACCGTCGCGCCGGCGCCACACCAAGCGCCGTGACGCCACAGCGGTCCGCCACCACTACGACGTCTCCAACGATTTCTTCGCGTTGTTTCTGGACGAGACCATGACCTACAGCTGCGCGCTGTGGGAGGAGGGCACCGAGAGCCTCGAGGATGCGCAGCGGGCCAAGCTCGAGCTGATCTGCCGCAAGCTCGAGCTCGAGCCCGGGATGCGCATGCTCGACATCGGCTGCGGCTGGGGGAGCCTCGCCATCCACGCCGCACGCGAGCGCGGCACCTCGGTCTGGGGAATCACGCTGTCGGAGCCGCAGGCGGCGCTCGCGCGGGGGCGGGCGGACGAGGCTGGGGTCGGCGGCCTGGTCGAGATCCGGGTGATGGACTACCGCGACCTGCGCGAGGAGCGGTTCGACGCCGTCGCGAGCATCGGCATGGTCGAGCACGTCGGTGTCGAGCAGATCGATGCCTATGCCCAGCGCATCTCGCAGGTGCTCGAGCCCGGTGGCCGGGTCCTGAATCACGGCATCACTCGCGTTCCCTTCGAGCCGCAGGGCGCCCATATCGCCGGGGACTTCTCGAACCGCTACGTGTTTCCGGATGGAGAGCTCCTGAACCTGTGGCGGATGACGCAGGCATTCGAGCGGGCGGGCTTCGAGGTCTTGAACGTCGAGAACCTCCACACGGATTACGCCGAGACGCTGCGTCATTGGACGGCGAGGCTCGATGAGCACGTCGACGAGGCGGAGGCGCTGGCGGGGACCGAGCGCACGCGTGTCTGGCGGCTCTACCTGAGGGCCGCGCGGAACGCGTTCGAGACCGCCCAGAACGCGGTGAGCCAGATCCTGTGCAGCGCGCCGCTCAGAGAGGGTGCCGCTCCGAACCCGACCGGGCAGCGCCACGAGCCCGCCCGTCGCCGGGTGCCACCGGTTCGGATCCCCGCCTGATCCCAGCCCCACTCCGTGGGAGTGGTGACGACGGTGGTCGGACGGTAGGTTGACAACCCCATGGCAAAGCCGGTCCACATCGGCTGCTCGGGTTGGAACTACCGTGACTGGCGCGGCCCGGTCTACCCGGAGAAGCTGCCGGCCCGGCAATGGCTCGAGTGCTACGGCGAGCTTTTCGACACGGTCGAGATCAACAACACCTTCTACCGGCTGCCCTCGCGATCCGCGGTCGAGGGCTGGGTCGAGCAGTCGCCGCGCGGGTTTCGGTTCGCCGTCAAGGCGAGCCGGTACCTGACGCACGTCAAGCGGCTCCGCGAGATGAAACAGGGCGTCCGCCGTTACCTGGAGGCGATCAAGCCGCTCGCCGATTCGCCGAAGATGGGGCCGATCCTGTGGCAGCTTCCGGCGAACTTCAAGCGGGATGACGAGCGTCTCGGCACGGCCCTGGAGCAGCTGCCGAGCGGCCAGCGCCACTGCTTCGAGTTCCGGCACGAGAGCTGGTTCGTCCCGGAGGTGTACGAGCTCCTGCGCCGCCACCGCGCGGCGCTCGTGATCGGTGACGATCCGGAGCGCCCGTTCCAGACGCAGGAGTTCACCGCGACCTGGACCTACATCAGGTTTCATCGCGGCAACCGCGGGCGGCGCGGCAACTACTCGG
>DATAOX010000108.1:0-1812 GCA_036265555.1 Solirubrobacterales bacterium
GATCGGCGGGGCGCCGGCCTGCAGCATTGGCGCGACCTGCTCCTTCGGAGCCGAGACGCCGAAGTCGAAGTTTCGCTCTCGTGCGACGACACCCACGGGAACGTCCAGCCCATGCGGCGCTTGTAGGCCTGGAGCTTCTCGGGTGGCGCACGCGAGACGTAGACCATCGTCACGTTGCGGGCGTTGAGGTGCGGGACGGCGCCGTCGACGGTATCGGCGCTCGATGAGCAGACGGGGCAGCCTGCTTCGTACCGATAGGTTGAATGTTGGGCGCAACAGGAAGAACTCCTGTTCCGGCCCCAGGTAGTCGTCGAAGTTCATCCGCGTTGCGTGCTCGGGGGCTTGCGCATGACCAAGCGGGGATCGCCCGTCGTACGGCTCGCCGGGCGGGTTGAGGATGTCGCCGAACCCCCGCCGACGTTGTCCATCCCCCGGTGCGCCAGCGGAGGATCTGGAACGCGCTCACGTCCGGCATCGCGATCATGTCCGACTCCTCGATCCGATCGAAGCCGGTGATCGATCAGCCGTCGACGCCATGCCGTCCTCGAGCACGCCGCGAACGCGCCTGCGCGATCGCGAACGACCGGAGCTGCCGAAGATGTCGGTGAGCCAGAACCCGGCGAACCCGACCGTTCTCCTCCTCGACCCGGCGCAGCACCTCCGTGGTGATCGTGGCGTCGGTCGTCGCGATCTCGCTTCTCCTCTTTCTGCCGGATCACATTCCCCGCGGGACCTCCTCCGCCTCGGGGGCCTGAAGGACCTTCTCGCCCTCCTCGCCGGTGCGAATGCGAACGGCTTCCTCGACTGCGAGGACGAAGATCTTCCCGTCGCCGATCCGGCCCGTGCTGGCGTGCTTGAGGATCACCTCCTTCACGGCCTCGAGGTCGTCGGACTCCACGACGATCTCCACCTTGAGCTTGGGCCGCAGGTGGATGGTCAGCTCCGCGCCTCGGTAGTGCTCGGTGATGCCCCTCTGGCGCCCGGACCCCTTGTACTCGGCGATCGACATCGACGGAAAGCCCCTCTCGAGCAACTCCGTGCGGATCGGCTCGAAGGCCTCGTGGCGGATGAAGGCCTCGATCTTCTTCACGTCATCACCCGTCTCTCAGCTCGTCTTGCCTGCGGCGGCGTCGCGGCGTAGCCGGCGACCAGCGCAGGGCTCGCGGTCTCCGCCGCCGGGCATGTACAGCTCCGGGGTAGCCATACATCCCCGTCTCCAAGATGTCCAGCCCCTCCTCCTCGGACGCGACCGCAGGCCGGCCGATGCCTACCGGGCGGGTCAGGGCGTGCGTCGCGACTATGCCCATCCCGCCATCACGTTCTGCCCGGCCGTGAACATCCTCGCCCGCTATGTGGTCGGCTCCATCCCTTGACATCGACGTCCCCGCCCGCTCGCGGATGGACTTCGCGGCCTGGTTCGAGGCGCATCTCGACGGTCGCGGGCACACCTTCGATGCTCGGAAGGCTTGGCCCCCGTGCGGCCGGCGGAGCTGGACTGGCAGCTCAGCTCTCGCCGGTCGGCCCCGCCTCCTAGGCCCTCGAGACCGGTTGGCCGGCGGGGATGGCCTCGGCGCCGCCGGCCGTCTGCGGCTCGATCGTCCGGGCGTCCTGGCCCCCGCCGATCTGCACGCGGCGCGGCTTGGCCGCCTCGGCGACCGGGATCGTGAGCGCCAGCACGCCGTGCTCATACTTCGCCTGGACGTTCTCGGAGTCGAGGGTGTCGGCCAGGAAGAGCTGGCGAGTGTAGGTCCCGTGCGGGCGCTCGGCGACGAGCACCTCGTCGCCCTCTCGAGGCTCAAAGCGCCGCTCGGA
>DATAOX010000109.1:0-16025 GCA_036265555.1 Solirubrobacterales bacterium
GGCGGACGGCGAGTTCCAGGCCGCCGAGAAGCTCTCGCAGGCCGCCAACATCATCAGCCAGAACCCCGCCACGCTCCAGCTGCGCTACCTGCAGACCCTGCTGGACATCGGGGTCAACCAGAACTCCACCATCGTCTTCCCGCTGCCGCTCGACATGGTGAAGCCGTTCGTGGAGCGCGGAGCGCAGTCAAGCGTTCCGCCGCCTTCCCCGAACGCGCCGGGCAGCTGACCGGGCCCGAGGTCCGCATAGACCAGCTGACGGGACTGCGGGCCATCCTCGCCCCGGCCCGCGCGGAGCGTCCCGACGCCTTCGCTCCCGAGGAGGCCCGAACGCTCGAGGGGGAGCCGCAGTCGTGCCCGTTCTGCGAGGGCCGCGAGGACCGCACCCCTCCCGAGGTCTGGGCGGAGCGCCCCGGAGGCGGGCCCCCGGACTCGCCCGGATGGACGGCGCGGTCGGTGCCGAATCTCTACCCGGTGCTCGGCGGAGGCGCCCATCCGGCGGACGCCGATCCCGAGAGCGGGTTGTCGAGCTCGGTCGATCCGCTTCGAGCGTCTTCGCGCGCCCGTGAGCCGGACCTGTTCGCCTCGCAGCCGGCGGAGGGCGCTCACGAGGTGATCGTCCACGCTCCGGAGCACGTGACGTCGATGGCGGAGCTCACCGACGAGCGCTTCGACGGCGCGGTCGCGGCCTGGCGTGAGCGAATGCGCGCCCATGCGGGGTCCGCTTCCTTCGTCCACCTGATCGTCAACGAGGGGCCCGACGCAGGAGCCTCGCTGGCTCACTCGCACGCCCAGCTCTACGCGCTCGGCTTCGTTCCCGTGGAGATCGCGCGCGAACGCGAGCGAGCCGGCGCCTACCACGAGCGGACGATGGGGGGGCACCTGCTCTCGGACATCGCGGTCGAGGAGGTCAGGCGCGCGGACAGGCTGGTCGCAATCGACGACGAGGCGCTGCTGGTCTGCCCGTGGGCATCGCGCTCGCCGTTCGAGGTGCGGGTAATCCCGCGTCGCCCCGCTCTCGGCTTCGAGTCCGATGGCGAGGTCGGCACCGCGATGATCCGCCGGGCGATCCTCGCGCTCGCCCAGGTCTTCGACGGTGCGCCCCAGCTGAATCTGTGGGTTCGCACGGCGCCGCGCGGAGCCGAGGAGTTCTGCTGGCACGTCGACATCGTGCCCCGCCTCACCGTCCGCGCCGGCTTTGAGCTGGGCACGGGCGTCGACGTGAACATCTACCCGCCAGAACGCGCGGCGGCGGAGCTGCGCGAGGCGCTCGCCTCGTAGCCCATGCACGTATGCCAGCCCGCGTGTCGATTTCAGCGTCGCTCCCTCGACGCACTGGTAGAAGCACAATTCAACCCAAGGAGGAAGGACGGAAATGCGAGTGATGGTCCTGATCAAGGCGACGGAGGAGAGCGAGGCCGGGGTGATGCCGAGCCAGGAGCTGCTCAGGCAGATGGGCGACTTCAACGAGGAGCTCGTCAAGGCCGGCGTGATGCTCGCGGGGGACGGACTGCACCCGAGCTCCAAGGGCGTGCGGATCGTGTTCTCGGGCAGCGAGCGCAAGGTGATCGATGGCCCGTTCGCCGAGACCAAGGAGCTCCTGGCGGGCTACTGGGTGTGGCAGGTGAAGTCACTCGACGAGGCGATCGAGTGGGTAAAGCGCATCCCGAATCCGGACGGAACTGACGGCGTGGTCGAGATCCGACCGGTTTTCGAGGCCGATGACTTCGGCGACTCGCTCACCCCTGAGATGCGCGAGCAGGAGGCGCGCCTGCGAGAGCAGGCCGAGGCCAACCGGTAGGCGGCGGGGCGCGCCGACGATTCAGCGTGCGGGTGAGCGATGTAAACCGCACGATCGACGCCGTCTGGCGGATCGAGTCGCCGCGGCTGATCGCCGGTCTGGCCCGGATCGTGCGCGATCTCGGCGTCGCGGAGGACCTCGCGCAGGAGGCGCTCGTCGCCGCGCTCGAGCAGTGGCCGGAGTCAGGCGTCCCGGACAACCCGGGCGCCTGGCTCATGGGGACGGCCAAGCACCGCGCCGTCGACCGGATGCGCCGAGCGGAGGTCCACGAGCGAAAGAAGAGGGAGCTGGGCCGCGAGATCGAGGTCCGGGGCCAGATCGAGAATCCCGATCTCGAGGCCGAGATCGACGATCCGTTCGATGACGATCTCCTCCGTCTCATCTTCATGACCTGCCATCCGGTGCTCTCGACCGACGCGCGCGTCGCCCTCACCCTGCGCCTGCTCGCCGGCCTGACCACGCAGGAGATCGCCCGTGCATACCTTGTCTCGGAGGCGACCCTGGCGCAGCGGATCGTGCGCGCGAAGCGCACGCTCTCGGAGGCGCGCGTCTCGTTCGACGCGCCCGAGCGGGACGAGCTCCGCGATCGGCTCGCCTCCGTGCTCGAGGTGATCTACCTCATCTTCAACGAGGGCTACGCGGCGACCGCCGGCGACGATTGGATGCGCCCCGAGCTCATCGAGGAGGCGCTCCGGCTCGGCCGCATCCTCGCCGAGCTGCTCCCGTCGGAATCGGAGGTACACGGCCTCGTCGCCCTGATGGAGCTGCACGCCTCGCGCTCACGTGCGCGCATCGGCCCCAACGGGGAAGCGGTACCGCTGCTCGACCAGGACCGGTCGCGTTGGGACTGGATGCTGGTCGGGCGTGGCCTCGCAGCACTCGAGCAGGCCCAGAGGAGCGGCGGAGCCCTGGGCCCGTACACGCTGCAGGCCGCGATCGCAGCCTGCCACGCGCGTGCCCGGATCCCCGATGACACGGACTGGGAACGCATCGTCGCCCTCTACGACGGCCTCGCCCAGCTCCTACCGTCGCCGGTCGTCGAGCTCAACCGCGCGGTCGCCGTCGGGATGGCCTTCGGCCCGGAGGCCGCGCTCGAGCTGGTTGACGCACTCGTCTCCGAGCCCGCCCTGCGCGGCTACCACCTGCTGCCGACGGTGCGGGGAGACCTACTTGTGAAGCTCGGTCGCGATGACGAGGCGCGTGCGGAGTTCGACCGCGCCGCCTCGCTGACCCAGAACGCCCGCCAGCGCGCAGTGTTGCTCGAGCGAGTAGCGACCTGCTCGCCCCGGAACGGCGGCTGAACCGGAGACCGCTGTGCCGGGTTCATGGCGCACCGAATCCGACGATCGCCGGTTAGGCTCCGCGCTTCATGCCGCCGCTGCCGCGCCCATATCCCCGGTTCGTCGCCGACTCGCCCCAGGAGGGCAAGCCGTACGGGCGCTGGGAGGAGCGACTGCGCGACGAGTTCGCCAAGGCGTGCTCGGAGCACGCCGGCGAGGCGGGCGGAGCGCTCGACCCCGACACGATCAAGTGGTTTCCGGAGCGCGGCTGGGGCGGACGCGTCTACGTCCCGGCGACGGGACGCGCAGCGGAGGGCGAGGCAGCTGCGGACGATGAGACCGCCGCGGGCCCGGTCGAGTACTTCGGCTGGGTCTCGTTCGAGCGCCCGGAGGACGGGGAGCCGAGCGAGCTGGCCGCCGGCGCCGACTTCACCGACGTCACCGCCGAGGACAACCCCAACTGGAAGATCGACCTCTCCGACGATGTCCTGGGTGTTTGGCACGCGGAGGGTGATCGCGGTGGCGACATCACGCTCGTATGGGGCCTGCCGCTGGTGCGCGGGGCGATCGCCGCGACCGCCGAGCTGGACGGGGAGGTCCTCGATCAGGCTGCGGTCACCGACGGCCGCTTCACGCTCGTCGCCATCGACGCGGTGCGGGGGTTCGGCGACGACATCTATCTCGAGGTAAAGCTCTGGGACCGCCTGCTGCGGGAGATCGCCTCCGAGAGTCTCTACGCGGAGTGATCTCGCAACACCCACCCGCTTGACGAAGGCTCAGCGGCCCCGCGTGGCAAACCATTACATGGGTATATGTATCATCGAACAATGACACGACTGGCTGAGGGGACAACCGACTTCGAGACGGTGCACAACGTCGAGCTGCACGGGCACGATGTGAGCTACCGGACGGCGGGGTCGGGGCCGGTGATTCTGCTCGTACACGGCGTCGCAGGCACCTCGGAGCAGTGGGCGGATGTCGCCCCTTTGCTGGCGGAGGAGTTCACAGTCTTGGCGCCGGACCTGCTCGGGCACGGCCAGTCGGCGAAGCCTCAGGGCGATTACTCGCTCGGCGCCTACGCGGTGAGCCTGCGCGACCTCCTCGTCGTGCTGGGCCACCGCCGCGCCACGATCGTCGGCCATTCCCTCGGGGGGGGCATCGCAATGCAGTTCGCCTACGAGTACCCGGTGTTCGCCGAGCGCATGGTGGTCGTGTCGAGTGGCGGACTGGGACGCGAGGTTCATCCTCTGCTGCGTGCGGCAACGCTTCCGGGCGCGGAGCTGGTGCTGCCACTGCTCGCGCACCAGCGGGTGCTCGGCGCGGGCGGCGCGGTCGGCCAGGTCCTCGCCCGGCTCGGCCTGCGCGCTGGCCCGGACATCGCGGAGATGGCCCGCGGCTATGCCTCGCTCGGCGACGCCGAGGCCAGGGCCGCCTTCCTCCACACCGTCCGCGCGGTCATCGACTACACCGGCCAGCGGGTGAGCGCTGCCGACCGCCTGTACCTCGCGAGCCTGCTGCCGACGCTGATCGTCTGGGGCCGCCGGGACCCGCTCATCCCCGCTGTCCACGGTGAGTTCGCGCACGGCCAGATGCCCGGGAGCCGTCTCGAGATCTTCGAGGACGCGGGCCACTTTCCACAGCTCGACGACCCGATCCGCTTCGCGGCCCTGCTCCGCGAGTTCCTCGAGGAGACCGAGCCGGCCGAGTTCGAGTTCAGCGACGAGGATCTCGACGAGCTGCGCCAGCGAATGCTGGACCACTAGCGCGGCTCGACATCGACCGGCGCGGTCCTCGCGGGCTGGCGCGCACTACCGCGGGCGGACCGTCACCGCCGTCGCATCGGCCTCCTCGATGGGCACGATGTCGCGGCCGAACGGCCACAGCGAGATCGGAATGAGCTTGAAGTTCCCGAGCCCGAGCGGGATCCCGATGATCGTGATGCAGAGGAGGATGCCGGTGACCAGGTGGCCGATGGCGAGCCACCAGCCGGCCAGGATCAGCCAGAGGATGTTGCCGATCACCGACGGCGCTCCCGCGTCCGGCCGCTTGAGGACGGTCCGGCCGAACGGCCACAGCGCGAAGGCGGCGAGCTTCACGGCCTGCAGCGCGAACGGGATCGTGATGATGAGAATGAACATCACGAGCGCCGCAGCCAGGTAGCCGATCGCGAGCCACAGCCCGGCCAGCACGAACCACAGGATGTTTCCGATCAACCTCACCCGAGCCCAGTATCGCCGAAACGGGGTCGCGAATTCCGTTCAGCGACGAGTGCCGGTGGGCGTTCTTCGACAGCTCGCGAAACCAGGGCGGCACCTGGTGTCAGATGGAGACCTGCGGCAATCGCGTGAAGAACCGCTCGTACCGGCGCCGAGCGTCCGCTCGCCGCCACGCGGCCGCGCGCTAGAGACCGGCGCCTTCGTACTCGTCGTGTCGACGGATCCAGATCGGCCGATCGTCGTCCTCGTTCCGCCCCTTCGGCGTTCGGTCGAGCAAGCCGTAGTAGGCCATCGTCGGCTCCAGTCCGCGTGCGGTGGTGACGTAGGTCCGGTACACCGTTCCGCCGTCGAGCGCGTACGCGCTCAGCCCCGGGCTCTCGGCGACATAGCCGGCGACGTCGGTTCCGCAGGACTCAGCGTTCTGCGTCACGGTCGGGTGAATGTCGCCCTCGAGGAATGGGCGCAGCTCCTCCTCGGTGTGGGTGAACCCGAGGTCACGGTTGAAGTCGCTGCCGCCCGCGGAGGCCCAGTCCAGGCCCCAGCCCATCCGCTCCTTGTAGGCCGCAAGCCTCTCCACCGGGGCCCGCGAGACGAGCAGCATGGTCACGTCTCGTGCCGCCAGATGGGCCACGTTCGGATCGATGGTGTCGGTGATCGAGGAGCAGACGGGGCAGCCCGCCTCATACGGCGGGCCGAACATGAAGTGGTAGATGAGCAGCTGCGAGCGACCGTCGAAGAGCTCGGCGAGTGACTTCGTCCCCGACTCGGTCTCGAAGCCGTAGTCCTTATCGACCGCCACCCAGGGAAGTGCCTGCCGCTTCCGCGCGAGCTCGTCGCTGCGCCGGGTGAGCTCCTTCTCCTCCGCGCGCAGCTCCTCGCGGGCCGAGTCGAACTCCTCCTGCGAGCCGATCCTGTGATCCGTCATCGCGGTTCCTCCTGTCAGTATGCGCCTGCATCCGAAGGATGCGGCGCCGCCGAAACTACTCGGTTTCGTGGTTTGGCCATCCCTGATTCAGACACCGCGGGCGCCGGAACCGGAACGGCCGGTTCCTTTCGGGCCCGGACGGGGTCCTTACCTGTGACGAGCGTGAATGGATTTGGCCGTGCGAGGATCCCGTCGTGACGAACCGGACGCTCACTCGCGCCCGGGCGGGAGACGAGGAGGCGTTTCGCGAGCTCACCGACCCCTACCGGAGCGAGCTGCAGCTGCACTGTTACCGCATTCTCGGCTCCGTCCAGGACGCGGAGGACCTGCTCCAGGAGACGCTCTTGGCGGCCTGGCGCGGGCTTGAGGGCTTCGAGGGGCGAGGCTCGGTGCGCGCCTGGCTGTATCGAATCGCGACCAACCGCTGCCTGAACGCGTTACGCGACAGCGCGCGCCGCCCGCGGGAGCTGGAGCCCATGGCGAACCCGCCCGCCCCCACCCGCCGGATCGAGCCGGTCTGGCTCGAGCCCTACCCGGACGTCCTCCTCGACGCGCTTCCGGACACCTCGGCGGGCCCGGAGGGACGGTACGAGACGAGGGAGGCGGTTGCCCTGGCGTTCGTCACCGCCCTTCAGCATCTCCCACCCCGCCAGCGGGCGGTGCTCCTGCTGCGCGACGTGCTCGCCTTTCGGACGGCGGAGGTGGCGGAGATGCTCGAGACCACCGAGGGTGCCGTGAAGGGCGCCCTACAGCGGGCCCGGGCGACCCTCGACGCGCTCCCGGCTGGCCGGCCCGACCGCAGCCCGCTCCCGCGCTCACCGCGGGAGCGCGAGCTGGTCGGGCGATTCGCCCAGGCCGTCGAGAGCGGCGACATCGACAGCGTGGTCTCGCTCTTGGCCCACGACGCCCGGATCACGATGCCACCGCAGCCGCTCGAGTATCAGGGTCACGCGGCGATCGCGCGCTTTCTCGACGAGCGCGCCAGGCTGCGGGGCCGACCCCTTCGGCTGGTGCCCACGCGAGCGAACGGCCAGCCGGCGTTCGGCTGCTACCTGCCAGCCGAGCCGGCGGCCATCGCGCGCCCATACGGCCTGATGGTTCTCACGCTGGAGGACGACCGGGTCTCCGCCATCACCTGGTTTGCCGACACCGGCGTCCTACCGCACTTCGGCCTTCCCCGCGCGCTGCCCGGTTAGGAGGGGCCGAGCCGGCGGAGCCCATGTGAGCGCTCTCTCCTCGGAGCCTTCTTCTCCGGCCCGGAGCCCGTACTCAGAGCGCCCGCGGCAGCTTCGCGGTCCCGGGCGCCCGCAGGCCGTCGAGGATGATCTCGACGAGGCGTGGCCACCGGCCGGTCGCGGGCCCGGTGTTCGCCTGCGTGATCCGGCCAAGCCCACAGGCGATCATCGGGATGTCCTCCCAGACCAGGTCTCGGCGAAGCTCGCCCGAGCGCTGAGCCCGCTTGACGAGCCGCTCGCAGAGCTCCGACAGTCCCGCAGCACGGGCCGCGGCATCCATGACCTCCGGACGGGACCCCATCACCTCGCAGAGCCCGCGGTCATCGGCCTGGATCTGGGCGGAGTAGCGGATGAAGTCGGAGATCCCCTCCCACGGGTCCTCCGCCTCGAGGCCATCACGAGCCGTCTGGGCGAGACGCTCGAAACGATCGGCGACCAGGGCGGCGATGAGGTCGTCCTTGGTCGGGAAATGCCGGTAGACGGTCCCCACGCCCACCTTCGCGGCCTTCGCCACGTCGGGCATCTGGGCATCCAGGCCCTGGTCGGCGAACAGCTGTCTCGCGGCCGCGATCACGGCCTCCCGGTTGCGGCGGGCATCGGCCCGAAGCGTCCTCTCGACCCTGTCGAGCTTTCCGGCCGAGTCGGGCTTCTTCTGCGTGACGGTCGTCAATGTAAGCGGAATCGAAGTTCCGGTATGCTCCACCGAAATCGGAATTCCGATTCCGAATAATCCTACCGCACCTGTCCATTTGCGCCTCGCCCATTCGTCCTGAGGGTGAAGACACAAAGAACGGCCGAACGGAAAGGAGCCCGGGAAGTGACAACCTCACAGCAATATCTCGAGCGCCGGTGGACCGCCTTGATCCTGCTCTGCATGGCGCAGTTCGTCGTGGTCCTCGACGCGTCCATCGTCAACGTCGCCCTGCCCAGCATCGGTAAGGGCCTCGACTTCTCCGAGCAGAACCTTCCCTGGGTCGTAAACGCGTACGTGATCGCCTTCGGCGGCTTTCTGCTCCTGGGCGGGCGGGCGGCTGACCTGCTGGGACGCCGGCGGGTGTTCATGGCCGGGTTGCTGGTCGTGGCCGTCGCATCGCTGGCCGCGGGATTCGCCGCCGACCAGGGTCAGCTGATCGCGGCTCGCGCAGCGCAGGGCCTGGGTGCGGCCATCATCTCGCCGGCCGCGCTGTCGATCGTCACCACGCTCTTCCGCGACGGCGCCGAGCGCAACAAGGCCCTGGGCGCCTGGGGCGCGGTCGCGGGGTCCGCGGGTGCGGCGGGGGTGCTCCTCGGAGGCATCCTCACCGATGGGCTCGGATGGGAATGGGTCCTCTGGGTCAACGTCCCGGTGGCGCTCATCGCGCTCGCGCTCACGCCGGGGCTGATTCCCGAGAGCCGCTCCGAGTCGGCGACCCGCCATTTCGACGCCGCGGGGGCCATCAGCGTGACCGCCGGCCTCTCGGTCCTGGCCTACGCCTTCCTCGACGCGAGCTCCGCCGGCTGGGGCTCGACCAAGATCGTGAGCCTGCTGGCGCTCTCGACGGCGCTGATCGGGGCGTTCGTAGCGATCGAGCTGCGTTCGAAGGCGCCGCTCGTCCCCTTCCGAATCTTCCGCCTCAGGACCCTCACCGGCGCCAACGTCGTCGGGCTGCTGCTCGGCGCATCGCTGTTCTCGATGTTCTTCTTCATCTCGCTCTACATGCAGCAGGTGCTCGGCTACAGCCCGATCCACGCCGGGCTGTCGTACCTGCCGCTGGCGCTGACGATCATCGTCGCCGCGGGCGTGGGCGGTCAGCTCGTCACTCGATTCGGCTTCAAGCCGATCCTGGCGGCGGGGATGCTGTTCGTCGCGCTCGGCCTCGCGTGGTTCAGCCAGGTGTCCATCGGGGGCGGGTTCACCACCGACATCCTCGGGCCCTCGCTGCTCGCGGCGATCGGCCTCGGGTTCGGATTCGTCACCTCGACGATCGCGGCCGTCTCGGGAGTCCAGGCGCGAGAGCAGGGCCTGGCGAGCGGGCTCATCAACACCTCGCAGCAGATCGGCGGAGCCCTCGGTCTCGCGGTGCTATCGACCATCGCAACGTCGCGGACGGACCACGTCATGGCGAGTGGGACGTCGTCCCTCCCGAACGCCCTCACCGAGGGATTCCAGAGCGCGTTCCTGGGCGGCGCCGTGATCGCGGCGCTGGGCTTCGTGGCGACGCTCATACTGATCCGCACCCGCGACAGCCGGGCACATGTCGAGATGGCGAACGCGGAGGCAACTCCCGCCGGTGCCTAGTCCGCCCCGTATCCAGGGGTTCTTGCCAATATGCGGACGTGGCACGGCTCAGCGCGAGAGAGCGCGCGCAGCTTCCTGACAGCGCCTTTGCGTACATCGATTCGCGTGGCCGACGCCGCCTTCCGATCCACGACGCTCCGCACGTCCGGAACGCCCTGGCGCGGTTCAGCCAGTGCGCGTTCGAGGACGAAGAGGCGCGCGACCGGGCGCGCAACCGGCTGCTGAGGGCGGCGCAGAAGCACGGGATCATGCCGATCGGCTTCATCAGCGCACAGCTGCGACCGAAGCAGAAGCTGCCGAAGGGCCACGTCACGTTCCTGCTGACCGACATGGAGGGATCGACCGAGCTGGTCGGGCGCCTCGACGATCAATACGCTCCCCTTCTCGCCGAGGTTCGCCGTCTGGTTCGCGCCGCGGTCCGATCCGCCGGCGGCCGCGAGGTGTCCGTCACCGGCGATGATCTGTTGGCGGTGTTCGAGCTCGCCCCCTCGGCGCTGGACGCCGCGCTGGCGATCCAGCGGGCGATGCGCGCGGCCGCCTGGCCGGGAGGAACCGACGTGCGGCTGCGCGTCGGCCTCCATCGCGGGCGACCGGAACTCACCGATACCGGCTATGTCGGGATCTCGGTCCACGCGGCCGCGCGCATCTGCTTCGCGGCGCACGGCGGCCAGATCATCATGTCCTCCGCCGTTCGCTCCGCGATCGCCGAGCCACCGGCGGACGGCGTCAGCCTGAAGGGCCTGGGCGCCTGGCGATTTCGCGGCCTCCCGGAGCCGGTGGAGGTGTTCCAGGTCCACGCCGTCGACCTGCTCGCCGACTTCCCGCCGCTCCGCTCCGCCACCCCCGTCGACTAGCGGATTCGGTCGCATTGGTCAGCGGCGGGGCCGCAAGTAACGTTGAGCGGGTGTCCGAGGCCCCCACGAGCCCGATGCCGCCGGTCCGCGACCGGGACCACGTCACCAGCTCCGACCCCGCTGACGTGACGCTGGTCGAGTACGGCGACTTCGGATGTCCGTACTGCTTCGCCGCCAGCGTGCCGGTGAAGTCGCTCCTGGATCGCTTCGAGACCCTTCGGCTCGTGTGGCGGCACTTCCCCGACGGCGAGCTGCATCCCGGAGCGGACCTCGCGGCGGAACTCTCCGAGCTCGCTGCGGTGCACGGAAGGTTCTGGCAGGCGCATTCGCTGTTGCTAGCGGGGCGGGAGAGGTTCACGCACGAGGATCTGCTCTCGGTGGCGCGGCGGCTCGAGCTGGACGAGGACGACGCGGAGACGGCGCTCGGCCGGCGGCCGTTCCGCGAGCGCGTCCTCCAAGACGTCGCCGGGGGCGGAGAAGCGGGAGTCCACGGCACCCCTACCTTCTTCGTCAACGGGGAGCGACTCGAAGGTCACTGGCGCCAGCTCGCGCAGATCATCCCGGCGAAGATCTCGGAGTCGAGCCGGTGAGCGACACCAGCCAGCCGATTGGCGCGGGATCTCGCGAGACACCTGAGCGCGATGGAGCATTTCCGCGCCTCGATGGCGACCAGCGCGCTCGGCTTCGGGGGCTAGGCAGCGTCCGTAAGGTCGAGCCTGGGGAGGTCCTCTTCCGCGCCGGCGACGAGAGCAGTGACTTCTTCGTCATCGAATCGGGCGTGGTGGCGATCGTCCAGGGCCTGGGCAATGAGAACCGGCTCATCGCCGTCCACGGTGCTCACCGCTTCCTCGGTGAGCTGAATCTTCTGACCGGCCAGCGGCTCTACCTCTCCGGGGTCGTTCGAGATGCCGGGGAGGTGATCCAGGTTCCACTGGACAGGTTGCGGCAGATCGTTGCTGCGGACAAGACGTTGAGCGACGTCATCCTCGGCGCGTTCATGGCCCGGCGCGCGATCCTGATCGGAATGGACACGGGGATCAAGCTCATCGGCTCGCGGTTCTCCCCCCACTCGCGCCAGCTGCGCGAGTTCCTGGCCCGAAACCGGATGCCGCATCAGTGGATCGACCTCGAGCAAGATGAGGATGCCGACGCCCTGCTCGATGGCCTCGGCATCAAGCCGGATGAGACGCCGGTGGCGGTGGCCAGCGGCGGGGAGATCCTTCGCAATCCCAGCAGCGCTGAGCTCGGGAGGGCGATCGGCCTCGGCTCGCCCGGGCCATCCCCGCCCCTGTGTGACGTGATCGTGGTGGGGGCCGGCCCGGCCGGCATCGCCGCCTCTCTCTATGCGGCGTCGGAGGGTCTGGACATCCAGTGCGTCGAAGCGGTCGCCCCCGGAGGCCAGGCGGCCACCTCAGCCCGGATCGAGAACTATCTCGGATTCCCGGCTGGGATCTCCGGCAGCGAGCTGGTCCAGCGGGCCGGCGTCCAAGCCCTCAAATTCGGCTCCCGGCTGGCCGTTCCGGCGGCGGCCGTCGCGCTGTCGAGCACGCCGGGCAGGCACCAGATCGAGCTCTCGAATGGCGACGTCGCCACCGGCAGGACGGTTGTGATCGCCTCCGGTGCGCAGTACCGGCGGCTGGACCTGCCGCGACTGGACGAGTTCGAGGGCGGCGGCGTCTACTACGCCGCGACCCAGGCCGAGGCGCAGATGTGCGGCGGTGATCCGGTGGTGATCGTCGGCGGGGGGAACTCAGCCGGTCAGGCAGCGATGTTCCTCTCCAAGGGCGCCGCTCGCTGCCGGCTCGTGATTCGCGGGGCCGACCTCGGCAGATCGATGTCCCGCTACCTCATCGCTCAGATCGAAGAGAACCCGCTGATCGAGGTCATGAAGCAGTCACAGGTGGTCGAGCTTCACGGCCAGGGAGACTTGGAGGCGGTGACCATCGCGGACTCGCGGTCGGGGGAGCGCTCGCGGTTCTCGGCCCTCGCGCTGTTCGCCTTCATCGGCGCCGTGCCGCACACCGAGTGGCTGCAGGGTCAGCTCGCCACCGACCACGCCGGGTTCGTGATGACCGGCAGGGATGTCCAGGGCGACGACCTCGCCGAGTACGACGGCGACCAACCCCTGTTCCTGGAGACGAGTCGACCGGGGATCTTCGCGGTGGGCGACGTCCATTCGGGCTCCATCAAGCGTGTCGCGTCCGCCGTCGGCGAGGGCTCAATGGCAGTTCGACTGATACACCAACGACTGGCCGCACCCGTGGGAGCGGTCGCCTGAGGAGGCAATCCATGCCGTCATGCACCCATCTCGATCACGTCCAGATCGCGCAACTTCCCGAGGCCGTCGACGGCTGCGAGGAGTGCCTGGCAGCGGGCGACCCGTGGCTGCACCTGCGGATCTGTCTCGAGTGCGGCCACGTGGGCTGCTGCGACGACTCACCCAACCGTCACGCCACCGCTCACGCGAGGACCACCGGCCACCCCATCATCCGCTCGCTTCAGCCCGGAGAGGACTGGTCCTGGTGCTTCGTCGACGACATTCCACTCATGATCGAGGGAGTCGAGGGCGAGACCCGCATCCCGCCATCACCGCTGGGCGGATGAGAATCCGGGTCAGCGTTCGCGCCGCCCGCCCTTCGTGGACACAGAATCGTTGAGCATGGAGCGCTTTCACACGTTCTCGCCTCGCCCGGAGTACAACCTTGTATACGCCATCTCCCTTCTTCAGCCCACAACTCTCGGAGCAACCAAATGACAACGACCGAGTACCAGCACGAGCTGTCCGTCTCATCGACTGACGATCTTCGTTCGCGAGCCCGGGCCGCCCTCGAGAACTGCGGTGTCGATCTTTCGCCTGGGACTGGACCGTCCGTGAGCGCGCGGTCGCCGATCACGGGCGAGGCGCTGTTCGAGGTTCCCGCCGCAGGACAGGCGGAGGTGGAGGAGGCAATCGCCGCGGCCGGGCGTGCTTTTCGTGAGTGGCGTTCCGTTCCGGCGCCTGTGCGGGGCGCGCTCGTCAAGCGCCTGGGGGAGCTCTTGAGCGAACACAAGGCGGACGTTGCCGAGCTGGTCTCGATCGAGGCGGGAAAGATCACCTCGGAGGCCCTCGGCGAGGTGCAGGAGACCATCGACATCTGCGACTTCGCGGTCGGGCTGTCGCGCCAGCTCGATGGCCGCACGATGCCGTCTGAGCGCCCAGGCCACCGGTTGATGGAGACCTGGCACCCGCTGGGGGTGATCGGGCTCATCACCGCCTTCAACTTCCCGGCGGCCGTGTGGTCCTGGAACGCCGCGGTCGCCCTGGCCTGCGGGGACACCATCGTGTGGAAGCCCTCGGGAATGACTCCTCTCACTTCGCTGGCGTGCTCGGCTCTGCTGGATCGCGCCGCAGCGGAGTGTGGGACACCGGCCGATGTGCATCGGCTCGTGATCGCGGACGCTCACAATGCCCAGGCGCTGGTCGACAGCCCCGATGTCGCGCTCGTGAGCGCGACTGGATCGGAGCGCATGGGGGCGGAGATCGCGCCACGCGTGGCGGCCCGCATGGGGCGGTTGTTGCTCGAGCTCGGCGGGAACAACGCCGCGGTCGTGGCACCCTCGGCCGATCTCGAGCTCGCCCGGCGGGGAATCGTCTTCGCCGCGGCGGGAACCGCCGGCCAGCGCTGCACGACCCTGCGTCGGGTGATCGCGCACGACGACGTCGCCGACGCGCTCGTCGACGGGCTGCGCGACGTGTTCGGCCGACTCCCGATCGGCGACCCGAGTGCCTCCGGGACGTTGGTCGGTCCGCTGATCAATGAGCAGGCGTACCAAGAGATGGCCGCGGCGCTCGAGGAGGCACAGTCCGACGGCGGCGAGCTGATCGTAGGCGGCGGGCGGCGTGCGGCTGCGGGCCTCCCGGACGCCTACTACGTCGAGCCCGCGCTCGTTCGCATGCCCGCACAGACAGAGCTGGTGCGTCGGGAGACGTTCGCTCCGATCCTTTACGTGATGACCTACCGGGACTTCGAGGACGCGATCGCGCTTCACAACGGTGTTCCCCAGGGACTGTCGTCCAGCATCTTCACCCGCGATCAACGAGAGGCTGAACGCTTCCTCGCCGCCGACGGCTCCGATTGCGGGATCGCCAACGTCAACATCGGGACCTCCGGTGCTGAGATCGGGGGCGCGTTCGGCGGGGAGAAGTCGACCGGGGGAGGCCGCGAGTCCGGCTCGGATGCCTGGCGCACCTACATGCGCCGGGCAACCAACACAATCAACTACTCAGATGAGCTTCCCCTCGCCCAGGGTGTGGAATTCGGGTGAGGCCCGTGCCGTCTCACTGATGCGACGGGGATAAACCTCAGTTTGGCGGCAACCGAGACTCAGGAGCAAGCGCTCGAGCGCCACTTCCGCGAGGGCGTGGCTGCGCTCAGCAGCGGCGGTGCTCACGACCTGGACCTCGATCAGCCGGTCCGAGACGGCACCCGGCTGACCGCACGGATGGCCCTTGCATTGTTCGACGCGATGGTGGCGAGCAGGAACCTCGATCTGGCGGCCCGCTATCTGCGGAAGGAGGGCCCCGGCGTCTACACGATCGGATCCGCGGGCCACGAGTCGAACGCCGCGATCGCAGCGGCGCTCAGACCTACGGATCCAGCTCTCCTCCATTACCGGTCTGGCGGGTTCTACTGCGCCCGGGCGCAGCAGGTCCCGGAGTCCACCCCACTACGGGACATCCTCCTCGGCCTGGTCGCCGCCGTTGATGAGCCGATCTCGGGCGGGCGACACAAGGTGTTCGGCAACCACGCTCTCGCGGTCATCCCTCAGACCTCGACGATTGCGTCTCATATGCCGCGTGCGATGGGCGTTGGGTTCGCGATCGAACGCGCGCAGCGGATCGGGGTCAGCCCTGAGTGGCCGGCGGACGCGATCGTGGTCTGCTCATTTGGCGATGCGTCGCTCAACCACTCGACCGCCCTGGGAGCGTTGAACGCCGCCGAGTACACCGTGGAGCAGGGACTGCGGATGCCGGTGCTGTTCTGCTGCGAAGACAACGGCTTCGGCATCAGCGTCCGCACGCCTCGCGGTTGGGTGAACGAAGCTTGGTCGAATCGGCCACATCTGCGCTATTTCAGCGCCGAGGGCACTGACATCGCAGGCGCCTTCGATGCGGCACTGGCGGCGGCTGAATACGTGCGCAACTCGCGCCATCCTGCGTTTCTGCACCTGCGGTGCGTTCGCTTCCTCGGTCATGCGGGCAGCGACGCCGAGATCGGTTACCGCACCCGAGCCGAGATCGGCGAGGACCTCGAGCGCGATCCCCTCCTCCACGCCGCTCGCCTGCTCGCGGAGGCCGGGATCGCCGAGCCCAGCGAGCTGGTCGCCAGGTACGACGAAGTCGCGGCCGACGTGCGCCGCCTGGCGAACGACGCCGCCGATCAACGGCGGCTGTCG
>DATAOX010000110.1:0-17068 GCA_036265555.1 Solirubrobacterales bacterium
GTTGGCGTCGTCGCGCGTGATGCGTCCACGCCGCACCGCGTCGTCGACGACGTCCTGGAGGCGGTCGCGGGACAGGGTCACGCTCCGCTCGAGCGCGTCGCGAAACGCCTCGACACTCTTGTCCGCGCGCCCGGCACCGCCGCTGGTGGTGCGGCGGCTGGTGCCGCTTCGCTTCGACGTCGTGCGCTTTCCGGTCGACCGGGACGTGCCACTGCGTGAGCGCGATTTGCCGCTCCGTGATCCCGATCTCGACCGTGAGCCACCCGATCCAGTAGCCATCAGACTCCTTCCGTGCAGTTTCTCGCTCGCGCCGCCGGGCCGGGAGCGCTGTCGGTCGGACTATCTCACTATCCGCGCCCCGCCGCGCGAGATCAGTTCCCGTCCAAACCGAAACGGGCCTGGACCGGCGCATGATCCGATAGGCGGATCGCGCGATCTCCGGCAGCGATCTCGCGCTCGTCGTCGGGCCACGCGGTCGGCGGCTCGAGGATCTCCAGGCCGCGCGCGAGCAGGTGGTCGATCGAGTGCGGGCCGGTCGGGGGCCGGAGCCCGAAGCGGCTTGCGAGCTCGTCGAAGATCCCGGACTCGGCCGGGGTGACGTTGAGGTCGCCGCCCAGGATCAGCGGGTCGTCGCCCGCCCAGCCCACCGCGGCCTGCGCGGCCTCCCGGGTGTCCTCGGCCGCGAGGGGAGAGGGGCCGCTGGCGTGGAGGTTGGCGACGACCAGCCCGGGCTCGAGACGCGCGAAGGTCACGATGCGACGCTCGGGAGGTCCCCGCAGCACGATCGCCGCCGTCCGAAGCGAAGGTCCCAGGGCACCGCGGGCGAGGAGGGCGTTGGCTCCCCCTTCCCAGGCACCCATCAGGTCCGGCCGCCACTGGGCGACCGGGCGGCGGATCGAGCGCAGCCAGTTGCGCGAGGTCAACGTCAGCTCGATCTCGGCGCCGCAGGCGGCCGCGAGCCCCTGGCCCCAGCGCGGCGGAAGCTCCTGCAGCAGGGCGACGTCCCAGCGCGCGGCGGCGAGTACGCCGGCGAACTCGTCGAGCAGGTCGCGGTTCACCTGGACGTGGGTCTCGTTTCGCTCCTCGACTCCGAAGAGCCAGGAGCGCCAGGTGAAGAGAGCCGGGTCCGGAGGGAAGTCGCGGCCGTGAAAGACGTTCCAGGTGAGGGCGGAGAGTTCCATAGATATTGGTGAGGGGCTTTAGCCCCGAAACTGGCTGGTGCCGTTGCTGATGTGTTGGTGAGGGCTTTAGCCCCGAACTGGCTGGTGCCGTTGCTGGTGTGCCGATCTTCTACCCGGGGCGTACCATGCGCGGCTTCCCGTGGCCCGACATTTCCTCACCGGCGAGGAGCTCTCGCGGAGCGAGCTGGAAGCGCTGCTCACCCGCGCAGGGGAGCTGAAGGCCGGACGGTCGAGGGGGGAGGCGGGCGACGCCCTGGCCGGGCGGAGCGTCGCGCTGGTGTTCGAGCATCCCTCGACGCGAACACGCGTGTCCTTCGAGATTGCGGTCGCGGAGCTGGGAGCAACGCCGCTCGTGCTGCGCGGCGACGAGCTTCAGCTCTCGCGCGGCGAGTCGATTGAGGACACGGCGCGCGTGCTCTCGCGTTACGTCCACGCGATCGTGCTACGGGCTGGATCACACGAGACGCTGGAGCGACTGGCCGCCGGCGCCGACGTTCCCGTGATCAACGGGCTCACCCCGCAGCACCACCCATGCCAGGTGCTCGCCGACCTGCTGACGTTGCGCGAGCGGTTCGGCGACCTGTACGAGGTGAAGCTGGCGTACGTCGGCGACGGCAACAACGTCGCCCGCTCGTTGGCGCTCATCGGAGGTATCGCCGGCCTCGAGGTGCGAGTCGCCTCGCCGGAGGGCTACTCGCTCGAGCCGGGGCTGGCCGCCCTCGACACGACGGACGCCTGGGAAGCGGTCGCGGGCGCGGATGCCGTCTACACCGACGTCTGGGTCAGCATGGGCGGCGAGGCCGACGCCGACCGGCGGCGATCCGACCTCGCGCCATATCGCCTCGACTCCAACCTCCTGACCCACGCCGCGGATCGGGCGATCGTCCTGCACTGCCTCCCGGCCCACCCGGGAGAGGAGATCACCGAGGACATCCTGTATGGCGAGCGCTCCGCGGTCTTCGACCAGGCGGAGAACCGCCTGCACGCCCAGAAGGCACTCCTCGAGCTCCTCGTCGAGTAGCCCGCGGCCGCGGTCGGACGACCGCTGGTTCCGCGCTCTGTACCCGTTGCGGGCACGCTTGTCCTTCGATCACGACTTCACAGCAGGACCGTCGAGCCAGCTCGGCTCCTCGAATTTCCCGTACTCCTGAATTGCGCCATAGATGTGCTGCACCAGCCGTGTGCTTTTGAGGACGCTGACGCAGCAGACGCCATACGGCAGGTGGTTCCGCTTTCGGCCACTGCTCGAGGTCGGCGCATGATTCAACGTGTGGCCCCGCAGAGCCGCTCTCGGTAGGTCGAGGGCATGGAGCCAGTGATCCTCGATCTCGCGAATGGAGAAACCATTGCCGGTGTAGACGTTGAGGCGGACCGTGATGCGGTCCATAGGGACGCGCAGCGATTCGCGCAGGAAGCGGACAAAGAACCGGACCATCGCGATGTCCGAATTGACGAACCGGATCGTGTTTCGGTTCTTCGCGCCTTCGGCCCAATACAAGAGGCAGCCTGCGAGGTGAAGTGCGTCGCCCTCGCCTGCGCGTGCCCTGCCTTCCTCCTGGTAGACGAGCCTCCTGGCGCGACTCCTACGCCGCCACTGGTCGGCCCGTCGCTGGATGACTTCAGGGTCCTGTGGTCCCTTAGGACCGCGGAGATTTCGCTGGTGTTGGGCCGGCGTGAGTTCGATGTCGCGCGTCCAACAAGAGACGCTGGATGGCGAGACGTTCAGGGCACTCGCGATCCGCTTCACGGGCATGCCTCGACGCCGAAGCGCTCTAGCGTCCTCACGTTCCAGGTGCTTCCTGGCAACGAACATACGTTCGATAGCATGACTCCCCGCCCGGATGGAATCTCACCCAAGCCCACCGTCTTTGACGCATACACTCAGTCCCGTTGGCCCCGTCGTCTAACGGTTAGGACATCAGGTTTTCAACCTGGGAGCGGGGGTTCGACTCCCCCCGGGGCCACTTAGTTCGACCCTCCGACTGCTCGCGTCATGCAACCCGAGATCCACCTAGGCCCGATCACCCTCCAGACCTTCGGGATCATGTTCGCGCTCGGGTTCATCGCGGCGGGGGCGGTGCTCGCGCGGCGGCTGAAGGAGCTCGGGAAGCCCACCGACTGGGCCTACGAGATAGCCATCGCGGCGCTGGTCGGCGGGATCGTCGGAGCTCGCCTCAACTACGTCATCCAGAACTACGACGCCGTCAGGGGCGACCTCCTCGGCAACCTCTTCTCGGGCTCGGGGCTGGTCTGGTTCGGCGGTGCCATCGGCGGCGCGATCGGGGTGGTCCTCTGGGCATGGCGGCGCAAGATGCTCAACCTCACGCTCCTCGACATCTGCGCGGTGCCGCTCGCGGTCGGCTACGCGATCGGCCGCATCGGGTGCCAGGTCTCCGGCGACGGCGACTACGGCAAGGCGTGGGACGGCCCCTGGGCCATGGCCTACCCGCACGGCACGAAGCCCATCGACACGCCGGTTCAACCGACCCCCATCTACGAGACGCTTGCGATGGGCCTGGTCGCCTACTTCCTCTGGCGGCTCCGCGACCGGGTGCAGCCCGGGATCCTCTTCGCGATCTACCTCATCCTCGCCGGCACGGAGCGCTTGCTCGTCGAGTTCATTCGCCGGAACACGCCCGAGCTCCTCGGCCTGACGCAGCCGCAGCTCATCAGCGTGGTGATGATCGCCGTCGGCGTCGTATGGCTCGTGCTGAAAGCGCGACGCGGACCGCTGACGAAGCCGGCTCCCCCCGCGACCGCTCAGACGGCGGCGATGCGCACGACCGCGTAGATCAGCGCGAATCCCGCCACCGTCAGCCCGACCCGCGACCATGACGCGTGCTCGTGGTGCGCCTCCGGGATCAGGTCCGTCGCTCCCAGGTAGATGAAGAACCCGACGTAGAGCGCGAGGATGTGCCCCAGCGCCTCCTCGGAGATCGTCACCGACGCGCCGACGAGCGCCCCCAGCAGCGGAGCGACCGCGTCGGCGATCAGCCATCGGCGCGCCTGGCGCCGGTTGCCCGACTGCATGAGGACGAAGCTGACCATGTTCATCCCGTCCGCGAAGTCGTGCGCCGCGACCGCGACGAACACGAGCACGCCCGTCGCGGTGTTCAGCCCGAAGGCCAAGCCGATCCCCAGCCCATCGATGAAGCTATGCACCGCCAGTCCTACCGCGCCGAGCGCGCCCACCTTATGGTGCGCCTTGGCCTGATCGGGGTCGTCGCGGTGGTGGAGCACGAGCAGCCGCTCCACCAGGAAGAACGCGAGGAAACCCACACCGACCAGCGCGGCGGTCGTCTCCGCGTGACCGATCGCGTCGATCGCCTCCGGCAACACGTCGAACAGCGCGACCGCCACGACGATCCCGCCCGTGAAGGCGATCACGGTCGGCAGGTTGTGCGCGAGCTTGAGCGCGATGCGCCCCCCGATGAGCGTGGTCACGAAGGTCAGGCACGCGAACGGGATTGCGATCCATGTCATCCCGCCGACCTCGCTCGACACCGCGGGCAGATCCCGGCGAACAGCAGCCGGTGTCCGGTGATGGAGAACCCCGTCTGCCGCTCGACGACCGATTCCTCCACCAGGCATCCGGGCACCGGCTCCACGGCACCGCAGCGGTCGCAGCGGACGTGCTCGTGGTGCTCGCCGACGGGCTCGAACCGTGCCCTCCCGTCCCCCAGGTCGATCCGCAGCACCTCACCGGCGCTCTCCAGCTGCCGCAACGCCCTGAAGACCGACGAGAAGTCCGCCGGCACGCCCCCCCGCGCGAGGGCCTCCCGAAGCTCTTCGATCGTCCAGTCGTGGCGTCCCTCGACTGCCAGCACCTCGGCGAGCGCGGGTCGGATGTGGCTCGGCCGAGCGATGGCGGGACCATAACGCAAGCGACTTGCGGAAACCCCCGTGGATCCAGCTCCGCTGTTCTCAGACGCCGTGAAGGAGCCCGCCGTCGAGCGGGATCACCGTCCCGGTGAGGTACGCCGCCCGCTCGGAACAGAGGAACGCCACCAGATCGCCGTACTCCTCCGGCTGTCCCAGGCGGCCAGCGGGCACCCCGTCGGCGGCGCCGCGCTCCATCTCCTCCCAGGAACCCCAGTTGGACGCCAGCCTGTCGGTCGCGAAGCGCCCGGTGGCGACCGTGTTCACCGTGATCCCGTCGCCCGCAACCTCGCTCGCGAGAGTCTTGAAGAACCCGACCGCGGCCATGCGGTGCGCGTTCGAGAGCGTGAGATGCGGAATGGGCTCTCGCACCGAGCTCGACGAGACGTTCACGATCCGCCCCCACCCCCGGTCACGCATCCCGGAAACCGCCGCCTCGGCGAGCACCCGCGGCGCCAGGACGAGGGACCGGTACGCCCGCTCCCACTCCTCGGCCGCGTTGTCGAGAGCGCCACCGTGGGGCGGTCCGCCCGTGTTCGTCACGAGGATGTCCACCGGCCCGAGCTCGCCCTCGACCGCTTCCGGCAGCGACGCCAGGCGCTCCAGATCCTCGGTATCCGCTTCAAACGCATCGACCTCGCCCTCGATCTCGTCCGCAGTCGCCACGACCCGTTCGCGCGACCTGCTCGCGATCGCCACACGCGCTCCCTCACGCGCCAGCGCCGCGGCGATCCCCCGCCCGATTCCCCGGCTCGCGCCGAGCACCAGCGCCGTTCTGCCGCCGATTCCCAGATCCACGCGCCCAAACTATCGGTGGGATACGGTGGGCGCGATGTCCGGCGGCGACCTCTACGAGCAGATCGTCGAGGCGGCCAACGCGCTCTACGGGTCGCACCCACGGAGTCGCGCCCTGCACGCCAAGGGAACCTGGTGCGCCGGCACGTTCACCGCAACGCCGGAGGCGGCGGAGCTGTGCCGCGCGGCTCACTTCCGGGGCGACTCGGTCCCGGCCACGATCCGGTTCTCGAACGCCAGCGGCGACCCCAGCTCCGACGACTGGCAGCGGGACTCCCGCGGGATGGCGGTCCGGATGCGCCCGGCCGTCGGTGACGAGGCCGACATCCTCGCCGTCACGACCCCCGCCTTCGTGCTGCGGACTCCGGAGGAGTTCCTCGAGCTCATGCGGTTGCGAAAGCCCGACCCCGAGACCGGCCAGCCCGACTGGGAGGAGCTCGGCGCCTTCCTCGGCGAGCATCCCGAGGCGCAGACGGCCGTCCAATGGACGCTGAATGCGGAGCCGCCCGCGAGCTTCGCGACGCAGGTTTACCACTCGCCACACACCTTCCGGCTCCTAGACACCGACGGCCGCCCGACCCTCGTCCGCTACCGCTGGCGCCCCCACGCCGGCGAGGCCACCATCCCCGACGACGACGCGAAGCAGCGGGGCGGCGACTACCTGCGTTCCGAGCTCGCGGACCGGCTCGCCGAGGGCCCGGTCAGGTTCGACCTGAAGCTTCAGATCCCGGCGGAGGAGGATTCGATCGACGATCCGACCACCGTCTGGCCGGATGACCGCGAGCGGGTCAACGCCGGGCGGCTCGAGATCACCGGGATCGTCGATGACCCCGAGGTCGGTGACCACATCGAGGTCTTCGATCCCACCCGCGTAGGCGACGGCATCGAGCTCTCCGACGATCCGATCCTGCACGCGCGCCGACGCGCGTACTCGGTCTCCGCCTATCGACGCCTCGGTGTCGAGGTGGACAACCCGTCCACGCCCCCTTCGGGCTGACGGTCGGCATAATCCGGGCGGGCGGTTAGCTCAGCTGGGAGAGCGCTCGCCTTACAAGCGAGAGGTTCGCCGGTTCGAGTCCGGCACCGCCCATCTCGGGTCTGGCGCGCGAGCCTGACTCCGGGCTTATCCTGCCGCCAACGGTCCAGGTAGCCAGAGGAGGAGAGCTCATGTCGGTCGAGCAGTCGCTCGCGCAATTTCAGGAGACGGAGAGCCCGGATCCGTTTTCGCTCCAGAACTCGAAGCTGCTCAAGGTGGAGCTCGCGGACGTGACGATCCAGGCGAAGCTCGGCTCGATGGTCGCCTACCAGGGCGACGTGAAGTTCGAGCATGCGGGGAGCGGCGGGGTCTCGCGCATGCTCAAGAAGGCGGTCACGAGCGAGGGAACCAACCTGATGAAGATTTCGGGCACCGGCGAGGTCTTCCTGGCGGACATGGCGCAGGACATCCACCTGATCAAGCTCGAGGACGACAAGATCACGGCGAACGGCGCCAACGTCCTCGCGTCCGACGCCGGCATCGACTGGGACATCAAGCGGGTCGAGGGTGCCTCCGGCGCGCTCGCCGGCGGTATGTACAACATGGAGCTGGCGGGAACCGGCTGGATCGCGCTCGTCTCCGACGGCCCGCCCCTCCTGCTCCAGCTCGACGGCGAGCAGACCTTCGCCGACCCACAGGCGGCCATCACCTGGTCCAGCGGCGTGAGCTCATCGGTCAAGACGGACGTGAACGTCAAGACGCTCATCGGCCGCGGCTCGGGCGAGACCGTCCAGGTCGGATTCTCAGGCTCGGGGTGGCTCCTCATCCAGCCGTCGGAGGGCCGCGTCGCGGGGACCGCCGGTTCCGGTGGCAGCCAGGGCGGCGTCTCCGGCGCCCTGGGCAACCTGCTGGGCGGCTAGCCCGCGTTCCCGGGCGGAGGCGGCCACTCGCCCGGTCCGCTTCGCGCTCGGGCCGGTGGCGCTATTCCTCCCTTTCGGTGGGTTGTGCGTGTCCGGCGGGACTCCTCAGGAACCAGCGCGGGATCCGCGGCTCCAGCGCCTTGTGCACTTCGCCCCAGATCGTGCGTTGGTGGAGCAGCTTGCTCACCGTGACCAGGTGGTAGCCACGTCCGTGGAGCGTTCTGATGATGCGCGGGAGCGCCGCCACCGTCTCGCTCCGGTTGCCGCCGCCATCGTGCATGACGACGATCGCGCCGGGCCGCGCGCCGCTGACGACGCGGCTGTAGATCGCGCCTGACCCGGGCGTCGACCAATCCCTGGGGTCGACGTTCCACACCACCGTGGTCATCCCCAGCGACCTCGCGTCGGCGACGACGCGCGAGTTGAAGGCGCCGCCCGGGGGCCGGAACAGGCACGGCTCGAACCCGGTCGTTGACCTGATGCGACTGTTCGTCGCGGCCATCGACGCACGACTGGGATAGCTCTCGTGGCGGTAGCTGTGATTCGCGAGCTCCATGCCCGACTTCAGCACCTTGCGCGACTCGCTCGAGACCTGATCACCGATCTCGAAGAACGTCCCCTTGGCGTGATGGTGCTTCAGGACCGAGAGGACATTCGAGGTGTAGGGGCTCGGGCCATCGTCGAAGGTCAGCGCGATCCGCTTGTGGCTGCTGGGGCCGTTGAAACGCGGGGTTCCGCCCGAGTCCTCGCAGCCCACCGGCTGCACGCGATGCAGCTTGAACCCCGCGTCGTGGCCGTTCGGCAGGCGGTCGAAGCAGAGGCTGCGCTCCCCGGGTCCCTGGCATTGCCCCACGGTCGACTGGCTGACCAAGCGCCAGCGATAGTTCCCCGGATCGAGGTCCGCGCGGCCGGGCCTGAACCGGGCCGTCACGGAGCGCTTGTTCGGCCGTCCGACCCGCGCGTCGATCCCATCCCACGATCGCACCGACCCATCCGGCTTCAGGAGCGCGTACCCGAGGGTGTCGGTATTTCCCTTCGGGCCCGCACCGAGGCAGAGCTGGCGCGTGGAGGTGCGTCCATAGTGGTGGATCTGGAGGCAGATGAATCGCTCGCCGGGGTTCGTCGTGTCCGGGTGACGATTCAGCGCGCTCAGGCGAAACCCGCCGCTCGTCCGCACCGTGAGGTTGACGGAGCGGCCAGCCTGGTCGAGCTCGGCCTTGCGCAGGTCCAGCCGTCCCGTGGCGTCCGCCGGGTCCGTCCGCGGGCGGCCGGTGGCGACCCGCGGAAGCGCAGCCACCGCGACCGACGCCGCGAACACACCCACCGCCACGAGGGCCAACTTGGATCGCATGCCTTATTGCCTGTTTCCTGCCGCGGCGTGCCGGGGCCGCTGGTTTCGCGATACTACCCCGGTTGCGGCGGCACTGTGGGGACGCGGTGCCGGCCGGAGCTGAAGCTCATATGCGCGCTCCGAGCACCACCAAGCGGAGGCCGGCGGGCAGGCGGCCTCGGGCGACGACGCGGCGGCGCCGTGCTGGACCTCGTACCCGAATCGGGCGCGGCATGCTGGCGATGAGCCTCCTCCTCGTCGGTCTGGTCGTGGCCGACGTCGCCTCGGCGGCGGACGATGCCACCGGCTCAGCGCGCTCTGGACCGGCGGGGAAGGCCGGCAGAGCCCACAACCCCTATCGCGGCCAGGGGATGTGGATCTGGTACGTGAAGAAGTCGAGCGGGGGCAAGCTGTCACGGATAGCGAAGAAGGCGAAGCGGCACGGGATTCGCACCCTTTACGTCAAGAGCTCCGACGGCACCAACGCGTGGGCTCAGTTCAAGCGCCCACTGGTTCACTACTTTCACCATCACGGACTCCGCGTCTGCGCGTGGCAGTACGTGTACGGGTCTCATCCGGCCGCCGAGGCGCAGCGCGGCGCGGCGGCGGTGAACGATGGCGCCGACTGTCTCGTCATCGATGCCGAGGCGGAGTACGAGGGACGCTATGCGGCCGCCGATCGCTACGTCGACAAGCTCCGCCACCGCGTCGGCCGCCACTTCCCCACCGGGCTCTCCGGCTTTCCCTACGTCGACTACCACCCGTCGTTTCCCTACTCGGTGTTCCTCGGTCCAGGTGGCGCGCGCTTCAACCTCCCGCAGGTGTATTGGCACGCGATCGGCGTGAGCGTCGGGAAGGCCGACCGGCATACGATTCGGTACAACCGCGTCTACAGGCGGTCGATCTTCCCGCTGGGCCAGACGTACCGGGACGCCGGCGGTCGGCCGTCGCGGAAGCAGATCCGCAAGTTCCGCCGCCTGGCGATGTCATTCGACTTCCACGGCATCAGCTGGTGGAGCTGGCAGGAGACGACGCGCAAGCAGTGGAATGCCCTGGGGCAGCGGGTTGGCAAGGGGCTGCCCGGGGTCCGCCGCGGAAGGTCCAACTACCCGGTGCTCTCCAAGGGGAGCAGGGGGGACCTGGTCGTCTGGGCGCAGGAGCATCTGCGCGGCGCGGGCGCTCATCTCGCGGTCACGGGGCACTTCGCTGCCAGGACGCACCGCTCCGTCAAGCGCTTTCAGCGCGCGCACGGACTGCGAGCCGACGGCGTGATCGGAGCGCGCACGTGGCGAAAGCTCATCCACGTCAGGCCCGACATGGTCGACTGGTCGAGGAAGGGCGGCGGGCCCGGGAAGCTCGCGCCGGCGGCACCGAGCTCCGCGTCGCTCCCGGCGGTGCGGTACGAGATCCCGTCGGCCGGGCGCCACTGAGCGATGCCGTCGGAGAGGGACCCCCAGGAGCTCGCCGCGTTCCTGGCTTTGATCTCTTCGGCGCTGCAGAACGAGCGGGCGCTGCGCGCCGAGTCGGAGCATGAGGCCAGCGAGAACGCCCGGCTGCTGGAGACGCTTCGCGAGCGCCAGGTCCTGCTCGAGCGGCTGGCCCAGCTCCAGCGCGGGATCGTGGATCGGCTGCCGGTCCATGAGGTGCTCGAGGCGGTCGTCGAGAGCGCATGCGAGCTCCTGGATTCCCCTGTCGGGATCCTCTGGATCGCCGATCCCGACGATCCGGACCACACAGCCGCGGCAGCGGCGATAGGTGCCGACGACGAGCTGCTCGCGCGTCGGCGCCGCCAGCCGGCGGAGGTCGGGCTGAGCGGCCGCGCAATGCGCGAGCGGACGCTCGTGGTCGCCGATGCGGTCAGCCGGGGCGACGCCGCGCATGATTTGGTCGACTTCCCGCGCGGAGACGTGACCGCCGCAATGGCCGCGCCGGTTTTCGAGCGCAGCCGAATCGTCGGCAGCCTCGGCGTTGCGTCCACCCGGCCGGGGCACGTGTACGAGCCACGCGACCAACAGGCGCTGTTGTCGCTGGCCGAGCACGCGGGCCTCGCGTTGAATCACGCCCGGGCGATCGAGGAAACAGTCCACCAGGCGCTCCACGACTCGTTGACGGGGCTGCCGAGCCGCTCACTGTTCCTCGACCGCATGCGCCACGCTCTCGCGAGGGCCGAACGGGGCGACTCACCGGTTGCGGTGCTCTTCTGTGATCTCGACGGGTTCAAGACGGTCAACGACAGCCTCGGGCACCGGACGGGGGACCGGTTGCTTGTGCTCGTGGCCGAGCGCCTCGCGGAATGCCTGCGCCCCGCGGACACGATCGCGCGCCTCGGCGGCGATGAGTTCGCGGTCCTGCTCGAGGAGCTCCGCGAGCCGGGCGACGCCGCGCGCGCCGCGCAGCGCCTGCTCGACGCCCTCGACGCGTCGTTCGAGGTCCGTGGCCGCGAGGTCTACATCAGCGCGAGCATCGGGATCGCGACGAGAAGCAGCGACGCGGAGACGCTGCTCCGCGACGCCGACCTCGCGATGTACCGGGCGAAGGCGCTTGGCAAGGGTCGCTATGCCGTGTATGAGCCGAGCATGCACACCGCAATCGTCGAGAGGCTGGAGCTGGAGGTCGACCTGAAGCGGGCGCTCGACCGCGAGGAGCTCGCGGTGGCCTACCAGCCGATCTTCAGCTTGGTCGACGGCAGGGTTACGGGAGTCGAAGCGCTGGTCCGCTGGCGGCATCCGACGCGCGGCGTCGTGATGCCCGAGAGCTTCGTTCCGCTCGCCGAGGAGAGCGGGTCGATCGGCGAGCTCGGACGGTGGGTCCTCAGAAAGGCCTGTCACCAGGGGGCGCTCTGGCGCGCGAAGTATCCGGGCCATCCCGGGCTCGGAATCGGCGTGAACATCTCGGGTGCCCAGCTACGTGAGCCCGGCCTGGTTCGGGAGGTCGCGGACGCGCTTGATGCATCGCACCTCGACGCCACCGGCCTCACTCTCGAGATCACGGAGACGGCTCTGATGGAGAGCTTCGACAACGCGATCGAGCAGATCGACGCGCTGAACGATCTGGGTGTGGACCTGGCCATCGACGACTTCGGCACGGGCTACTCGTCGCTTCGCTACCTGCGTCGGCTGCCACTCGACGTCATGAAGATCGAGAAGTCGTTCATCGGTGGGATCGGCGGGCCGGGCGAGGAGGCGGAGCTCTTGCGGGCGATCATCGACCTGGCCCGCATCTTCGGCCTGCGCGTGGTCGCCGAGGGGGTCGAGCGGCCGGAACAGCGCGAGCGGCTGCTCGAGCTCGGTTGTGAACTGGGGCAGGGGCATTTACTGTCGGAGCCGCTGGACGCCGCGGAGGCGGACGCCCTGCTGCTGCGTGTCGGGCTCCTGGGCGGGGAGGGCGACGAGATGGCCAGGCCGTCCGCCGACGCTCCATCACCGGCTACGATCGAGCGCCAGGTCGATCGTGGCACGGATTGAGAGCTACAGCCCCGGGCGTGTGGTGGTCGACGGCGTCGAGCTCCACCGCGACGTCATCATCCTGCCCGACCGCGTGATGACCGAGTGGTGGCGCCGCGACGGGCACTCACTCTCGATGGAGGATCTGGACGACGTCCTCGACGACCTTCCGGAGCGCCTCATCCTCGGTTGCGGGTACGCGAGCCGCCTCCAGCCGGAGCCCGCCGTCCTCGAGGCGCTGGGCCGGCGCGGTGTGAAGGTGGAGACGCTCCCCACGGACCAGGCCGTCGAGCGCTTTCAGGAGCTGGAGGCCCGGAATCCGGCGGCGGTCGCCGCCGCGCTCCACCTCACTTGCTGATCGTCCTTGTCTGCGCGCTGGCGCTGGCGGCGGCCGCGCCCGCGCAGGCGGTCGCGTCCGAGGACTTCGCGGCCGAGCCGCCCTTCGGCGGCCAGCTTCCGCCACCGCTCGAGCGCCCCCCATCGCTGTCGAGCACTCCCCCGGGCTTCGACCTCTCCGGGCGCCAGGCAGTGGCCGTCGCGAACCAAGCCGGGGCGATCCGGGACGAGCGCGAGCAGAGCGCCGGGATGTATCCGATCGTCTTCGAGCGCGGCACCGGCTGGCAGGTCAGCTACTTCACGGGATCGGAAGGGAATCGCACCGAGGTCGCTCAGGCGATCGTCGACGGGCGGACCGGCGAGCTCCTCGGCGCGTGGCACGACACCCAGCTCCACGACCCGCTCGCGCGGGGATACAGCGGCGCGATCGCACAGAAGGTGAACGCGCCGTACGTCTGGCTCCCGCTCTGCCTTCTCTTCCTGGTCCCGTTCTTCGATCCCCGGCGGCCGTTCCGCATGCTGCATCTCGACCTGCTCGTGCTGCTCGGCCTGGGGGTCTCGCTCTTCTTCTACAACCGAGCCGAGATCACGGCCTCCGTCGTCCTCACCTACCCGGTGCTGCTCTACGTCTTCGCGCGGATGCTGTGGATCGGCTTCTCTCCCCGCGAGCGCGCGGGTCCGCTCATCCCGTGGATCCCGCTGCGCTGGATCGCGATCGCGGCGGTCGCCCTGGCCTGCGGCCGCATCGCCCTGAACATCGTCGACTCGCACGTGATCGACATCGGCGTCGCGGGGGTCGTGGGCGCCGATCACATAACTCACGGGCAGGAGCTGTACGCCGGCAACTTCGCCCCGGGGCTCGCGATCCGCGGCGACGTCTACGGGCCCTTCAACTATCTCGCGTACGTGCCGTTCGAGCTCATCTTTCCGTGGAACGGCCACTGGGGTGACGTCCCGGCGGCGCACGCCGCGGCGATCGCCTTCGACCTGCTCACCGCGCTCGGGCTCTGGCTTCTCGGCCGGCGGCTGCGCCCGGGTCCTCAGGGCCGGCATCTGGGCGTGGGCCTCGCTTTCGCATGGCTCGCCTACCCCTTCACGCTCTACACCATGAACGCGAACGCGAACGATTCGCTGATTGCCCTGCTCCTCGTCGGCGCGATGCTCGTGCTGACGTCGGCGCCTGGGCGTGCGGTCTTGATCGCCCTGGCCTCGGCGGCGAAGTTCGGCCCCGCGGCACTCGCGCCGCTGTTCGCGACGGGAACGGGCGAGCGGCGATGGCGCTCTGCACTGATATTCGGCGTCGTTGTCGTCGCGGTCTGCGCCGCATTGGTGATCCCGTTCCTCCCGCCGGGCGGGGTACGCGCGTTCTACGATCACACGCTGGGCTACCAGGCCGCCCGAAGCTCACCGTTCAGCGTCTGGGGACAGGCGCCGTCGATCCACTTCCTGCAGTCCGTCGAGCGGGTCGGGACGGCGCTCCTCGCGCTCGCCGTCGCCCTCTGGCCTCGGCGCAAGACGGCGGTGCAGGTCGCTGCCCTCGCGGCCGCCGTCGTGATTGCGGTCCAGTTCGGGGCGGCCCATTGGTTCTACTTCTACGTCGTGTGGTTCCTCCCGCTGGTCCTCGCCGCGAGCTTCTCGGCGCAGCGGGAGTCGCCCCCGGCCGCTACGTCAGTCGCGTCTCCAGCTGCCCGAGCGTGGGCGAGCTGATCACGATCTCGTCGCCGGGCTCGAGCCACACCCGTGGATCGCGCGTCGAGCCGACGCCCGACGGCGTTCCGGTCGCGACGACGTCCCCCGGCTCGAGAGTCATCAACCGCGAGAGCTCAACGACCAGCTGGACCGGACCGAAGATCAGGTCGTCGGTGGAGGCGTCCTGCATGACCTCGCCGTTGAGCGTCAGCGCGAACGTGATCGGGCCGGCGGCGAGCGCCTCGCCCGGCGTGACCAGCGCCGGACCGCACGGTGCCGCGCCGTCGAAGACCTTGCCCGGCATCCATTGCGGAGTCGCGAACTGAAGGTCGCGCGCCGACAGGTCGTTCAGGAGCATGTAGCCCGCAATGCACTCGGCGGCGTCCGACTCGGAGACCCCCGAGCAGCGACGGCCGACGATGAACGCCACCTCGGCTTCGAAGTCGACCTTGCCGCTCGCATCCGGAAGCGACACCGTGGCGCCGGGCGACGCGAGCGCATTCCGGAACTTGGCGAAGAACGTCGGCCTCTCGGGCGGATCGATGCCCGCCTCGGCAGCATGGGCGCGGTAGTTCAGCCCGATGCAGACGATCTTGTCCGGGTCGGGTACCGGCGGCAGGAGCTCCACCTCGGTCGACGGCAGATCGGAGGCCGCTGTGCCCTGCAGCGCCTCGAGCCGCCCCGACGCGAGCAGGTCGCGGACGGTGGATCCATCGCCGCCGAGCGCGTCCCACGCGTCGGCGACCCCCTCCTCCACGAGGACTCCGGCGCGCTCGCCGCGCTCGCCCCGATAGCTCACGATCCGCATCGCGGCGGAGATTATCTGCGCCCTAGAATCACTCCGGCGGTCCAGCGGTGACCGCTGTTCCTGGGGGCGTAGCTCAGTTGGTTAGAGCGCCGGCCTGTCACGCCGGAGGCCGCGGGTTCGAGTCCCGTCGCTCCCGCTCAACGTCGTCCCTGCAACCGTGCGACTTCGGGCGCCCGGGATCGGGTCCGGCCGCTCGACCCTGTGGCCCGATAGTGGTCCAAACGCCGGAGGCGCGATGGCCTGATCGCCCTCAACGCCTCCCGCGTGCGTTCCCTCTCCTGCCACGAGATACTGCGCGGGCGATGTCCGCGGAGAAGCGCGACCTGCTCGATTCGCTGGTCCTGCGAGCGCCCGCCGTCGGAACGGTGTTCACGGCGGGCCTCGTCCGGCTCAGGCTCGGCTCGCCGCTCAGGAGACGGTTGATGCCGTACGCGGTCAAGCGGGGCTTTAGCGCGATGGCACGCAGCGACATAGACGTAAACGTGCTCCTCTACGACCCCGGCACGGAGGTCTGGATGCATGGCATGGACAGCGTGGGCGTGGGGGGCTGCTTTCGCGGACGCGAGGGGGTCCGGGCGCTCTACCGCGAGATCGACGACGCCTTCGATCCCTGGGGGTGGACGATCGACCGGCTGGTCGATAGCGGCGATCGCCTCGCGGTGCGAGGCGACTTCGTCGGCTACGGGCGCGGCAGCGGCGTGAAGACCGAGCTCACATCCGGCGGAACCGTGATGGAGCTCTCCTCGCGGGGCAAGATCGCGCGCCAGGACTGGTTCGTCGAGGAGAACGGCTGGCAGCAAGCCCTCGAAGCCGCCGGGCTGCGGGAGTAGCGAGATACTGCGCCGCCGATGTCGGGGGAGAACGTCGAGATCGTCCGGCGAAGCATCGAAGCGTGGGAACGCCGAGACCTGCGGGCGCTGCGGGCCTGTTATCGCCCCGATGCGGAAGTTGACTGGTCGCGATCGCGAGGACCGTTCAAGGGCGTCTATCGCGGCCATCGCGAGCTGGAGGAGTTCTTCAACGTGTTGTGGTCGACGTTTGAGGAGGGCCGCATTGAGACCCACGGCATCGCGGAGGCAGGCCCCGTGGTGGTGGTCACGAACACGGCCCACTTTCGGGGGCGAGACGGGATCGAGGTGATTGGGAGAAGCGCGTTTTTGTTCACCCTCGAGAACGGGCAGATCACCTGCCTTCGGTTGTTCCAAGAACCGCCAGAGGCCCTCGAAGCCGCCGGGCTGCGGGAGTAGGCGACCCCGTTTCCGTCCCGCCGCCGGGGCCACGTGTACGTTCCGCCCGTGGAGTGGGAGATCGCTGCCTATGAGGGCGAGGGCGGCTGGAGATGGCTCGGCCGGGCCGATGGGTCCAATCCCCAGGCGGCGCTCGATTCGTGGGCTCAGGAGAACGGGGATCTGCATGATCTCTATGGCGTCCGCTCTCCCGGCCAGACCGAATGGGAGCGATTCGGCCACGATGCGGACGCGCGGCTCGTGCCCTTTGAAGTGTTCGAGTGAGCGGCGCTTCCGCAACCAAAATCATCGCCGTGGCCCTGGCGCTCGCCATCGGGGTGGTGCTGACCTATGGCGTCTTTCGCATCGTGGGGCAGGAGCGCAAGCAGAGCTGCATCGCGGAGGCGCAGGCTCGCTATCCCGCCGTCGCGGTTTCGAATCCGAACCCCTTCGGTGCGGACCAGATCGTGTCCAACGTCAACAAG
>DATAOX010000111.1:0-1707 GCA_036265555.1 Solirubrobacterales bacterium
GCGTGCGTCGAGCGGGCGAATCTGGATCCCGAGGTGCACGCGATCGCTCTCGCGGGAAACGGCACGGGGTTCTGCGGCGGCTACGACCTGGTCGCCTCGGCCGAGGGGATCTCCGAGGGCATCGGCGTCGACGAGACTCCCCCGGGCTCCCCCCTCGACGCTGAGGTCATGGCGGCCAACCACGATCCGAACCGGGTCTGGGATCCCGTCGTCGACTTCCAGATGATGTGGCGGAACGTCCGCGGCTTCATGAGCCTCTTCCACGCGGAGAAGCCGGTGCTGTGCAAGGTCCACGGCTATTGCGTCGCGGGCGGGACCGACATGGCGCTGTGCGCCGATCTGCTCGTGATCGCCGATGACGCTCGAATCGGGTATCCGCCGGCGCGCGTGTGGGGCGTTCCGACGACGGCGCTGTGGGCGTGGCGGATCGGTCCCGCGCGGGCGAAGCGGCTGCTTCTGACCGGGGATTCGATCTCGGGCACCGAGGCGGTCGAATGGGGCCTCGCGACCGAGTCCGCGCCTCCTGATGAGCTCGACGAGCGATTCGAGGCGCTGCTGGAGCGCGTGGCGCGCCTACCCATCAACCAGCTCGTGATGCACAAGCTGCTCGTGAACCAGGCCGCGTACGCCCAGGGGCTCCATGCCACCCAGGCGCTCGGGACCTTCCTCGACGGCGTCGCCCGCCACACCCCCGAGGGTCACGGCTTTGCCCGGCGGGCCGCGGAGGCGGGCTGGCGAGAGGCGGTGCGCGAGCGCGACGAGCCGTTCGGGGATTCGGCGTTCTAGAGAGTCTCCGGAGCGCCCTCTGGCGCGAGCGGCTCGAGGCAAGTAGGGGAGGGCAGGATCGGCCGATCAGCGCTCTGGCGAGTCAATTCGAGATCGAGTGAGCGATTGAGCCGCTATAAGCGGCGAATCACGTCGAGGCAAGGATTCACCACATATAACGTGGTCAATCCTTCTCTCGCGGCCGAATGGAGCGTCGAGCGCGTCGATCATCGGCAAGTCTGGATTCACCGCCTGGCGGCCCGCCACTGGGCGCCCTCGAGCGAGAACCTGATTGCTCGCGCCTGTAGCCTCCCCGCGCCGTGCCGCCAACGAATCCCGAGATCACGCCGGACGAGATCCGCAAGCGGATCCAGGGGAGCTTTCCGGCGGACATGGGGGTCGAGCCTCTGGAGCTGACGGACGACCGCTGCCGGGGGCGGATCGTCGTTGACGATCGCCACCTGCATCCCGGGCGGTTGGTGCACGGAGGAGCGTGGATCGCGCTGGCGGATTCGGTTGCCGCCTGGCAGACGTTTCGCCATCTGCCGCCTGGCCACGACTTCACGACGATCGAGATGAAGCTGAACGTGCTCGCCGGCGGTCGGCCGGGCGACGAGCTGATCGCGACTGCCGAGCACCTGCACGCCGGCCGGACCACGCACGTCGTGGAGGTGCAGGTGCACCGGGAGGAGCGGCTGGTCGCGAACCTCGTGGTGACGCAGCTGGTGCTGGCACCAAACGGTTAGTTCCCGACCGAATCGAGTGGTCCGTTATCCGCGCTCAGCGCGGAAAATGCACCCGCTCGGCGGATCAGTCGCCGACGCCGCAGTCGTCGTCGAGGTCCGATAGGCGGCCGAGGAGCTTGCTCAGGACTTCGACCTCCTCGTCGCCGAGGCGCTCACCGATCAGCCGCTCGACCGCCGCGAGGTGATCGGGCGCGCA
>DATAOX010000112.1:0-3731 GCA_036265555.1 Solirubrobacterales bacterium
GTCGGACCCCAAGGTCACCGCGGTGCTGTTCAACATCTTCGGAGGGATCACCCGCTGCGACGAGGTGGCGCGCGGGCTGATCGAGGCGTTCGACCAGATCAAGCCGACCGTGCCGTTCGTCGTCCGGCTCGACGGCACGAACGACGTCGAGGGCCGGCAGCTGCTGGCCGACGCGGCGCTGCCGAACGTGCACACGGAGGCGACGATGCTGGGCGCCGCCGAGAAGGTCGTGGAGCTGGCCTGATGGCGATCCTGGTCGATTCGGATACGAAGCTCTGCGTCTCCGGCATCACCGGGCGCGAGGGGACGTTCCACTCGCTGCGCAACCGCGACTACGGCACTCAGGTGGTCGCGGGAGTGACGCCCGGCAAGGGCGGCCAGGAGGTGGACGGCGTGCCGGTGTTCGACACCTTCCACGCGGCCGTCTCGTCGACCGGGGCCAACACGGCGATGATCTTCGTGCCGCCGCGGTTTGCAGCCGATTCGATCCTCGAGGCCGAGGACGCGGGGATCTCGTTGATCATCGCGATCACCGAGGGCATCCCGGCGCACGACGAGCTGAAGGTCTACAACCACCTGTCGCACGGGTCGTCGCGGCTGATCGGCCCGAACTGCCCGGGCATCCTCTCGCCCGGGAAGGCGAACGTCGGAATCATCCCGGCGCAGTTCTTCAAGGAAGGCAACGTCGGGCTGGTGTCCCGGTCGGGCACGCTGACCTACCAGATCGGCAACGAGCTGGCCCAGCGCGGATTCGGCAACTCGTCGATCGTCGGAATCGGCGGCGACCCGGTGCCCGGCTCGAGCTTCATCGACATCATCGAGCTGTTCGAAGCCGACCCCGAGACGGAGCTGATCGTGATGTGCGGCGAGATCGGCGGGTCGGCGGAGGAAGAGGCGGCGGAGTACATCGCGTCTTCTGTGAGCAAGCCCGTGCTGGCCTACATCGCCGGCTTCACGGCGCCGCCCGGGAAGACGATGGGCCACGCGGGAGCGATCGTGAGCGGGTCTCAGGGCACGGCGGCGGCGAAGGCCGAGGCGCTGGAGTCGAAGGGCGTGCGCGTCGGCCGCAACCCGACGCAGGTCGCAGAGATCGCCGTGGAGATCCTGGGCGCGCGGGTCTAGTTACTACGTTCCACTGCTGTGGCGTCGGGGCCCGCCGTGCGAATTCCCCGGCGGCCGTTCAGGGGTCGGGTTCCGTCTTTTCTGCCCGTTTCGCCCGCTCCCGCCCAGCGTCGACTTCACGCTCGCGCGTGTAGCGCTCTTCGAATCCGCGTTCACGCTCCGCCTTCTCACGCTCGCGTTCAGAAGAGGCCTCGTCGCGCTCACGAGCGTGGTCGTCCTCCTTGCGCTTGTGCTCGCGCTTCCCTTCGTATTCGAAGTAGCTGTCCGGGCCGCGAGGGATCCACATCTTGCGAAGGTCGCCGCTCGCTCGCCTCAGCTTGTCCCATAGACCCACTGCTTGCACCCGGATATACGGCCTCGCGTCTACCGTTCTAGGTCTGGATGGGGGTCTTCTCCAGCCGCCCGCGCAATGTCGCGCTCGCGCTCTGCCCGCCCCGCTCGCTCTCGCGCCTCCTCTACATCGCGGCGAGCGTCGTCGCGCTGCTGGGCGCCGCGTTTTTGTCCGCCCCGCATCGACAGAGTTACGAAGAGGACCACGAGCACGACGGCGATTGCCACCACGATCACGACGATGCCCGTGCCAACCGCGAAGACAACAAAGCTGGTGCGCATCCTGCTTCCTCCTTCCGGCAACCCTCCCCGGCAGCATAGCCGCCACGACCGTTGGCCCGGAGCCGCTCAGCAAGGTCTTCGAGCACGGGAGGACACCGGAGACCGATGGCGCTGGACGACGACGACAGAGAAGGGCGGGTCAGCCTGCGCGCACCACAACTGGGTCACTCTGGCTGGGCGCGGGCAGGGCGCGCTAGGTCGCGTCTTGGGTGGCGCGCATTGGAGCGGGCATGAGCGCCGCGCCGGCGATGACGAGGCCGAATGCGATGACGCGGGCGGCGATGGCGGGGGCGCCGGAGCCGATCGGGTCGTGGAAGATGAGGATGCCGCCGATGATCGCGGCGAGGTTGGCGGCCACGGAGGTGAGTGCGATGACCTCGACAGCCTCTCCGATCTGGAGGCTGCGGGCGGAGGCGTAAAACGAGATCACTCCGCCGATCATCGCGGTCAGCGCCCACGGGCTGAGCAACCCACGCAGCGGCCCTGGGGGCGCTTGGGTGAGGTACTTGATCGCGACATCGGAGAGCCCGAACAGCGCGCCCGCGGCCGCGCCGAGGAGCAGCCCCTCGGCGCGCGGCAGGACGTGGCGGCGGGTCGAGATCCTCACGAGCGCGGCGCCGATACCGAAGATCGCACCCTCTACGGCGATCAGCGCCCCCAGCGAGGCGTGCTTGGGACGGTTAGCGCCACCGCCGGTCAGGCCGATCAGAACCAGTCCGGCCGCTGTGATCGTCACGCCGATCCATTGTCGCTGTCCAAGCTGGAAGCCGAAGAAGCGCTCGGCGAACACGGCGAGGAAGACGAGCCCGCCGGAGAGGACCGCCTGCACGATCGACAGCGGCGCGAGCGAGAGCGCGCCGACGTGCAGACCCCAGGCGACGATCGCCACGATCCAGCCGATCAAGAACCACCTGGACCGAAACAGCCCGGCTGCGCTGCGGAGCGGATGGCGGACCTGGATCGGCGGGGCGAGCACCGCGCCGCGCTGCTTCAACAGGAAGGCGACGTTTGTGGCCATCGCCGAAGCGAGCGCGAGGATCAGTCCGAAGATCACGACAAGGCTGGACCCCGTGTGGTTACTGGCATCGGCATCCGATTCGCGGGGGGTCTGTGATCCTCCCAGGTTCAGTGGCTCCGGTTGGATTGAAGTTCCGCGCTCCCGTGTTCCGTGACAGCAGCACAGTCGAGGGGCCAACTCGCATAGAGTCGCGCTACCCGTGAAGGCAGCGGTGATCTACGAGAACGGCGGCCCCGACGTCCTGCGCTACGAGGACGTGCCAGATCCCGAGTGCCCCGACGGTTGCGTGCTGATCGACGTCGAGGCGATCAGCATCGAGGGTGGTGATCTGTTGGCTCGTGCCGAGTCGCCGCCGCCGTCGGTTCCGCACATCGTCGGGTACCTCGCCGCTGGGACGGTCGCCGAGGTTGGCGCCGGCGTCGAGGACCGTGCGGTAGGCGATCGGGTCGTGACCCTGTTCGGGGCGGGGTCCCACGCCTCCAGGCGGGTCGTGCCCGCGCTGGTGACCTGGCCGATCCCCGAGGGCTTGGACGCCGCTCGCGCGGCAGGGATCCCCGTCGCGCTCGGAACCGCGCAGGAGTGCCTGTTCACGGCGGGCCACCTCGAGGCCGGGCAGACGGCCCTGATCCACGCCGGCGGGGGCGGCGTCGGGATGGCCGCGATCCAGCTCGCCAAGCAGGCCGGTGCGACCGTGATCTCGACCGCTTCCAGCGACGAGAAGCTCGAGCGCCTGAAGGGGGAGTTCGGCCTCGACCACGGGATCAACTACGCCACGGAGAACTTCGTCGAGCGAACCGGCGAGCTGACCGACGGGCGCGGCGCCGACGTGATCCTCGATTCGGTCGGCGGCCAGAACCTGGTCGACAGCATCCGCGCGCTCGCCTACCGCGGCACGCTCGTGAGCGTGGGGGTGGCCGGGCGCGCCGGCTCCGGCGTCGAGGCCAAGGATCTGTGGGACCAGAACAACACGCTGCGCGGC
>DATAOX010000113.1:0-2206 GCA_036265555.1 Solirubrobacterales bacterium
TTCACGGCGGAGGTCATCGCGACGGAGTCGCCGTCGCAGCCCAACCCCGTGGTCATCCAGATCAGATGCGCGGTGATCGCCTCCGTCTCCGCCTGGTTGGGGACGAACTCCCTACTCAGCGTTGCCATGCGACCTCCTTCGTTGACCGTTTGTCGTGCTCATCGAAAGCTCTGGCTCACCGCCTCAGCAGATCCTCGGCAGCGGGTCCCCGGCCAGCAGGTCCATGACCCGCCGCCCGCCGAACGCCGTGTCCACCAGCACCATCCCGGGAGGCTCCGAGCGAACCTCGCCGATCTCCGCGGCCTCCTCGAAGCCCGAGACCGATCGCAGGGCGGCGAGGGCGGCGTCGGCCGCGCCGGGCGCCACGAAAGCCACCAGCACGCCCTCGTTGGCGACGTACGCGGGGTCGATCCCGAGGAGCTCGGCGGCTCCCGCGACCTCCGGCAGCACGGGGATCGCGCCCTCGCTCACCTGCATCGCCACCCCGGACGCGCGTGCGAGCTCGTTGAGCGCTGAGGCGATCCCCCCGCGCGTCGCGTCGCGCATCGCCCTCAGCCCCGAACCCGCCGCCTCGAGCAGCGTGTCGGCCGCCGGCCACAGCGAGCGGGTGTCGGAGGAGATCTCCGCATCCAGCCCGAGCTCGCCGCGGGCGAGCATGATCGCCGTGCCATGCGCTCCCACCGGCCCGGAGACCAGGATCCGGTCGCCCGGCTCGATCGCCCGCGTCGAGAGTGCGGCCCGATCGTCGACGCGGCCGAGCCCGGTGGTGCAGACGTACATCGAATCGCAGTGGCCGCGCTCGACCACCTTGGTGTCGCCGCTCACGATCTCGACCTGCGCCTCCTCGGCCGCACTCGCCATCGCCTCCACCTCCGCCCGCAGCTCGTCGGCGCTCAGGCCCTCCTCGAGGACCAGCGAGCACGTAAGCGCCAGCGGGCGGGCCCCCGAGACGGCCAGGTCGTTGACCGTCCCGTTGACCGCCAGCTCGCCGATCGACCCGCCGGGGAACCGGATGGGCTTGACCACGAAGCTGTCGGTCGTGATCGCGAGCCTGGCTCCATTCGTCTCGACCGCCCCGGCGTCGCCCAGCTCCGCGAGCGCCTCCGACTGGAACGCCGGCGCCAACAGCCCCTCGATCAGCGTCTGCGTCGCCTTGCCGCCGGCCCCATGGGACATCGTGATCCGGTCGTCCTTGAACCGAGGCCGCTTCGAGCGCGCGGTTTCGATGATCTCGAGCACCCGCTCCTCACGACCCGCCTCTGTGCGCGCGGCCGGGCTCAAACGAGCTCCTTCTCGCGGGCGAAGCGGCCGTAGTTGTAGTAGGCGGCGCAGGCGCCCTCAGGGGAGACCATGCAGGTCCCGATCGCGTGCTCCGGCGTGCACGCCGTCCCGAAGACCTTGCACTCCCACGGCTTGATGACGCCCTTGAGGACCTCGCCGCACTGACAGGCCTTGGGGTCGGCGACCCGCACTCCCGGCACCTCGAAGCGCAGCTCGGCGTCGAGGTCCGAGTAGGCGGCCGAGAGCTTCAGGGCGCTCTGGCTGATGAACCCGAGCCCGCGCCACTCGAAGTGCGGGCGGAGCTCGAACACCTCGGCCATCACGCGGAGGGCGGGAACGTTCCCCTTGTAGGGAACGACCCGCTTGTACTGGTTCTCGACGCAGCAGCGGCCGTCCGCGAGCTGGCTCAGGATCATCTCGATCGACTGGAGAATGTCCAGCGGCTCGAAGCCGGAGGTCACCAGCGGCCTCCCATAGTCGCCAGGGATGAACTCGAACGGGCGCACGCCCACGATCGTCGAAACGTGGCCGGGGCCAATGAATCCGTCAAGGCGCAGGTCGGGTGAGTCGAGGAGCGCCCGGAGCGGCGGGACGATCGTGACGTGGTTGCACATGCACGAGAAGTTCTCGATGCCCTCCGCCTTGGCCCGCTTCAGCGTGAGCGCGGTCGAGGGCGCCGTCGTCTCGAAGCCGATCGCGAAGAACACCACCTCGCGGTCGGGGTTCGACTTCGCGATCCGCAGCGCGTCGAGCGGCGAGTACACCATGCGGATGTCAGCGCCCTCCGCCTTCGCCTCGAGGAAGTTCCGCTCCGATCCCGGCACCCGCATCATGTCGCCGAAGCAGGTGAAGATCACCTCCGGACGCTCGGCGATCGCCATGCCGTCGTCGACGCGCCCCATCGGGATCACGCACACGGGGCAGC
>DATAOX010000114.1:0-3127 GCA_036265555.1 Solirubrobacterales bacterium
CCTCGACGAGGCCATCGCGCTGCACAACGACGTGCCGCAGGGCCTCTCGTCGTGCGTGTTCACCGGCGACCTGCGCGAGAGCGAGCGCTTCCTCTCGGCGGCCGGCTCCGACTGCGGGATCGCGAACGTGAACATCGGGCCCAGTGGTGCCGAGATCGGCGGTGCGTTCGGCGGCGAGAAGGAGACGGGCGGAGGCCGCGAGTCCGGGTCCGACGCGTGGAAGGCGTACATGCGCCGGCAGACGGCGACCGTCAACTACTCCACCGACCTCCCGCTCGCCCAGGGGATCGTGTTCGACGTGGCGTAGCGCGGACTAGGTCCGCTCGATCGCCTCGTGCTGCTTCACGTCGAGGCGGCGGATGACGCGCAGGAGGCGGGCGACGTGCTCCTTCTTCTCGTCGACGATGCGCTGGACGTGCTCCTTGGCGTCCTCGTCGGAGAGCGAGAAGGCCTGCTCCTCGTAGCGGTTGATCGCCAGCAGCTCGTCCGCGAGATTCTCGCGCAGGGCCTGGAGGTCCGCGTGGAGCTCGGTCAGTCGCACCGGCGCATCCTACGCGGTCAGCCGGTGTGCGGCAGCGCCTCGAGGGCGCGGCGCAGGTACGCGATGAGCTCGGCGTCCATCGTCCCGCGCGACGCCGTCACGGGATCCTCGTTCTCGTACATGGCCTTGAGCGAGGCGTACATCGCCGGATCGCCGCCCGTGAACGCGCGCACCAGCCCGCGCGCACGCCGGGCGAGCGGCTGCACCTCCGGCGCCGCCGGGTCGTCACCCGCGGCCATATGCGCCCGCAGCGCCTCGCCGAGCTCCCGCCACTCGTCCTGCGACCGCTCGATCGCCTCGCCGCCCAGCTCCTCACGCCGCCGCGCGAGCGTGTCCAGCTGCTCCTTCGTGAAGTACCGCTCCTGCATAGCCATCCCCTCGATCGCCTGAACCAGCTCGTCCGTCGAGATGCCGTCACCGAGCCGTGCGCACAGGCCGGCGAGCCGGTCGCGCAGCACCCGCCGGTGCTCGAGCGACTCCTCGACATGGGCCAGGTGCGCGCGCAGGACGCCGGCGAGGTCGGCCCCGCCGTCGAGCGTCGCCCGGATCTGCGCAAGCGACATCCCGAGGTCGCGGAGCGCCATCACCGCGTAGAGGCGGCGGACGTCCACGTCGGCGTACACCCGGTGGCCGGCGTCTGTCCGCCCGCTCGGGGTGAGGACGCCCACCTCCTCGTAGTGGTGAAGCGTCCGCACCGTGACGCCGGTTGCCGCCGCCAGCCGGCCGACCCTCCACCCGGTGTCCTCCCGCTCGCGCCGCATCTCGCCACCCAGCGTAGAACCTCACGTTGCGTGAGGTGCAAGCCGGCGGCGCCGGCGGCCGCTCACGGCAGGTATTCGCCCAGGATCCGCCACGCGGCGCGCGTGTCCTCCATGTCCTCGTGCGGCCGGCGGAGCTCGGCGACGTACTCGCAGATCTCGGCGAGCGCCCAGCGCTCGCGGTAGAGGGCGAGGAGCTCCTCGTCCAGGCGGTCGGCGCCCGCCGCCTCGCGGTACTCGTCCCAGCCGGTGAGATCCGCGTCGAGGATCATCCACAGGTCGCGCTCGGGCGGGCCGACGAGGGTTGTGTCCCAGTCGACGAGCCACGGCCCGCCCGGTCCCTGGATGACGTTCGAGCTGTGCGGCTCCCCGTGCGTCACGACCCACCGGCCCGGCGCATCCAGCGCCCGCCGCGTGCGTCCATCGTAGGCGTGGAGCCGCTCGCCGACCTCTGAGGCGTGCGCCCGCAGAAGCTCCCTCGCCCGCTCGGTGAACGGCCCCGGCCCCCACTCCCCGTCCAGCTCCGCGATCGCCAGCTCGAGGGGCGCCCGTCCCGGAAGCGCGAGGTCCTCCCGGCCCGGCAACGCCGCCGGGACGCTGTCCGAGGCGGTGTGCAGCCGCCCGAGCAGCGTTCCCATCGCGCGCCGCTCGTCCGCGCTCTCGAACTCGCCGTCCACGCCGGACGGGCCCTCCACGAACGGCTCGACCCGAATCGCATAACGCACTCCGAGCCGGCGCAGGGCCGCGCCGTCTCGGGAGACGACCGGCGCCAGGACGAACTCCAGCCCACCGCGGTCGCGAAGCGCCGCCGCCGTGCGGAAGGCCCGGTCCAGCCTCGCGAACGTCGCGTCGCCGCCTCCGAGCTCGTCGGCGCTGACGAACCAGTGCGATCCGTCGGCGCCGACCGCGGCCCAGTGGTGGCTGCCGTAGCCGACCGGCGCGTACTCGACCCGCTCAGGGTCGATTCCCCAGTGGCGTCTCAGCGCGCCTGCGAGCGCGGCGCGGTCGAGGTCGGGCGGCTCGTGCTTCACGCGGGCTCAGAGCAGGCCGGACGGGGCACCGTTGACTTTCGCCCGCCCACCTGCGAGGTTGGTTCGATGAGCGATCCCCGAACCGCGGCGTTCGGCGCCGTCCGGCTCTCGGACATCGTCCGCGCGACCGACATCGATCCACAGTACCCCGACGCCACCGACGGCGAGGGCGCAGGCGCTCGCAACTTCCACCTCGTTCGCCGCCACTTCGACATCCGCGCGTTCGGCGTGAACGCCGTCACGGGGAACGCGGGCGACGAGATGGTCGAGCCGCACGACGAGCCCGATGACGAGGGCAATCTCACGGACGGCCACGAGGAGCTCTTCGCGGTGATGAGCGGGCACGCCGCGTTCACCGTCGCCGGGGAGGAGCTCGACGCCCCCGCAGGGACGCTCGTGTTCGTCCGCGACCCGGCGCTCATCCGAAGCGCCGTGGCAACCGCCGACGACACGACGATCCTCGCGGTCGGAGGGCGCGCAGGAGCGCCGTTCCACGTCTCGAGGTGGGAGCGCGCATGGTTTCCCACATGAACGACCCACGCAGCGCGCCGTTTGCGGCCACGCGCTTGACCGAGATCGCGAAGGCCCAGGATCTCAATCCCGACGATCCGACACATACCGACGGCCTCTTCTTCCTCATCCGCCGCCACTTCGACATCCGATCGTTCGGGGTGAACGCGATCACCGGGAACGCCGGCGGCGAGATGGTCGAGCCGCATCACGAACGCGACGACGAGTCCAACCTGACCGATGGCCACGAGGAGCTGTTCGCCGTGATGAGCGGCCACGCCGTGTTC
>DATAOX010000115.1:0-4521 GCA_036265555.1 Solirubrobacterales bacterium
CTGGCGATGAGCGCAATCGCGCCGATCGCAACCAGCGCCTGCCCGCCGTTGATCCGTTCAGGCATCGCCCAACCCCTACCCGAATCGCCGACGGATACGACCCCGCTACGAGCCGGCGGTTCGCGTCGCTGCCGTCATAAGGCGTCAGGCCGCCCTCAGGCGAGTCACATCCGCAGCGTTCTCTCCACGTGTCCCGGGTCGTACCTGACCTGCCAATGCGTGAACCGAAGCTGAGTCAGTCCCGCCGCCGTATGCGCCTGATCGCGAAGGCGATCTCTCGCCTGCTGCTCCGCCGTCCGGTGGTATCGAAGCCCATCAGTTTCGACAACGAGGCCAAGCTCCGGCCAGAAGAAGTCGACCCGGAACCCGTTCACCACCTGCTGGGTCTACGGCGTAGGCAGTCCCGCTCGTGCCGCGACCGGAAGAAAGCGCCGCTCGAGATCGCTCTCGGTGAGGACGAATCCGCCGCAATCGAGAACGGCCTTGATCGCGCCCACTCCCCGCTGCCCGCGCCGCGCCTCGAGCTCCTCCCGGAGCTCCATGGGCGTGACCAGATCGAGCCTGTCGGCTTCGTTGATGGCCGCTTCGAGTCGCCGCTCGGGAAGCCGCGCTGCCAAGTCGATGAGGGTGAGGATCGGCGCGGTCACCGGGATGCCGTCGCGGAGGGTGATGTCGGTCTGCTCGATGCGTGCATCGCCCCTTCGCGACCGAGGCCAGGTGAGGGCGGAGCGGCGATGGACTGCGATTCCGCGATGGTGGTGGCTCAGGCCGGCGGGTACCGAGATATGGATGTCGCCTCTGGGGGTTTCCTGCCGCAGACCCCAGAGTGCCGCGCCGGTCTCATGGCTGAGGGCAGCCGTGGGCGCGCAGGCAAGTACGGCGGCCATCCACTCGCCCTTGCGAGTCAAATTCGGGCGGCCAACGGCGTATACGCCTCGATACACGGGATGGAGCCGTCCCTTGGCGACCCGCCATCGGACCGCCTCCAAGGTGTAGCCGAGCGCGACGAGCTGGAAGAGCGCGATGACCCCATGCTGTTTCGCCGCCAGTGCCCAGGCGGCACTGGCTGCCGAGTGCGCACTTAGCGGTGCCATCACACCGGTAAATGCGCACTCGGCGTCGCGCGCCCCCCTCGGTGCCGCGGATTGGTGGTCGCCCAGGCGGTTGAAGCGCTACAGCGGAATGTTGCCGTGCTTGCGCTTCGGCTGCTCGACCCGCTTCGTCTGGAGAGTGCGGAGGGCGCGGATCAGCTTCGGGCGGGTCTCGTGCGGGACGATCACGTCGTCGATGTAGCCACGCTCGGCGGCCGAATACGGGTTCGCGAAGCGGGCCTTGTAGTCGGTGATCAGCTTTTCCCGGCGCTCGTCCGGGGTGGGGGAGCTCTCGATGTCGCGCCGGAAGATGATGTTGACCGCGCCCTCGGGTCCCATCACCGCGACCTCGGACGTCGGCCAGGCGAAGTTGAAATCGGCGAGCATGTGCTTGGACGACATGACGTCGTACGCGCCGCCGTACGCCTTGCGCGTGACGACGGTCAGCTTTGGCACCGTCGCCTCGGTGAACGCGTAGAGCAGCTTCGCCCCGTGCCGGATGATCCCGCCCCATTCCTGCGAGGCCCCCGGCAGGAATCCCGGCACGTCCGTGAACGTGATCAGCGGGATGTTGAAGGCGTCGCAGAAGCGAACGAAGCGAGCGCCCTTCACCGACGAGTCGATGTCGAGGACGCCCGCGAGGTGACGGGGTTGATTGCCGACAACGCCCACCGGAAAGCCGTCCAGCCGCGCGAAGCCGACGACGATGTTCTGCGCGTAGTGTTGGTGGACCTCGAAGAAGTCCCCGTCATCGACGATCAGGGAGACGACGTCTCGCATGTCGTACGGCTTGGTCGCATCGTCCGGCACGATCGCATCGAGCGCCTCGTCGGCGCGGTCGGGGTCGTCGTAGGGCTCAACCCTCGGCGGCAACTCCAGGTTGTTCAGCGGCAGGAAGGACATCAGGTAGCGAACGTCCTCGAGGCACTGGTCCTCGTCATCGGCGGCAAAGTGGGCGACGCCCGACTTGGTGTTGTGCGCCATTGCTCCCCCCAGGTCCTCGAACCCGACCTCCTCGCCGGTGACCGTCTTGATCACGTCGGGGCCGGTGATGAACATGTGCGAGGTCTCCTTGACCATGAAGATGAAATCCGTCATGGCCGGGGAATAGACGGCGCCGCCCGCGCAGGGGCCCATGATCACGCTGAGCTGCGGGATCACGCCCGAGCACTGGACGTTGCGGACGAACACGTCGCCGTAGGCGCCGAGCGACACGACCCCCTCCTGGATCCGCGCGCCCCCGGAGTCGTTCAGGCCGATGACCGGGCAGCCGATCTTCGCCGCCAGATCCATGACCTTGCACATCTTCTCGCCCATCACCTCACCGAGCGAGCCGCCGAAGACCGTGAAGTCCTGCGAGAACACGGCAACCGGGCGACCGTCGATCGTTCCCCATCCGGTCACCACGGCGTCGCCCAACGGCCGGCGCTTCTGCATGTCGAAGTCGTAGGTGCGGTGCCGGACGAAGGTGTCGAGCTCCTCGAACGACCCCGGGTCGAGGAGCTTGTCCACCCGCTCACGGGCGGTCAGCTTGCCCTTGTCGTGCTGCTTGGCGACGGCCTCCTCGGAAGCCGAGTGGTGCGCCTGATCGCGCAGCTCGCGAAGGTTGGCGAGCTTCTCCTCGTGAGTCTCGGGGAACTTCTGGCGCACCGGCCGCCGGATTCTACGGCGGCAGCGGATCGGGGCCGGCGTCGAAACGCGAGGGGCGGCCGATGGCCGCCCCTCGCATCCGACTCAACCAACGACGCTCGCTACGGCGACTGCTGGAAGATCACGTACTCGAATGCGCGATCGGCTGCATTGCCGGCACCGTTGGCGGTCCTGATCCGCGGGTTGCTGCCGGAGCTGCTGACGGTTGCGACGTCGCCGAAGTTGGAGCTCTGAACGCTCGCAAGCGACACGGATCCGCTGCGCGTCAACCGCCGCGGGCGGATTCCGAGGCAGCGGTGGACTTCAGGACCGGCCCGTTCAGCGCCGCGCGAATGGGCGCCGCTCCGGGGATCCCAGCTCGTCCAGGAGCTGTTCCAGCGCCGCCTCTGCGAGCCTCGGATGGGGGCGCGCGTGCTCCGCGGTGATCGAGACCGACGTGCCGAATCCCTTCTCGGCGAGCTCGACCGCGATCCTGGCCTCGCCCGCGGCGCCCGCCGTGCGCCATGCGAGCACTCGCTCCGGCTGGCGATCGGTGACGTCGACGCTAACCGGCTCCGTCGTGCCCACGAGCTCGGCCATCCACGCCTCCATCCGCGGCACGTCGTCGGCCTGCTCCCACAGCTCGGGCGGCGATTTCACCAGGGTGCGCTGCACCTGCGACTTCATCTGGGCGGGGTTCTGCCACCTGAGGACGACTCCTCCCCACGGGGTCGATTGCATGCCCACACCCGTCGCCTCCCCCGGGTTCCGCCGGTCTCACCCCTCGACTGGCGCCGGTGAGGCTCAGAAGAAGGCGCCGCCCCTGTACTCGCCGAAGACGTCGCGCATCGCGCCGCAGACCTCGCCGATCGAGGCGCCACCCCGGAGCGCGTCCTTGATCGGATACAGCAGGTTGCCGTCGCCGGCCGCGACCTCGCGCAGGTCGGACAGCCGCGACTCGGTGGCCGCGGTGTCACGGCTCTCCTTGAAGCGGCGCAGGCGCTCCAGCTGGCGCTGCTCGGACTCGGGGTCGACCCTCAGGATCTCGACATCGTCGATGTCATCGGTCACGAACTTGTTGACGCCGACGATGATGTCCTGGCCAGTGCGATAGCGCTCGTGGTAGGACGCCGCCGACTCCTCGATCTCCCGCTGAATGAACTCGAGCGCCTCGACCGAGCCTCCCAGCTGCTCGACCTTGTCGATCAGGTCCCAGGCCCGGGACTCGATCTCGTCGGTCAGGGCCTCGATGTAGTGGGAGCCGGCGAACGGATCGACGGTGTCGGCGGCGCCCGACTCGTGCGCGAGGACCTGCTGGGTGCGCAGCGCGATCCGCGCCGATCGCTCGGTCGGCAGAGCCAGGGCCTCGTCGAAGCCGTTGGTATGCAGGGACTGAGTGCCGCCGGTCACCGCCGCGAAGCCCTGAAGCGCGACGCGGATGATGTTGACCTCGGGCTGCTGGGCCTGAAGGGTGACGCCGCCCGTCTGGGTGTGGAAGCGGATCGTCTGTGAGCGCGGATCCCGGGCGCCGAAGCGCTCGCGCATGATCCGCGCCCACATCCTGCGGACGGCGCGGAATTTCGCGATCTCCTGGAAGACGTTGTTGTGGCAGTTGAAGAAGAACGCCAGCCGCGGCGCGAAGTCGTCGACGGCGAGGCCGCGGTCGAGCGCCGCGCCGACGTAGGCGATCGCATTCGCGAGCGTGAAGGCCACCTCCTGCACCGCCGAGCATCCCTTCTCGCGGATGTGGTAGCCGGAGATCGAGATCGTGTTCCACTTCGGCACGTGCTTGCGGCAGTAC
>DATAOX010000116.1:0-1965 GCA_036265555.1 Solirubrobacterales bacterium
AGGGCGACGGGGCGCGGGATGAGGCGCTGCATCCGTTCGGCGAGCGGCGAAGCGAGCGCGACCATCCCGGCGGTCGCCGCGACCGAGAGCTGGAAGCCGATCGCGTATACGAGCCACGGGTCGAGCACCAAGAGGAACAGCACCGCGACGGCGAGGACGACGCCCGCGGCCCGTGGCCGGCCGAGCAGCACCCCCGTCAGCGCGATCGTGGCCATCACGCCGGCGCGGAGCACCGACGGCTCCGCGCCGGTGAGGACGACGAAGAGCAGGACGGTCCCGATGCCCAGCGAGAATCGAGCGATGCGACCAAGCCGGAGCGCGCCGGCGAACGCGAGGACGGGAGCGAGCACCATGGCGACGTTCTCCCCCGACACGACGAGCAGATGGCTCAGACCGGTCGACTGGAAGGCGCGGGTGGTGACCGGGTCCAGCTTGGAGGCGTCACCGAGGACGAGACCGAGCAGCAGCCCGTCTTCGGGCGGTGGGAAGATCCGTTCGATCGTCGACCCGACGAACGCACGGACGACCTGGGTCAGATGGACGAAGGGGTTCGGCGCAGGGCCGAGGCGCGCCACCTCCGCGGTGCGAAGCACGACGGCCAGCCCGCGCCGACGAAGTGCGTCGGCGAAGTCGGGGTCGTCCGGGATCTGGAGACCTCCACGGAGCTCGAGTCGATCCGCGCGGACGGCCACCGGCAGGTCGCCGTCGCCGTCGACCCAGATGGTCTCGCGGACCGAGGCGGCGCCGCCGCGCCAGGTAACGCGGGTGACGTCGATGAGCGCGTGCCAGCCGACCGCGCTCGTCACGGGATCCTCCCGGAGCGTCCCGACCACGGTGACGGAGCGAGGCGCGAGACGACCGAGGAGCGACGTCTCCCGGCGTGCCTGTGCGACGCCGCCCCAACCGACGCCACAGAGGAAGACGCCGAGGATCAGCAGCGAGAGAGCGGCGAGAGGGCCGCGGCGACCGTCGGTCGCCGCGACCGAGACGGCGACCACCGCCCCCGGTTCGGGCGGCGCCAGACCCGCTCGTCCGAGCGGGTCACCGCGGCGCGTCCCGGGGGCCGCGAGCCAGGACGCGGCGAGGACCGCGACACCGACGACGAGCCAGGCCCACGCGGGCGCCGCCTGGAGCGCCCGGGGCCGCCCGTCCCACGCCAGGAGACCGGCCCAGAACGCCCCGGCCGCGAGCGGCGCTCCCCACGCTCCCACGGGCTCACACCGTCACCTGGGGTCGCAGCTTCTCGAGTGTCGCCGGTCCGATCCCGGACACCTCATCCAGCTGATCGACGGACGTGAACGGCCCCTGATCGGTACGGAACTGGATGATGGCGGCGGCGAGCGCGGGACCGACGCCGTTCAGCGTCTCGAGGGTGGGTTCGTCGGCGGTGTTGATGTTGACGAGCGCGACGCCACCGACGCCGGTGCCGCCGGCCGCGGCGCCGCTCGACGACGCACCCTCCTTGGGCACGAGGATCTGCTGGCCGTCGGCGAGCGGCGCCGCGAGATTCAGCAGCGTGAGGTCGGCACCATCGCGCGCGCCCCCGGCTCGTTGCACCGCGTCGACCACGCGCGAGCCCGGCTGGAACTGATAGACGCCCGGATGGCGTACCCACCCGGTCACGTCGATGATCAGATCCGCCGGCGGGCTCGCGGTCGCCACGGGCGACCCCGCGGCCGGGACGCCCGATGCGGAACCGCTCGCAGCTTGCGCGAACGCGGGAGCCGGCGTCTCCGCGATCTGGATCGGCTTGGGCAGGGAGCGCGAATACCAGAGCCCAACACCGGCGAGCGTCGCGACGAGCACGACCACCAATCCCGCCAGCTCGCCGCGCGACAAGGAGTCGAGGCGTTCCCTGATCGCCATACGCGCGAGGCTAGGGTTACGGCAGCGCGTACACCGTGACGGCGGTCACGTCGGATCGGAGGCGCCCGGCTTTCAGCCGTGCGTGACGAAGTTCACCAG
>DATAOX010000117.1:0-18791 GCA_036265555.1 Solirubrobacterales bacterium
GTGCCGGGTGGGCGAGACGTCTGGCTTGCAGACGAAGATCGTGCCTGCGGCGCCCTCCTTCCGGCGGATGACCTTCGCGTAGAAGTTTCCGGTCGGCGTCGCCGGGATCGACCACTTGCCGTCGTTGGCGGTGGTCGTCGAGTCGTACAGGCCGTCGGGACCGTTCCGCTTCTTGAAGACCTTGACGGTGCGGGCCTGCTCGCAGCCGCTGTTCGGCGAGCTGACGTGACCGTGGAACGGATTCTTCTTCGCGAGCGTCACCGTCGAGTCGATGCGCTTGACGTTGGCTCCGAGTGCGCCGGCGACGACCAGCGATGCCACGACGACCGCGATCGCCAGGACGAGGGGGATTCGGAATCTGGGCATCTTGCCTCCTCCCTGGTTGACTGCCGCCGATCCTACCGCGACTCAGGGGCCCAGAAACTTCGCCGCGATCTCCTGGATCATGCCCTTCGTGCGCCGGGTGTTCTCGCCGACCAGGGTGTCGAGGAGGCGAAGGTCCAGGTCGGTCTGCATCGTCGGGCCGCTGGGAAGCCAGTAGAGCTCCCGGCCGGAGACGGCGAGGGGATCGGCGTCGGTGGCCAGCGCGAGCACCTGGTCGCGCATGCGCTTGGGCAGCGGCTTTGCCAGGAGAGCGACCTGGAGCTTGCCCTCGGATGCGGCCAGCACCTCCGGTGGGAACGGTTCGAGTGCCGCGACGGCGCGGACCTGAGCGCCGGTGCGAAGAAAGCTGCGGACCTCGAAGCCGAGGGCCGCGGTCAGCGCCTCGTCGACGCGCTTCTTGAGCGCGGAGGCGGGCGCCCGGTCCGCGTCGAAGATCAGGTTGCCGCTGGCGCGGAACGCAGTGACGTTCGCGTATCCGGCGCCCTCGAGGGCGGCGATCAGCTGCTTGCTGCTGGCGCGGCGACCGCCGATGTTGATGGCTCGCAGGAAGGCGACGTGGCGCGGCACGGCCGGATCGTATTCACGGCCCCGCGGGGCCGCCGTTACGCTCGCCTCCGTTCAGCGCGAGCTGCTCCGGCGCCGGCAGAAGCCTCACGTACGGCTTGCCGCGACGCGTGACGAGGAACTCCTCGCCCGCCGCCGAGCGCTGCATGTACCAGCCGAAGCGACGGCGGAAGTCGTGAGCTCCGACAACCGCCTGCTCGATCCCAATGGAAGAGTGGAGCTGGTGGGACTCGAACCCACGACCTTGCGGCTGCCAGCCGCACGCTCTTCCCAGCTGAGCTACAGCCCCGGAAAGCCGGTAATCAGCGGCCCAGTTTAGCTGCGCCAGCTGGCCGTTTCGCGGTGGGCCGACACGCAGATGCAGGCCTCTCCGACCGTCGAACATCTCCGCGGTGACGAGGTAACACTCGTCGAGTGCCTGGCAGTAGACCGCAACGGCATCGATCTCCGCGGCGGTATAGGGCCTGCGGATCTGGCGGCCGCCGCTCGTGTAACAAGCGCTCATGAGGTTGACGACGACGACGTCCTCTCGAAGCGGCGCCCACTTGCACTGGATCCGGAACAAGCTGTCGTCCACCTCGAAAACCAGGTCGTACCTCGTGTGTTCGACCAGCGGCTTGAGCACGGGAATACCCAACTTCGTGGCCTCCGCAGCGATCGCCGCCTCCGCCACGTTGCCCTTGTGGTTGGTGTCGTGCATCGAACTGATGTTCCCATATGGATCGGCGGGAAACGGCTTAATAGAGCCGAAAATCGGGGAATTGACGGTTCCGGTGCAGAGGCGTTGCAAGGTTGTCACGGGTTGCGTCCAACCCGGGCGTCCGGTGAGGCGGCCCCCTCGAAACTTCGCCAGCGCGCCCCCACCCCTGCGCATAGACTCGTTCCGTGTCGACCGGGCTCATCGTCGCCATCGTCGTCGCGTTCCTGGCGGTCGACGCCGTCATCTTCTTCCTCGTCTTCCGTTCCCGAAGGACGGCCGATGACTACGCGACCTTCGCGGTCCCGGGCGAGGCGACCGTCATGCTTCCGGCCGGCAAGCTGAAGCTGAGTTACCAGGAGTCGTACAAGGCGTCCAGCAGCGGCGACACCATCGACTTCGACGTCCCATCCGCCCTCAGCGTGACCGTCACGGCCCCGACCGGAGAGCCGCTCGACATCAAGGGCCCCGGCTTCCACGGCATGGGCGCATCGCTCAACACCGGAAGCGGCTGGAGCCGCGCGCTCATCGGCACGGTCCAGATCACGCAGGCCGGGGAGTACACGGTGGTCGCGCAGGGCGACCTGGTGAACGCCATCAAGCCTCAGGTCCTGATCGGGAAGTAGCGGGGGCGAACTCGGCCCCCTCCGCCCCTCAGAAGGGGCATGACACGACACGACCCCCAAAGCCACCTGGCGTCCCTCGTCGACGCGTTCATCTGCTGCATGGGCCAGCTCATGCTCATCTGCGATCACATGACCCGCTATCCCGCCGCCGCTGGCGCCGACCCTGCGCCCGAGGTCCTCCGGCGCCTCATGTGCGAGATCCTCGAGCCGGACCTCGGCCATCGGAGCGCCGACACCGCCACCGTCACGCGGGTCATCAAGGAGATCTCCGCCCGGATCGACAGCGACCTGTGCCTGGTCGATCCGGAGGCCGGCCCCTAGCGATCAGCGGGCCGTTCGCGCCCCAGCCCGCTCCGCATTCGCCACGATCAGATCGATCAGCCGCGGCCAGAGTGCCCGCGGCAGGTCGTGTCCCATCCCCTCGATCAGCTCCAACCGCGCCCCCGGGATCGCCGCCGTCGTCGCCCTGCCACCCGACACGTCGACGAGGACGTCATCCATCCCGTGAATAACGGTCGTCGCCACGTCGAGCCTCCGCAACGCCTCCGTCCGGTCGCCGGAGGCCAGGATGGCCACCAGCTGGCGCCCGGTCCCGTCAGGAAAGATCCCCCTGTCGTAGCTCGCTCCCGCGCGCGCCCTGAGCGCCTCCTCATCCGCATCGAAGCCCGGCGAGCCGATCACCCTCCAGGCGCCGACCGCGAATTCGACGAACCCCTCCCGGTCCCCAGGCGGACGCGTCAACAACGCCGATATCGCCTCCGGGTGGGGCTGCCCGACCGCTCTGTCCCCTGTCGTGGACATGATCGACGTGAGAGAGAGCACCCGCTCCGGGTGCTCAATCGCGACCGCCTGCGCGATCATCCCGCCCTGCGAGGCGCCGACCACGTGCGCCGCCTCAACCCCGAGCTCATCCAACAACCCAACGCAGTCCTCCGCCATATCGTCCAGCAGATAGCCCGCGCTGCTCGTATCCCCGGCCGCCGCCGCCATCACATCCGGCCGCGGCGCGTCCACGAGCTTTGTCGAGTGCCCGACATCCCGATTGTCGAAGCGCACCACCCGATACCCGCGCCCCGCCAGCATCCGGCAGAACTCCTCGTCCCACCCCAGCATCTGAACGCCCAGCCCCATGATCAGGAGCACCGTCGGGTGCGCCGAATCGCCGAACGCCTCGTACGCGATCTCGATCCCGTTCACCGAGGCGATCGACTCCACCGGGCCACGATATCCGCAGCCCGTGGCCCGACGCCGGCCGGACTCAGGGCCTGCGCCTAGCCGTCCAGGTCCAGCACGATCCGGTCGGGCCGCCTGTCGCGCACGCTGAACCCGAACGGCGCGCGCTCCTCCAGCTCACTGAGCAGCTCAACCGGATGCTTGAAGCGCATCGTCAGCGTCGCCCGGCCCTCGGTGAAGCGCTTCACCGAGATCTCTGAGGTGGCACCGATCTCGCCGGCCGCGTCCTCGAACCCGACCAGCTGCGAGAAGTCGCTGAGCGGCCCGACCTCCACCTCGACCAACCCGTCGAACAGCTCCCCCGCCTCGCGCTCCGCATGGCCGTTGGCCGCCGCACGCTCGGCCAGGTCGTCCTCCGCCCAATCGTCCTCCGAGCCGACACGCTCGATCGCCTCCTCCACCCGAGCCAGCAGTCGCTCGCTCACGGGTCCCTCGGCCGCCTCGACATCTTCCATCCGCTCGGTCGCCTCTGCGGCCTGCCGCAGTGCGCGCAGCCGGATCCTCGTCGCCTGCCTGCCCGCCTGCCAGCGAACCATCTCGAGATCACCGGCCATCGCCGCGAGCGCGCGGAGGCCCCCGTCGTCGCGCTGAAGCGCCGTCTGCAGGTCCGTCCGCAGCCGGCGAAGCTCCTGGTCGCGATCCACCACCATCGTCGCCAGCCGCGCCGCCACCTGATCGAGCTCCGCAAGGCGTCGCTCGGCCGCCTCCGCCTCCGCCCGATGCGCCCCCGCCCGCCCCTCGGCGGCCGAAGCCCGCTCCTGCGCCTCGCGAACTGCCGTGTCCCGCGTCTCCAGCGCCTCATGGACGGACTTCGGGTCGTACCCGCGAAACCGCTTCCTGAACAAACGGAAACGACCGCGGCGGCCGCGGTGCTCGCTCGGATGAGCGCTCACGATGGCCCAAAGCTAGCCCATCCGACGGACGCCTGCGAGGATCGTGGGGATGGCGTATCCCGAGCAGGTCGAGACCGAGCGCCTGATGCTGCGGCGCTGGCTCCCTTCCGACGCGCCCGACATGGAGGCCATCTGGCGCGAGCCCGAAGTCTGGCGTTCGCTTCAGCCCGACCAGCCGTTCAACCCGCGCCAGTGGCGCTCGATGCTCGAGCGCCACCTGCGCCACTGGGACGTCCACGGATTCGGCCTATGGGCCGTGACCACCGGCGAGCAGCCACGACCCGTGGGCTGGATCGGTGCCTCCCATCCGACCTTCGTCCCCGAATTGGCGGAGGAGGTGGAGATCGGCTGGACCCTCAAGCCCGCAACGTGGGGAAGGGGCCTCGCGACCGAGGGGGCGAGGGCGGCGGTCGAGGCGGCCTTTCGCACGCTCCCGGTGGAGCGGGTGATCAGCCTCATTCATCCGCGGAACGAACGCTCGATGGCCGTGGCGAACCGGCTCGGCATGAGCCGTGCCGGCGAGGTGACCCCGCCGGACCTCGGCCAGCCCCTGATCGTCTACGCGCTGTCGCGAAGCTCCTGGAGCTCGAGCTCCAGCCGCGGCGCCTCCGCCCAGAGCACGTCGAGCCGGTAGCGCTCGCGCAGCTCCCGCACGAAGATGTGCAGGACGCAGTCGAGGTAGTCCATGAGGACCCAGCGGCCCTCCGACTCCCCCTCCACGTTGGCCGGCAGCAACTCGTGATCGCGCTTCACGCGCAGGTGCACGTCGTCGTGGATCGCCTTCGCCTGACGCTCGTTCCGCGCCGTGCAGACGACGAGGAAATCCGTGTAACCGACGAGGGAGCGCATGTCGAGCGCCACCACGTCCTCGGCCTTCTTGGCATCGGCGAGCTCGGCCAGCTGGCGCGCCATCGCCTCCGAGTCCACCCGCTCGGGGTCCCTTTGCGGCGCCGGCCTCACGACCGGTACAGCCCCCGCTGCGTGATCAGCTCCGCGACGGCATCCGGCACGAGGTGCCGGATGGGCGCCCCGGCGGCCACCCGCCGCCGGATCCCGGTCGACGAGATCCCGATCTCAGGCATTCGCACGATCTCCGCCCGTCCGTCGCCCCCCAGGCGCTCGATCGCGGCCTCGGCCTCCTCGAGGGCAGCCCCCGGCCGGGCGGCGATCCCCAACCTCGCGAGCTCCAGCAAGCGCCGCGGCTTGCGCCAGCTCTCCAGCCCCGCAGCGACGTCCGCGCCCATGACGAATACGAACTCGTCCTCGGGTCGGGCCGCGCTCATCAACTCCAGGGTACGAAAGCTGAACGACGGTCCCTCGCGCGACACCTCCACATCCGACGCATCGACCATCGGGTCCGCCAACGCCGCCCGCCGGACCAGCTCGAGTCTGACCGCAGGGCCCGGCTCCGGCTCGATCCGCTTGTGGGGCGACTCGCCCACCGGCACGAGCACTGTCTGCTCGAGCCCGAGCTGAAACGCCGCCTCCTGCGCGAGCACGAGGTGCCCGATGTGCGGCGGATTGAACGCGCCCCCCAGGACGCCGATTGCCCCGACGTGAGCCCTCCTAGCTCCTGGTCTGGCCGTCGCCGTGCACCACGAACTTGAACGTCGTCAGCTCACGAAGGCCGATCGGGCCCCGCGCATGCAGCTTCTGGGTCGAGTTCCCGATCTCCGCGCCCATGCCGAACTCGAAGCCGTCGGTGAAGCGCGTCGATGCATTCACGTACACGACCGCCGCGTCGACGCCGTCGGCGAACTCGCGCCCGGCCGCCTCGGAGGAGGTGACGATCGCCTCCGAGTGGCCGGTGCCGTGGCGATTGATGTGCTCGATCGCCTCATCGAGGGAGTCGACGACCCCCACGGCCATCCGCATGTCGAGATATTCGGTGTCCCAGTCCTCCGCGGTTGCCTCGCCAACGGCCGCAGCGCCGGCCGCCGCCCGCGCGCGCTCGTCTCCCGTCAGCTCGACACCCGCGTCCCGGAGGTCACCGAGGGCCGCCGGCAGGAACTCTCCCGCCACGCCCGCATTGACCAGAAGCGTCTCGGCGGCATTGCACACACCGGGCCGCTGGACCTTCGCGTTGTAGGCGAGGCGGCGGGCCATCTCGAGGTCGGCGTCCTCGTGGACGTAGACGTGGCAGTTACCGGCGGCCGCGTACATCACGGGCACCGTCGCCACCGCCTTCAGCGCATCCTTCAGCCCCTCGCCTCCTCGCGGGATGACCAGATCGACGAGCCCCTCCGCAGTCGCGAGCTCCGCCAACTCGGCGCGATCCCCGCTGGTGAGCAGCTCGACTGCAGCCTCTGGGAGCCCGGCGTCGGCGAGCGCCTCGCGCACCAGCTCGGCGAGCGCAGCGTTCGAACGCACCGCGTAGCTCGAGCCCCGCAGCACGATCGCATTGCCGCTCTTCAAAGTCAGGGCGGCGCAGTCGACGGTGACGTTCGGACGCGCCTCGTACACCACGGCGATCACCCCGAGCGGGACGCGGACCTTTCGCAGCTGCAGCCCGCTCGCGAGGGTCCGCTCGTCGAGCACCTCGCCGACCGGATCGGGAAGCGCGGCGATCGCCCGCACCCCCTCGGCCATGTCCGCGATCCGCGCCTCGTCCAGGGTCAGGCGATCCCGAAGCGCGGGCGTCAGGCCCGCCGCGCGCTCGTCGGCGAGGTCCTCCGCGTTCGCCTGGAGAACCACGTCAGCGCGCTCGCCCAGCAGCTCGGCGAGCCGGAGGAGCGCGGCGTTCTTGGCGTCGGTGGTCGCGACCACCAGCTCGCGCGCCGCCCGCCTCGCGGACCCGCAGACTTCGGCGACCGTGCGGGTGGCTGTAGCCATGTCGGAAGAGTAGCTAGCGCGCCTCGACGCCAATCGATGGCCGGACAACCGATGGAAGGGGCTAGGTGAGCACGAAGTAGTTGCGGTGAACCGCCTCCTCGGCGGCATCGGGAGCGCGCTCGGCGACCTCGGCGGATTTCATGCCCTTGATCCGCGTCAGCTCGGCGGCCGAATAGTTGACGATCCCCTTGCCGACGACATCGCCGTTGCACACGATCTCCACCGCGTCGCCCGCGACGAACTCGCCCTCGACGTCGGTGACGCCTACCGGTAACAGGCTCGATCCCTCCTCGCGCAGGACGCGCGCCGCGCCCTCGTCGACCACCAGCCTGCCCTGGCTGGGCTTCGCGTACCGCAGCCACAGCTTGAAGCTCGGCGTCTGCTCCGGGTGCGACGCGAAGCGTGTGCCGACGGGTTGGCCGCGGGCCGCCGCCAGGAAGCTGCCCGCCGCGGTGCCGTCACAGACGACGACCGGGATCCCGGCCGCGCTCGCCATCTCGGCGGCCGCCACCTTGCTCCGCATTCCACCCGATCCGAACGCCGAGGTCCGGTCACCGATCTCGTAACGCTCGAGCTCGTCGAACGAGCTCACCTCCTCGATCAGCTCGGCGCCCGGGCGCAAGCGGGGATCGGCTTCATGCAGCCCGGGGGTGTCGGTGAGGAGGACGAGGAGCCGGGCGCCCAGCAGGATCGCGACCTGGGCCGAGAGGAAGTCGTTGTCACCGAACGTGATCTCGTCGGTCGCCGTCGTGTCGTTCTCGTTGATGATTGGCACCGCCCGCCACGCGAGCAGGCGGCGCAGCGCCCGCCGGGCGTTCAGGTAATGCATCCGCGCCGACAGGTCGAAGGACGTCAGGAGCACCTGCGCGGCATGTACGCCGGCGCCGCCCAGCCGGTCCTCGTAGGCGCGAAAGAGCGAGCCCTGCCCGACCGCCGATGCGGCCTGCATCTCATCGATCGTGCTCGGGCGGCGGTCCAGGTCCATCAGGCGCATGCCGCGCGCGATGGCGCCGGACGTGACGAGAACCACGTTCTCCCTCGCGTGGTGAAGCTCGGCGACCTGCGTGCAGACGCTGTCCAGGACACTCGAGCGAAGGCTGCCGTCGTCCTCGGCGACGATCGATGAGCCCAGCTTGGCCACAACGGTCATGGCGTGCGAAGTGTAGGTACGGTCCTGCTTGCGACCGAGGCCATCTGCCTCCAGCCTCACTGCAGATCGAAGGCACTGGCTCCGATGCGAACCTCATCGCCGGACTCGAATCCAGCCCGCCGCAGCGCCGCGAGCACGCCTATCTCCCGCAGGCGCTGCTCGATGTACGCGAGGGCCTCGGGGTTCTCGGTGTCGTGGCGTGCGACGAGCATCTCGATGCCCCGCCCGATGACCTCGAAGATTCCGTCCCCGACTCGACGGACGTCGAACCCCTGGTCGCCCGCCGGCCGGTAGGTGATGTGTTCGGCCTCGAATTCCGGCTCGGCTGCGCGAGCGGCATCCGCGGGCTCATCCGCGGGCACGGACTCGAGGATCGCACCGCGCAGCTCGTCGAGCCCGGCTCCCGTCGCCGACGAGAATCCCAGCACGGCAAGCGCATCGCCGCCCAGACGATCGCTCCATTCGGCCACGGCGGCGTCCGCCTCGTGGTCGGGAACGAGGTCCCGCTTGGTGAGCACGACCAGCTCCGGCAGGAGCTCGAGCCCGGCGCCGTAGGCGCCCAGCTCGGCCCGAACCGCCTCGTAGGCGGCGGGAGGGTCCTCGCCGGCGATGTCGACCACATGGATCAGCCCGCGGCATCGCTCGATGTGCGCAAGGAACTCGTGTCCCAGTCCGGCACCCGCCGCGGCCCCCTCGATCAGCCCGGGGATGTCCGCGAGGACCAGCTGACGCTCGCCCGCGTCGAGCGTGCCCAGCACTGGCTCGACGGTGGTGAACGGGTACGCGGCCACCTTGGGCGCGGCCCGAGTCAGGCGGCCGAGGAGCGACGACTTGCCGGCATTCGGCTGTCCGATGAGCCCGGCGTCGACCAGGAGCTTCAGCCGCAGCTCGATCCAGCCCGACTCGCCCTCGAGGCCGCGCTCGGCGAACCGGGGTGTCCGCCTGGTCGAGGTCGCGAAACGCTTGTTGCCGTGACCGCCGGCGCCTCCGGCCGCCACGATCGCGTGCTGACCCGGCTCGACGAGGTCATACCGCCGCCCATCGAGTCCCTCTACCTGCGTGCCGGGTGGCACGGCGATGAGGAGATCCCTGCCGCGCCCCCCGTGGCGCTGCCCACCCTGCCCGTGGCTGCCGCGCCGGGCGCGGAAATGCCGCCGGCGGTGGAGCGACACCAGATCGCGGCGCGAGGGGTCGGCTTCCAGGACGACGTCACCCCCGCGCCCCCCGTCGCCGCCATCCGGCCCCCCGCGCGGTACGTGGGCCTCACGTCGAAAGCTGACGCAGCCGTTGCCGCCACCGCCGCCCTCGACGTAGATCTTCGCCCGGTCGTAGAACATGCGCGCGAGGTTAGATCGTCGAGCGGTGCAAAATCCGCGCATACCGCGGGAAATGCACCTTTCGACGCATGGGAAGAGGTAGCGTGGCACTGGTGTCAGGCGATCGGAGCGCGACACGCCGCCGGGTCCTCGCCGTCGTTGCGGCGACCGCGTTGTTACTCCTGGCTCTGGCCGCCACCTCCACCGCGGAGCGACACGGGCGCGGCAGATCCCACCCGGCCTTTGTCCCTCCTCACCACCGGATCTTCCATGGCGTCACCGACACCGGCCTGGCGCGGGACTACCGGCGGTTCAACCGCCGGGTCGGCGCGCATTCGGCCCTGCTCGAAAGCTTCGGCCACTGGGACGGAGAGCATGTGCTCGGTGGGCTGCACAGGTGGCGGACGACTCAGACGCGCGGCGTCCTGAGCATCTCGACCGCACCGGGCGGCGAGCCGGAGCTGATCAGCCCGCGCCGGATCGCCCGCGGCTTCGGTGATGACTACATCCTGGAGCTGAACCGGCTGATCGCCAGGTCGCGCCAGGTGGTCTACCTGCGGCTGTTCCCGGAGATGAACGGATACTGGAACCCGTACTGCGCGTTCAACTCGAACGGCTCCTCCCGGGGCGCGAGCCACTCCACGCGCGCGTTCCGGGACGCCTGGCGGCGGGTCGTGCTGATCGTGCGCGGTGGAAGCCGGGCGACGATCAACCGAAGGCTCGCCAAGCAGGGCATGCCCCGCGTCTACCGCGCCAGATCGAACCACGACCCGGTTTATGCGCGCCGACACGTCCCGCAGACGCTGGCGCGCCCGCGCGTGGCGTTCATGTGGGTTCCGCAGACGATCGGTTCCCCGAGCGTTCGCGGAAACGCTCCCGGGGACTACTGGCCGGGAGGCCGCTACGTCGACTGGATCGGGGCCGACATCTACTCGAAGTTCGCATCGCCGGGCGTCTGGTCGGCCTTCCGCCGCTTCTACAGCAACTGGCGCAACCCGCACCGCCACCACTGGCCGTTCATCGTCGGCGAGTACTCCCCCTGGGACAACGACTATCGCGGCACGTTCACCCGTCGGCTGTTCAGCTGGGCGCGCCATCACCGGCGAGTGAGGGCGCTCGTCTACTACCGCAGCGTCGTTCCCAACAACCCGTTCGACATCAACCACTGGCCCCGCGCCCGAGCGGTCATCAGGCACGAGCTCAACAAGCCACGGTTCATGGAATTCGCCCCCGGCACGCGCCGGTAGCGCTCCGGCCAGCAGTGGGCCTCCGCCTACGAGCGGCGCGGCCGCTGATTCAGTCCGAAACGTCGTCCCGCACGCAAAGGGCGGCGAGGTCGAGGCCGTATATGGGATGCGGCACCTCGCAGCCCATCCGTGCGGAGAGGAAGTAGCTGCTCTCGCCGCTGGCGAAGGTCGCCTGCGGCGCCGCCTCGGCCGCTAGGTCGCGGTCGAGCCTCCCGTAGGCGCGCAGGCGACCGCGGCCCGTTAACCGGGCGGTGGCCTCCATCCGGCGTTCGAAGCGCGGGTCATAGAAGGCTCCCGGGCGCTCGGCACCCGCAGCGAATTGCGTGTTGATGAAGTTATAGGGGTCGCCGTAGTCGACCTCCCAGCCGTACATTCCGATGTCCCACGGCTCGCCGGCCCTGAACTCCCGCCTGAACATCTCGTCGAGCGGGTACTGGCGCACCTCGAGGTCAATCCCGATCGCCCGCAAGTTGGAGCGCAGGATCTCAGCGTTTCGGGCGCAGCCGGGCTCATCGCATGTATAGAGCATCGCTTTTCGCTTCAAGTCACCCGCCAACCTTCGGGCGGTGGCGACCTGAGGCCCACCGAGCGGATAGATCGGAGCATCCTCGAAGCCGGGGAACCCAGGCGGGATGTACTGGTCCGTGGGACGGCCCGGCCCGCTCACCCCCGTGTCCACGGCCAGGGCACGACGATCGATCGCGTAATTCAGGGCTCGACGCAGCCGCACATCCCTGAACGGACCCCGGCGGGTGTTGAGCACGAAGGAGAAGACCGACGGGTTGGGCTCGGTGAATAGCTGTTGGCGTCCGGCCCGGGCTGCCTCGCTCTGCGGGCCGTATCGCGCGTCCAGCCGGCGCATCGTGGTTGGTGCCACGTCAAGTGGGTCGATGTTTACATAATCGGCGTTGCCCGCCTCGACGTCCTCGATGGCACGCTGCTGCGGGGTGCCAAAGGTGAAGCTGATCTCCGACAGGTCCTGCGGTCGCGACCCCCCGTAGCTCGGGTTACGGCGCAGCACGAGGCTCTCGCCTGGCTCGTGCGACGCGACGTAGTACGGGCCGGCAGACGGAAGCTCCTCGACACCCTCCGGATCGACCGGGGTGCCCGGCGGGACCGCGCAGAAGTACTGAGCGCTCAGCCGAGCGGTGAGATTGGGAACGGGCCGCGTCAGGCTGATCGCGAGCCTGTCGCCCTGCGCGCTGACCCCGGACACGCGATGGGTCCGACCAGCAGCGTACGCCTTTGCCCCAGCGATCTCCCGTACGAGCCCCCCGCCGTATCCGTTCATCCTCGGGTTGAGCGCGCGCTCGATCGCGCGCTGGAATGCGGCGGCGGTCACCGGCTCGTTCGAGGGCGGCGAGAAGCGGAAGCCGGATCGGATCTCAAACGTGTACTTCCGGCCTCCATTCGAGACGAGGGGTCGCCCGGCCGCGACCTCTGGCCGGAGGCGCGATCCCGCCGGATACGGGCGATCCGGATAGTTGTAGAGCAGGGCGCACGTGGCGAAGCCGATCTGGTAGTTGCCGACGAGCGCTGGGTCGGTCGATGAGGACCCGGGGTCCAAGTCTTCCCAGAGAAGTCGAGCGACATCGGAGCGGCTGGAGCCGGCGGGAGGCGGGGCAGGCTCCGCCGCCGCCTGCACGCTCACCCAGACGAGGCCGTGCGTGACGGCGAGTCCTTGCGGGGCCTCGCCCACGTCGACCGTGGCCACCACCTCGTTCGAATCCGGATCGATGCGGGAGACGGTGCCCTCGAGGCTGTTCGCAACCCAGACCGCCCCGTTGCCCGCTGCGATTCCCGTCGGGCGCCCGCCGACCGGAATTGTTTCGATCACGCTCGCGCTGCTCGGCTCGATGCGGGCAACCGTGCCGTCCTGTGTGTTCGCGACCCATACGGCGCCCTCACCGACAGTGATCGCCGAGGGCTCCTGTCCGACCGGAGTGGTCGCAGTTACGGCGTTCGCCACACCCGGGCCGATCCGGATCACGGTGTTGTCGTCGGCGTCCGCCACCCAGGCGGCTCGGGCGCCGGTTGCGACCGCAGTTGGGTTGTTCCCGCCTGCAACCTGGGCGACGACCTTGTGCCGTCCTGGATCGATCCGCGCGATCTCGCGCCGGGCCTTGATGGCCCAGACCGCTCCATCGCCGGCGGCGACGGGGCTGGCAGGTGCGAGCGGGAATGGGTCCGGTGCCGGTGCGAGCCGGATCGATCGCTCCGCGTGGAGCACGGGATCGAGCCGCACGAGCTCCGAACCTCGGCTCGCCGCGATCCACACAGCCCCGGCCCCGGCCGCAAGGCCATCGACGTTGGATCCGGGCGATGTGGTGCTGACGGCGGCCCGCGTCTTCGGATCGATGTGCGTCACGCTGTCGTCGCCGGTATTGGCGACCCAGACGGAGCCGGACTCCGCGGAGACGTCCGTGGGCCGCACGCCGGTCGGCACGTTCGCCGTCACCTCGTTCGACTCGGGATCGATTACGGCCACGGAATTGGCCGCGGCCGGTTCGCTCCCCCGACCGCCCGCGCTCGCGATTGCGATGACCGCTGCGGTAGCTGCCGCGAGCAGTACGGCACCGCCCGCCAAGATCAGCAGCCCGCCACGCCCGGCCTGCACCCGCTCGGAACCGCGAGACCGTGCCGGCGCGGCGATCGCGGGATCCTGCGTCAGGATGGCGCGCTCGAGCTCCTGCAGCTCCGGTCCCGGTTCCAGTCCGAGATCGCGGTCGAGCGCACCGCGCGCCTCCCGATAGGTCTCCAGCGCCTCGGCCTGCCGGCCGGAACGGTAGAGCGCGAGCATGAGCTGCCCGCGCAGCCGCTCGCGCTCCGGGTGGTCCGCGACCAGCCGCTCGAGCTCTGGAACGAGCGCCGAGTGGCGACCCAACGCGATCTCGGCGTTGATCCGATCCTCCAGCGCGACCAGGCGCAGCTCCTCGAGCCGACCGATCTCGTTCCGCGCGAACTCCTCGAACGTGAAGTCTGCGAGCGGCTCTCCGCGCCATAGCTCAAGCGCGGACCGCAGCGTCTCCGCCGCGCTGCGGGCGTCGCCCCCCTCCAGCGCGTCGCGCCCCTCGACCGCAAGCCGCTCGAAGCGGTCGGCATCCACCTGGTCGTCGCCGACCTCCAATACGTAGCCTCCGCCGCGCGTAACGAGCACCTGCTCGCCGAGCACCTTGCGGAGCCGCGAGACGTAGACCTGCACGGTTTTCGTGGCCGTGTCGGGCGGGCGCCCGTTCCACAGCTCGTCGATCAACCGATCGGTGGAGACGATCTCGCGCCGGTGGAGCAGGAGCACCGCCAGCAGCGCCCGCTGCTTCGGGGTGCCCAGCGGGAGCGCTCGTCCCTGATCGCTCGCCTCGAGCGCGCCGAGTATCCGAAACTCCAACATTGCCCTCCTGGCCCTCGCCGATTGGCCCTCCTGGCTCGCCGCGAGGCTACCACCCGGGCGTGGACGTCAAATCGCGGGCGCTGCCCGGCATTTACCGGGCACAGTCGGGCGTTTACCGCTCCAGGCAAGGCTCGGCGCAATCGATCGCATCGGGCGATCGCCGAATAGGAGGTATCAGATGATCCGCAAGCAGCATCGAGTCAGTGTCGTCGCGCTCATCCTCGTCGTCGCGGCGCTGTTCGCGGCCCCGGCGTCCGCGGAGCCGGTCGACAAGGTGGCGCCCGTCTCCCCGCCGGCGTCCTCGACGAGCCCTACGCCGACGCCGTTCGGGACCGAGCAGGCGGCTACGGGCGGGCCAACGGAGGTCCAGGTGGTGCGGGTTCCCTCCGAGGCCGCGTCAGGGTTCGATTGGGGCGACGCGGGTATCGGGGCCGGCGCCGCGCTGGCGGTGACGATGATCGGTCTCGGCGGCGCGCTCGCATTGAGCACGCGCCGCCACCGCGAACCGAGCGGCCAGGCAGTCGCCTAGTCACCGTCGGCCGGACCGAGGCGGCCCGCACCGCGGGTCGCCTCGTCCGCTGCCTTGCGCGCCTTCCAGATGTGCTCCGCCGGCAGGCGGCGGGCCCAGTCGAGCGGAACGAGGTCGTAGCTGGTCGAGGCGTCCGGCGGCGGGCGCAGCTCGACCAGGTCCTCGACCACGAAGCCGCTGGCTCGAAACAGGCGGATCCACTCGCCGTAGGGAAGCTGGAAGTCGACGCCCTCCTCGTCCTCGAACCCGCGGTGCTCGAAGTAGTCGTTTCGCGGGCGGTCGCCCACCGCTTCCCGCTCGTTGTCCCAGAAGATGTCGAGGACCGGGGTGACCATCGAGAATGCCAGCAGGCCCTCCGGGCGAAGCAGCCGCGCGCACTGCGGCACGAGGCGCCTCGGGTCCGCGAAGTTGAAGGCGCCGTGGTCGCAGAAGACGATGTCGAAGCCGGCATCCGCGAGCGGAACGTCTTCGGCGCTCGCTTCGACCAGCGGAAACTCGACGCCCGCCGCCGCCATCGCGCGGCGCGCATGCTCGAGCTGACGCGACGAGAGGTCGAGGCCGACCGGCCGAGCGCCGAGCTTCGCGATGGAGATCGACCACTGCCCCGCTCCACACCCGAGCTCGAGGACGTCCTTGCCGGCGACGTCCCCGAGGACCCGGAGCTCGGCCTCCGGGATTTGCCACACACCCCAGGCGAGCCCGGCATTCTCGGCGAGCTGCGCGGCGTGGCGCTTCTGGTACGCGTCGCTCTGGCGCTCCCAGAAGGCGCGGTTCTTCGCGGCGTGGCGGGAGAGAGATACCAGCGCTAGCGCCGCCTCACGCGGCGGCACTCACTTGCCGGCCTCGACAACCGAGACGGTGCGGCCGCGGTGACCCGTCCTGAACTCGACGACGCCGGCCCGGGTCGCGAAGATCGTGTGGTCACGACCGAGCCCGGTGCCGTCACCGGGCCGGAAGCGGGTGCCCCGTTGGCGCACGATGATCTCGCCGCCGCCTACCTGCTCGCCGGCAAAGACCTTCACCCCGAGGTACTTCGGGTTCGAGTCGCGCCCGTTACGGCTTGATCCAAGTCCTTTCTTGTGCGCCATGGCTACTTCCCTTTCTTAGCAGACGACGAGCGACGTGACGACGAGGCGCGCCCTCCGGACGAGGCCTTGCCGCTCGCGCCACCGCTCTCCTTGGCCGCCGGCTTCTTCGCCGCGGGCTTCTTGGCCGCGGGCTTCTTGGCGGGCGCCTTCGGCTTCGTCGCCTGTCCCTTCTGCTCGCCCTGCTTCGTCGCGCGGGCCGATGGCTTGCGAGAAAGCATCCGGACCTCGGTCACCTCGAGGCGGGTCAGTGCCTGACGGTGCCCGGCGCGCCGCCGGTAGCCCTTCTTGGGCTTGTACTTGAAGACCCGGACCTTCGGGCCGCGGACGTGCTCGGCTACGACCGCCTCGACCTTGACCCGCTCGAGCTTGTCGCCGTCCAGCACCACGTCGCCGTCATCCTTGAACATGACCGCGCGCAGGTTGACCTTCCCGCCCTCGTCGACAGCGAGCTTCTCGACGAGCAGGCTGGCGCCCTTCTCGACGCGGTACTGCTTGCCACCGGTCTGGACTATCGCGTAGCTCGTTGCCATGGGTGCCTATTCGCCGTTGGAGGAACCCTGGGAGCTCTGGGCCCTCGCACGCGAACGGCGCCTGCCGCCCCTTCGGCCGCGGCGCCGTCGCGATGGAGTGGATTCTATGGGGTCGTCGTTCGGACCCCCGCCGTCATCGCCGGATCCGCCGTCCGTCGCGGCCTCGCCGACGAGGGATGCCGTCGCGGCCGCCCGCCCCACGCTCTCGATCCGTACGAGCCGGCGGTCGCCCACGAAGCGCCCTCCGCCGGTGACGCTGACGATGTAGGAGTCGACCCGGGCCACGGCGTCGTCGACGTTGTACATGTGCGGCTCCTCGATCCGAACCAGGACCTCGTCACCCACCTGAAACGGAAGCGCCCGCTCCTCGATCTCCACGCGCGTCCCATCCTCGATGACCTCGAACGTGTCGAGCCGCAGCGCGTCGCCACCCTCGAAGTGGAAGTGCTTTCCGGTTTCGCGTTCCAGTTCGTGGAGCGGACTGTCCTCGCGCAGGAGCTCGGCGGCCACCTTTGGATTCACGCGCAGCAGGAACGCCTCGGGCTTGGGACGGTCGTCCACCAGGTCGCGCAGGCGACGCACCACCTGGATCGCCACGGTCTCCTCGGACTCCACGACCCCCTCACCGTCGCAGGTCGGGCAACGCTTGGTCAGGATCTCGCGGACGCCATCCGTGACGTTCTGCCGCGTCATCTCGACCAGCCCAAGCGGCGAAACGTCCATCACGTAGCTCTTGGTCTTATCGGCGTCGAGCGCCTTGCGGAGCGTCTTCAGGACCTGATCGCGATTTCGCGCTCGCGCCATGTCGATGAAGTCGATGACGATGATCCCGCCGATGTCGCGGAGCCGGACCTGACGGACCACCTCGTCCGCCGCCTCCACGTTCACCCGCGTGATCGTGTCCTCCAGGCGGCCCTTGCCGCGGCCCGTGAAGCTGCCGGTGTTGACGTCGATGACCGTCAGCGCCTCCGCGTAATCGATCATCAGATAACCGCCGGAGGGCAGATCGACCCTGCGGGAGAGCACCGACCGGAACGCCTCCTCGACGCCCATCTTCTCGAAGAGGGGCTTCTTGCCCTTGTAGAGCTCCACGTGCTCCACGAGCTCCGGCGCCGTGCGCTGGAAGAAGCTCGTGACCCGATGATGCTGCTTCTCGTCGTCGATGATGGCTCCGTCGAAGTCCTTTGCCAGGACATCGCGGAGGACCCGGATCGACAGGTCCGCCTCCTGGAAGATCATCGCGGGCGCCTTGACCTCGTCCGACCGACGCTGCACCACCTCATAGAGCTTCTTCAGGTACTCGATGTCGCGCTCGAAATCGGCCTTGCGGGCGCCTTGGGCGGCGGTGCGAACGATCACGCCGCCCTCGCCCTTGTAGATCTTCTGCAGCAGCTTTCGCTGCCGGTCGCGCTCGGCGTCGGAGAGTCGGCGGCTCGCGCCGACGCCGCCGCCCAGCGGCATGTAGACGAGATAGCGGCCGGCGATCGAGAGCTGCATCGAGAGGCGCGCGCCCTTGGTCTTGAGCGGGTCCTTGACGACCTGCACGAGGACCTCCTGCCCCGGCTTGATCAGCTCGTTGATTCGCCTGCCGCGCCCCCGGCCACGGCGTGGCGCAGCCTTGCCGCCCGGCAGGACGATCTCGTCCACGTGCAGGAAGCCGTTTCGCTCCAGACCGATGTCGACGAAGGCCGCCTCCATGCCGGGCAGCACATTGTCGACCACGCCCTTGTAGACGTTGCCGACGATCGACCGCTGCCCGCGGCGCTCGACGTAGAGCTCGGCGACCTTGAGGTTGTCGTTGCCTCCGGACCGGGCCGAGCCCTTGCCCTCGAGCACCGCGACGCGGGTCTCGCCGGCGTCGACGGAAACCAGTATTCGTTTTCTCAGTTAACTCACCTCAGATTGGATAGAAACCCCGGCGCCTCAGCGCGCGAGGTCCGCCCTGCTCTTGGAGGTGAGCCGCGCCTGCACGTAGATGCTCTGTAGGAGCCCGACCGCCATGAACGTGACGACGACCGAGGATCCTCCGAAGCTCATCAGCGGTAACGGGATCCCGGTCACCGGCATGATTCCGATCGCGACGCCCACGTTCACGAACACCTGGCACATGAACATGGCCGCGATCGATCCGGCGATCACGCTCCCGTACAAGTTCTTCGAAAGCGTCATTATGCGCAGCGCCCTCCATATGAGCAGGGCGAAAAGGGATAGGACGAAGGCCGCACCGACGAAGCCGAAGCGCTCCCCGACGACGGAGAAGATGAAGTCGGTGGTGCGGTCGGGCACGAAGCCATGCTCCGTCTGCGTGGAGTTC
>DATAOX010000118.1:0-5707 GCA_036265555.1 Solirubrobacterales bacterium
GCCGGACTGGTCTCGTTGCGCGCCCGGCTTCCGGGCGTCGTCCGGCGGCGTGCCCCGGAGCTCGGCGTCAGCTCGATCTGGGCCTACCATCCCGCCGTCACCCGTCGCCTCGTCGATGCCTGCCACGACGTCGGCGTCGACCTGATCGCCTGGACCGTCGACGACCTTCCTCGCATGCGCACCCTCGCCGCGATGGGCGTCGATGGGATCTGCACCAACGACCCGCGACTGTTCGACGGGCTCTGACCCGAGGCCGAGCCCACCGGCCCAGGGATAGAGTCCACGGGTGCCGTTTGGCGGGTCCCAGCATGCGCATCTGCGGTCGGCGCTCCATCTCCACGCCCACGCCAAGGAGGCGGCGGTGACCCCGGCGCCCGCCCAGGCGGCCGACCCGGACCGGATCGCCCCCGGCACCGTAATGGCCCTGTTCGCGATGGGCCTCGGCGTGATCGTGATCGCGAACGACTTCACCGCGCTGAACGTCGCGCTCCCCGCGATCGAGCACGACTTCAACGTCGACGTCGGGACGGCGCAATGGGTGATCAACGCCTATTGCCTCGTTTTCGGGATGGCGATCGTCACCGGCGGGCGCCTTGCGGATCTGTTCGGTCGCCGCCGCGCATTCTTCCTCGGGTCGGCGCTGTTCGCGGGTTTCTCCCTCCTGGGTGGCATCGCGCAGGACTCGATCTGGCTCATCTCGATGCGGGTAGGCATGGGTCTGGGGGGCGCGCTGATGTGGCCGGCGATCCTGGGGATGACCTACGCGGCCCTGCCGGAGTCCAAGGCCGGCCTGGCGGGCGGCCTGATCCTCGGCGCGGCGGGGCTCGGCAACGCAATCGGGCCGCTGCTCGGCGGCGTCTTGACGGACGAGCTCTCGTGGCGCTGGATCTTCTTCCTGAACGTCCCGATCGCCGCGTTCGCCGTGCTCGTCACCTGGCTGAGGGTCCACCAGCCCGCCCCGCCGGCGACGGACGAGCGCATCGACTATCCGGGGATCGCCACGCTCTCGATCGGCCTGCTGCTCGTGCTGCTGGCGTTCGATCAGGCCGCCGATTGGGGGTTCGGCGACATCAGGGTGATCCTGATGCTCGTCGTCGCCGTGCTCCTGATAATCGCCTTCGTCTCCATCGAGCCGCGCATGAAGAGGAACGCGCTGATCCCGACCGACGTGATGCGAAACGGGGCCTTCCGCAACGCCTGCGTGACCGTCCTGCTCATGTCTGCGGTCTTCTTTGGGACGGTGCTCTACGCGCCGCAGTTCATGGAGAAGATCCTCGGCTACTCCGCGCTGAAGGCGGGGCTGGGGATGGTGCCGATGCTGGGCACCTTCGCGCTCACCTCGTTCATCTCCGGGGTCCTCTACGCGCGGTTGGGGGCGAAGGTGACGGTCACCGCGGGCGCGCTGGGCCTCACCGTCGGGCCGTTCCTGCTGTCCATGATCGACGCCGGCTCGAACTACAGCGGGTTGGTCGTCGGCCTCGCCGTCACCGGGCTCGGGGCCGGGCTGTTCTACTCGTCCGTCACGACGGCGGCCGTCACCGCGCTGGATCCGTCGCGCACCAGCCTGGCCGGCGGCCTGGTCTATATGTGCCAGATCGGGGGCGGAGCGATCGGCCTCGGCATCACAACGACGATCTTCACGATCACCTCCGAGACCGAGCTCGACCAGAAGGCGGCCGAAGCGGGTCAGCGGCTCACTGATCACCAGGTGGCGGTGCTGCACGGCCAGCTCGCCGGCACCGATGCGGCCGCCGCCGCCCTGAAGCGGGTGAGCGCTTCCGCTCAGGACACGATCATCGGGATCGTCCGCGAGTCGTTCGCGGTCGGCATCCAGGCCGGCTTTCGCTTCGTGGCCATAGCCGCCCTGGTGGGTTTGCTGATCTCGCTCTTCTTCGTCGGCGGGCGCCTGCTGCCGAGTCGCCGCGGCGCAATCGCCGAGCGGGCGGAGGCGTAGCCGCATCGCTGCCTCATCCGATCGGCGGAATGGGTCCCCCGATCGGATGAGACGAATTTCATCCTCAAGAACCCCCGATCGGAGGATGGGCGAATCCGGCCGTGCGACCGATCATTGTCGGCGACCGGTCGGTAGCCGGGAGGGGGCAGGGGCCCTCCCGCTGCCGTCCAAGTAGCTCGGAGGGAGGTAGGGCCCTCCAGCTACGTTCTCTGGGCGAGCCCGGGGACCCGTCGCTCCCCGCGTTGCTCGAAGTACGCCGCCTCGAGTTCGCCGAGCTCGGTCGCCGGTGGGTCGCCGTAGATCCACTCGCGGGAGATCCGATGCCAGTTGCGGCACGCTCGAAGCTGCGCCAGCACCGCGAGCACGCCCGTCTCCATGCGGCGCCCCATCAGCTCCTCGGCCGGCAGGCTCTCGCGCCGCATGAGGTCGAAGTACTCGGATCGCGGATCGGAGCTCGACTCGATCACCTTCATCACCCGCTCCGGCGTGAGCTGCACCTCGCGATCCTCCATGTACCAGCCGCCGATGACCATCACGTGCTCCATCAGGCGCTCGGCGTCGAACTTCGAGGGGTTCTTGACGAAGCCGAGGTCGTGCAGCGCCTCGCGCAGCGCCTCGGGATCGCGCCTCGCCGCGGCGTCGATCGCCCGCTGCTCGAGCTCGATCTGCTCCGCGTCGAGGCGCTTGGTCATGCCGAAGTCGAGGAACGCGACGCGGCCGTCACCGAGGAGGAGGTAGTTGCCAGGGTGGGCGTCGGCGTTGAACATCTGCAGGTGGTAGATCGAGCCGAAGCAGAAGCGAAAGACGATCTCCCCGAAGCGGTCGCGGTCCGGCTGAGGCAGCTGCTTCACCTCCTCGAACCCGATCCCATCCACGTACTCGGTGACCAGCACGCGACGCCGCGAGAGCCGGGTGATCACGTCCGGGACGTTGATGAAGGGATGCCCTCGGTACGCGCGGGCGAAGCTGCGGTGGCTCTGCGCCTCGTACTCGTAGTCGAGCTCCTCCATCACCCGCAGGCGCAGCTCGTGCGCCACGGCCTTGGCGTCGAGCCCGGGCGCGATCGCCCGGGCCAGGCGCATGATCATTCCGGCGTTCCGCAGGTCCGACTCGAGGGCCTCGGCGATGCCGGGGTACTGGATCTTCACGGCGACCGGGCGGCCGTCATGGAGCGTCGCCCGGTGCACCTGGCCGATCGACGCCGCCGCGAACGCGTCCGTCTCGATGTCGGCGAAGAGCTCCTCGAGCGGCTCGCCGAGGTACTCATCGTCCAGGACCTTGCTGACCTTCTCCCACGACATCGCCGGCGCCGAGGTGCGGAGCTGCGCGAGCTGCTCCTGGTAGAGCTCCGCGTACTCGGGCGGCAGGAACTCGGTGTCGATGAACGAGGCGAGCTGGCCGATCTTCATCGCGGCCCCCTTCATCTCGCCGAGGATCGACGCCATCTTCACCGCGGTCTCGAGGTGTCGCCCCTCCAGCCGCCGCTCGGCCTCGTCGCTGCCGCGGGTGACGTTTGCGGCCCGCGTCCCGGCATAGCGGGTCGCCTGCGTGCCCATCGCCGTTCCGAGCTTCGCCGACCGGCGGATCCTGCCCCTGGGGATCTTGTCCTCGGACATCCCACCAAGTATGCAAAGACGATCCACGGGCGACAACCCGGCAACCGCCCGCCCAGGCGGGGATGGTGCCGCAAACGGGGTCGGGCTCGTGGAGGCGGCGGACCCGTTGCGCCGGCGTCCCGTGCGGACCCGCCGGCGTTCCGCGCGGATCCGCGCGCCCTTCGTGTCACCCCACTCAGCGATTGTCGAAAAACGGCACCCAGGTCGCCGTTTTTCGACAATGGTCGGAAGTGGGGTCCCTCCGGGCTCGCCCCTACTTGCTCAAATTCACGTTGGCGCTGCCCATTCCCCGGGGCTCGCCGCCAGAGCCGCCCCGCGCCACCGCCCTTCTCTATCCTCAACGACCGCATGGCCTCCGACCGCGCCACCCTCAACGTCTCGGATCGCACCGAGTTCGGCTCGCGCCCAACCCGCCGGCTCCGGCGCTCCGGGCTCGTTCCAGGCATCGTCTACGGCGGTGGCGAGGAGGCGCGTCACTTCCAGGTTCCCGAGCGCGAGGCGCGTGCGGTCCTGGTTCACGGCGGGGCGTTGATCGACGTCCAGTTCGACGGTTCCGGGGCCACGCCCGTCGTGGTCAAGGAGGAGCAGCGCGATCCGGTTCGCGGATCGCTTCTGCATCTCGACCTGCTCGAGGTGAAGCTCGACGAGGAGATCGAGGCCGAGGTCGCGATCGAGCTGATCGGCGGGGAAGAGGCGCCCGGTGTGAAGGAGGGCGGCGTGCTGGAGCACGTGACGCACCAGATCACGATCGAGGCGCTGCCGACGGCGATTCCCGACAGCATCCCCGCGGACGTCTCCGGGATGTCGATCGGCGACACGCTTCAGCTGAGCGCGCTGGTTCCCCCCGAGGGCGTCGAGTTCGCGCTGGGTGAGGGCGCGGACCCGGACGAGATCACCATCGCCACCCTCTCGCCTCCGCGCGTCGAGGAGGAGCCCGAGCCCGAGGTCGAGGAGGAGGCCGAGCTCGTCGGCGAGGAGGGCGAGGTGCCGGAGGGCGAGGAGGCGCCCGAGGGCGAGGCTCCCCCGGAGGGCGAGGCCCCCGCCGAGGGCGGGGAATCCGAAGAGGAGTAGCGGCCGCTGTCTCTGCTGGACCGGCTGCGGCGCGGCCGAGTCCCCCGCGAGGCCGGCACCGCGGGCACCGATCAGCGGGTGCTGATCGTCGGCCTTGGCAACCCAGGAGCCCGCTACGAGGGCAGCCGCCACAACGTCGGCTTTCAGGTCGCCGCGGAGCTCGAGCGCCGCTGGGAGCTCTCGCGCCCGAAGGAGCGGTTTCGCGGCCTGCTCTCCGAGGGTCGAGCCGCCGCGGGCGGACCGCGGGTGGCCGTGCTCCGGCCACAGACCTACATGAACGACTCCGGACGGTCGGCGGGTCCGGCCCGGGGCTCGCTGAAGGCGCCCCTCGAGAACACGATTGTGGTGCACGATGAGATCGACCTGCCGTTCGGCGAGGTTCGCAGCCGGCTCGGTGGGGGGCTCGCAGGCCACAACGGCCTAAAGAGCCTCGCCCGTGCATTCGGTGGGCCGGAGTTCTGGCGGGTCCGTGTGGGGGTGGGGCGCCCGGACTCGACCGACCCGGACGTTGTGGCCCGCTACGTCCTGTCGCGGTTCGGCGAGTCCCAGGATGACGTCCGCAAGGTGGTCGAGCGGAGCGCTGACGAGATCGAGCGGTTGGTCCGTGAGATCGCCGAGGAGCACGCCGACCCGATGGGCGAGGTGATCGATTGAACGCGACGCTCACCACCTACGACGTCGACGACGCGGGAGTCGCGCTCCTTCGTCTCGACCGTCCAGAGGCCCGCAACGCGATGAACACTCAGATGCTGGAGGAGCTCACCGGACACGTGGCCGCTGCGCGCGAGGACGAGGCCGTGCGGGTGCTCGTGGTCTCCTCGACCGATCACATGGGGCTCTCGGCCGGGGCCGACGTGCGCGAGGAGCTCGACGCCGAGGGCCGCGTGCGCCGCATGGAGCTGTTCGCGAAGCTCTACGACGACCTCACCGCGTTCCCCAGGCCGACGATCGCCGCGTGCCACGGCTCATGCGTCGGCGGCGGGGCGGAGGTGGCGGTCGCGTGTGACCTGCGCGTGGCCGGCTCGAACCTGCGCCTCCGGTTCCCCGGCGGCGCGCTGGGCGTGCC
>DATAOX010000119.1:0-18189 GCA_036265555.1 Solirubrobacterales bacterium
ACTCGAAGCGGCCATCAACGAAGCCGACAGGCTCGATCTGGTCACGCCCATGGAGCTCCGGGAGGAGCTCGAGGCGCGGCGCGGGCAGCGGGGAGTGGGCGCGATCAGGGCCGTTCTCGACCGCAGCGGATTCGTCCTCACCGAGAGCGAGCTCGAGCGACGCTTTCTTCCGGTCGCGGCACGAGCGGGACTGCCTACGCCGCAAACCCAGCAGGTGGTGAACGGGTTCCGTGTCGACTTCTTCTGGCCGGACTTGGCCTCGTCGTCGAAACTGATGGGCTTCGATATCACCGGACTGCGGAGCAGCAGGCGAGAGATCGCCTTCGCGATCAGGCGCATACGGCGGCGGGACTGACTCAGCTTCGGTTCACGCATTGGCAGGTCAGGTACGACCCGGGACACGTGGAGAGAACGCTGCGCGCTGTGACTCGCCTGAGGGCGGCCTGACGCCTTGTGACGGCAGCGACGCGAACCGCCGGCTCGTAGCGGGGTCGTATCCGTCGGCGATTCGGGTAGGGGTTGGGCGATGCCTGAACGGATCAACGGCGGGCAGGCGCTGGTTGCGATCGGCGCGATTGCGCTCATCGCCAGGATGTTTCTGAGCTGGTACGAGCCCGGGCGGAGCGCATGGACGGTCTTGGAGGTGTGGGACATCGTGCTTGCCGCCATCGGCATCGCGTCCATTGCTGCGATCCTGCCCGCGCGACGAACGGGCGTGCGCGACGAGCACATGATCCCGGAGCGCTGGTTGTCCGCGCTCGCGGGTGCGGCGATGGTGATCGTCGTCGTGTCGCTGATCAATCACCCGCCGACGGCGCGCGGCGACTCCCCGGAGGTCGGGGCGTGGCTCGCCCTGGGCTCGGCCGTGGTGCTGGGCGCCGGCGCGATCCTGAGCAGGGCCCGCGTCTCCCTCGTCATCGCGCTTCGCTCGCAGGAGGGAGCGTCCGCCGCGCCGCCACCCGCTTCCCCTCGCCGACCTGAGCCGGGGCCCGCCTCGGCGGACTTCGAGGCCGAGACCGCCACCCAGCCGCTCCCGCCCACCGGCCGGAGCTGAACCGCGCCCGGCGATGAGCCCGGAGGGCACGAGCGCATTCGGGTCAGCGTCGACGATCGGCGACCGGTATCTCCTCGATCGCAAGATCGCTACCGGTGGGATGGCGACGGTATGGCTGGCGCGCGATGAGGAGCTCGGCCGCGATGTCGCCGTGAAGGTCCTCTCGGACGTCCTTGCCGAGAACCCCGTCTATGTCGCGCGGTTTCGTCGCGAGGCGCGCGTCGCGGCGCGGGTCTCGCATCCCAATCTGGTGCGGATGTTCGACTATTCGGGCGAGGCGGAGCGCCCATACATCGTCATGGAGTACGTCGCGGGCGGCACGCTCACCGACCGCATCCGCGCCGAAGGCGCCGACGAGGTCGATCTCGACCGACTCGCCCGTGAGCTACTCGGCGCGCTCAACGCGATCCACGGGGCGGGAATCGTTCATCGCGACGTCAAGCCGTCGAACGTGCTCCTCGATCGCGACGGCGACGCCCGGCTGACCGACTTCGGCATCGCACAGCCCGAGGACGCGACGCAAATCACCGGTACGGGCGAGGTGATCGGGACGCTGAAGTACATGGCGCCGGAAGTGCTCGCCGGCAACCAGGCGACCGAGCGCTCCGATCTGTACGCGCTCGGGGTCGTGCTGCGGGAAGCACAGGCAGGCCGAGAGGCGCCACAGATCGAGGCGCTGATCGACCGCTTAACGGCCGACGACCCCCTCGAGCGCCCCGCCTCGGCGACTCAGGCCAGGAGTCTGCTCGACACGTACGAAGCTCGAGCGACGACAGCGACGGTCCCGATCGGGGTCGCGGCGGGGCCGGGCCCCCGGGTGATCGAGGGGAAGGGGCGACGGGTCGCAGCGGTGCTGGTCGCGCTTGCGATCATCGGCGGGATCGTGGCGGTGGCGCTCGCCGGCGGCGGCTCCGACCACACGCCGAAGGCGGGCGCTCGCGACAAGGCCCCCAAGGCCAGCGCGACCACGACGTCCACAGCGGTCGAGACCACCACGTCGACCGCAACGAGCTCGACGCCGCCGCCCGTGGCTTCGGAGCCGCCGCCCGCGCCGTCGGACGAGGGAGAGCTGCCGCCGGGCCAGGCGAAGAAGGCAGGGGGTGGCACGGAGCTGCCGCCGGGCCAGGCGAAGAAGGCAGAGGGTGGGACCGTCCCTCCCGGCCAGGCGAAGAACGGCGAGAAATAGCCGATCCGGACGGTCGAGCCCCCCGGACGTTCGGGCGCCCCCCAGGTCGAGCGGTGCATTTTCCGCGCATAGGCGGGAAATGCACCCTTCGACGGTTTGGTTGGGCCTAGAGGGTCACCAGCGCCGCCTCGACCACGCCGTCGCGCCACGATTCGTACACGGCAATAGCGATTCCGAGGTCCTGGATCGCGAGGCCCGTGGAGTCGAACAGCGTGATCTCCTCACTGGCGCGGCGGCCCTCCGCACGACCCGCGATCACTTCACCGAGCTCCGTCACGCGGTCGCGGACCACGATGCCGGCGGCGGACCCGCCGGAGAGCTCACCACCGGCCGACGCCTGCGCCCACTCGTCGCAGAAGAGACGGCAGCGTTCGACCGCGGGAAGATCGATCTCGGCCTTGCCCTTGGCGTCCGCGCCCAGCGCCGCGATGTGCTGACCCTCCCGGAGATCTGAGTCGAAGATCACCGCCTCGTTGCCCGGCGTGATCGTCGCCACGACGTCCTGGGCCGCCCCCTCCGCACGGCTCCCGGCCGTCCACCCGAGCTCCGCGGCCAGCGCCTCCGCCACGGCGGGACGCGCGTCGACGCATACGCCCGGCCCGTATCCCGCGGCGGCGAGGCAGCGTGCCGCCCAGGCGCCGTTGACCCCGCAGCCGATGATGCCGACCGATCGGGCGTCCGTCGAACTGAGCACCTGCGCCGAGAGCGCCGCGGCGGCGCCCGTCCGCAGCGATGTGATCGCGGCGCAATCCATGATCGCCCGGAGCTCTCCGCTCTCGGCATCGGACAGGAGCAGCGCGCCGGTGACGACCGGCAGGCCGCGCGCCGAGTTGCCCGGAAACGAGGTCACCCACTTCAACGTGGCAAAGCCCTCCCCGCGCGCCGGCATCGCGCGGAAGTCCCCGTTCGGCGGCGAATCCAGGTAGACCTTCGCGGGCATCACCCAGTCCCCGGCGGCGTAGCGCTCGAACGCGAGCCGCACGCGGTCGATCGCTGCGACCGGCTCAATCGCCGCCATCACCGCCTCACCGTCGAGCACCGGGACCTTGGGCATGAGGGCGAGACTAGACTGCCGTCCGTGTCGAGGAACGGCGAGCGCAGACCCCCGCGGCCGGACATCCGGCTGCTGACGCAACCCGCGTCCGAGACGGAGGCCGCTGCGGTCGTCGCGGCCGTCGAGCAATTCCTCGCCGATACTGCCCCCACTCCCGCCGCCACTCCGTCCACGCAGAGCCGGTGGCAGCGCGCTGCGCTCGAGGAGGGGGTCGCGAGCGCGCCGGCGCTTGCCTGGGGGCCGCGGACCGGATAAAACAAGGTCCGAAAGCAGCCGTTCCGTCCGTTATGTCCGACCGACAGGAGGAAAAGTGGCGGTTGTCAAGATCATCGAGCTGGTTGGAAGCTCGAAGACGTCCACCGACGACGCGGCGATGCAGGCGCTGAAGCAGGCGCAGAGCTCGCTCCGAAACATCCGCGCCGTCGACATCGTCAGCACCGGCATCCGGGGCGAAAACCTGGACGAGTACCGCGCACACGTGCGCGTCGCCTTCCTCATCGAGGGCACCGACGTCGACTAGCGCGCAGCCCCGCACCACACTCGCGATTGTCGGATTTATCGCCTATAGCGCGATAGATCCGACAACGGCGGGGCGGGCGCGCTGACCTGGCCGCGGAAGCTGCGGGGCCCTCGCTAAATGCCCTAAAGCCGGTCAGGATTTGTGTAATATGGCGCGATGGAACCCACTGCGGTGGAGCAGCGCTCCGCGGCCGATCGCATCGCCGCCGAGCATGAGCTCGACGTCGATCCCGAGAAGGGCCGGAAGGGAAAGGGGCCCGTCGGCTCGCTCGAGAACCCGGAGGTCTACGAGAACGTCCCCGGGCACGTGATCCCGATCCTCGAGCACGAGTTCGAGGACTTCCAGACCGAGACGACCAGGTTCCTCCACCGGGACATCGAGGAGGACACCTACATCCCGTTCCGGCTCAAGCAGGGGGTCTACGGGCAGCGCCAGCCCGAGGTCCAGATGATCCGCGTGAAGCTGCCGCTTGGCGGCGTGAGCCCGGAGCAGATGGAGAGGTTCGCCGAGGTCGCCGAGCGATTCACGCCGCTCAAAAAGGGACACATCACGACGCGGCAGAACATCCAGCTTCATCACATCCCGACCGCCGAGGCGCCTGAGGCCCTGCGCGTGCTCTCCGAGGCCGGTCTGTCCACACGTGAGGGCTGCGGAAACACGATGCGCAACGTCACCGGCGACCCGTACGCGGGAGTCTCCGCAGACGAGCCCTTCGACATCACCCCCTACGCGACCGCCTATGTCCGGTACTTCGTCCGGCACCCGACGACCCAGGTGATGCCGCGCAAGTTCAAGACGGCATTCACCGCATCCGAGGCCGACCGCGCCATCACCGGGATCCACGATCTCGGGTTCATCCCGAAGGTCCGCGACGGCGTCCGCGGCGTCGAGATGGTCGTGGGAGGAGGCACCTCGATCATGCCGCGCATCGCCCAGACGGTTCGCGAGTTCGCTGAGCTCGACAGCGGCGAGTACCTGAAGGTCGCCGAGGCCATCGTGCGCATCTTCGACCGCCAGGACTGGCTCCGCAAGAATCGCGCTCGCGCGCGGATCAAGGTCCTGGTGGACAAGATCGGCATCGAGGCCTTCCGCGAGCTCGTGGACGAGGAGCTCGAGGGGGACTGGGTCGCCGAGCGGGATTTCGAACTGGACCGGCTGATGCTGATCGACGACGAGGAGGAGCACGCGCCGCCGCCCGGGCCGGCCGCGGCGAGCCCGAACGGTGACCGTACCGCCTATGAGCGCTTTCTCGAGTCCAACGCCCAGCCGCAGCGTCAGGACGGCTTCAGCACCGTGGTCGTCAAGGTGACGCGCGGCGACCTCAGGCCGGACCAGTTTCGCGGCCTGGCCAAGATCATGCGCGACTTCACCGGGGGCTACGCCCGCACCAGCGTCGAGCAGAACCTCGTCCTGCGCTGGGTCCGCGACGAGTCGATCTACGACGTATGGTCCCGGCTGGAGGAGCTCGAGCTCGCCGGCTCCGGGGCCGATGAGGTCGAGGACGTCGTCAGCTGCCCGGGCACCGACAGCTGCAAGCTCGGGATCACGAGCTCCATGGGCCTGAACCAGGCGGTACAGGAGCGGATGGAGGCGATGCAGCTCACCGATCCGCTGACCCGCCAGATCCAGATCAAGATGTCCGGCTGCCCCAACGGCTGCGGACAGCACCACATCGGGAGCATCGGGTTTTACGGCGCCTCGCTCAAGGTCGCCGGCCGGCAGGTACCCGCCTACATCCCCCACATCGGCGGCAACGGCCCGGGCGAGGTCGTCTTCGGCCGGCGGCTGAAGTCGCGCCTGCCCGCCAAGCGGGTGCCCGACGCCGTGGAGCGCTGGATCCGGATGTACGAGGACGAACGCACCGACGGCGAGACCTTCAACCAGTACGCGGAGCGCATCGGCACCGCCCACTTCGAGGAGTCGGTCAAGGACCTCTCGATGCCGGTGGAGTTCAGCCTCGAGAACCTCGACCACTTCATCGACTGGAGCCGCTCGGAGCCCTACAAGGTCGAGCGAGGCGAGGGCGAGTGCGCGGTATGAGACCGCAGCGCACCGCCCTCGAGACCAGGCCTCGCCCGCTTCACGCCGAAGACGTGGACGTGGCGAACGCCAACGGCAACGGCGCCAGCGGCAACGGCCGCGACCGGCACCTCCCTACCATCGACGGCCGCGTGGTGGACCCCAGCGAGATCTCGGCAGTCGTGGAGGACATGGCGGCGGAGGATGCGATCGCGTGGGCGATCGAATCCTTCCACCCCGGCCTTCGCTTTGCCGTGTCCTTCCAGAAGACGACCTCGGTGATCGTCGACATCGCGCACCGGGCCGAGCCCGGCGCGCGGTTCTTCTACCTCGACACGGAGCTCCTGTTTCCGGAGACCTATGAGACCCGTGACGTGCTCGCGGGGCACTTCGGGATCGAGTTCGACCGGTTCGCGGGGATCTCGCTCGCCGAGCAGGAGCAGCGGTTCGGCGCTAACCTGTGGCGCCGCGATCCGGACGCCTGCTGCGGAATCCGCAAGGTGGAGGCGATGCGAGAGGCGCTCGAGGGCGTCGACTGCTGGGTCTCCGGTATCCGCAGGGTCGACTCGGAGACCCGGGCGTCGGCCGCGAAGTTCGGCTGGGACAAGCGATTCGGCCTCTGGAAGCTGAACCCCCTGGCCGACTGGGACGACAAGCGAGTTTGGAACTACATCAAGGATCACCACGTGCCTTACAACCCACTGCATGACCAGGGCTATCCGTCGATCGGGTGCATGCCCTGCACCACGAAGCCCGGCGAGGGCGAGGCCGCACGCGCCGGCCGCTGGGCCGGAACCGATCGGTCGGAGTGCGGCATCAATGGGTAGCCCTGATACGGCCCTGGCGCTGACGCTCACCGCGCGCCAGGCCTCGGACTTCGAGCTGCTCGCGAACGGCGGCTTCGCGCCGCTCGCGGGTTTCATGGGCTCCGATGACTGGCATTCCGTCTGCGAGGACATGCGTCTCACGACGAAGCCGGACGAGATCTGGTCGATACCGATCACGCTGGCCACCGACCTCGACGCCAGGGTCGGCGACGTGATTGAGCTGTCGGCGCCCAACGGCAAAGGGCTCGGCCGGTTGACGGTCGAGGAGATCTTCGACCGCGGCATCGACACCGAGGCGGAGAAGGTCTATCTGACGACCGACGACGAGCATCCCGGCGTGGCGGCCATCCGGCGGGAGGGCTCGCGCTGCATCGCGGGGCCGGTCGAACCCGACGCTCTTCCGGACCACGACGAGGCATTCATGCGCCGCTACCTCACCCCGGAGGAGTCGCGCAGGGCATTCGCCGACCGCGGCTGGAAGCGGATCGTCGCATTTCAGACGCGCAATCCGATCCATCGTGCGCACGAGTACCTGACGAAGGCGGCGCTCGAGGTCTCCGACGGGCTGTTCCTGCACCCGCTGATCGGCGAGACGAAGCCGGGCGACATCCCCGCGGATGTCCGCATGCGCTGCTACGAGGTGCTGATGGAGAAGTACTACCCCCAGGACCGGGTGATCCTGGGGGTAAACCCGGCGAAGATGCACTACGCCGGCCCGCGGGAGGCAGTGCTCCACGCGATCATCCGCCGCAATTACGGCGCCACCCATTTCATCGTCGGCCGCGACCATGCCGGGGTCGGGGACTACTACGGCACCTACGACGCGCAGCGGATCTTCGACGACATCGACCTCGACCAGCTCGGCATCGAGCCGCTGTTCTTCGAGCACACGTTCTGGTGCCATGACTGTGAGGACATGGCGTCGAACAAGACCTGCCCCCATCCCGGCGAATCACACCTGGTCCTATCGGGTACCAAGGTTCGAGAGATGCTGGCCGGCGGCGAGAAGCCGCCGCCGGAGTTCTCGCGGGAAGAGGTTGCCGAGATCCTGATCGACGCTTACAGAAAGGAGTCAGCGACCGATGGCCGCTGAAGACGACAAGGGCTTTTGCCTGTGGTTCACGGGCCTCTCCGGCTCGGGGAAGACCACCATCACCACGCTCCTGGTCAAGGAGATCCGCCGGCGCGGATCGAAGCTCGAGGTGCTGGACGGCGACATCGTCCGGGAGAACCTCTCCAAGGGCCTCGGCTTCTCCAAGGAGGACCGGGACACGAACATCCGTCGGATCGCGTTCGTCGCGGATCTTCTCTCCCGCAACGGCGTACCGGTCATCACCGCGGCGATCTCTCCCTACCGCGAGATCCGCAACGAAGCGCGGAAGAAGATGGGCGAGCGGTTCATCGAGGCCTACGCGAAGGCTCCGCTCGAGGTCTGCGAGGAGCGCGACGTGAAGGGGCTCTACGCCAAGGCGCGTGCCGGCGAGATCAAGGAATTCACGGGCATATCGGACCCATACGAGCCGCCCGACGATCCGGAGCTCGTGATCGAGACCGACAAGCAGTCGCCCGAGGAGTCGGCGCAGCAGATCATCGTCTACCTCGAGCGCCGCGGCCTGATCCCGGCGACCGAGCTCGCGGCGGCGCGGTAGCGCGAGACCGACTGCCGGGTCGTCCGGCGAGCTGGCCGCTTGAATCGGCAGCGAGGGGAATCCCGCAGCCGGACTAAACGTGCCCGAGCAGCGGGGCCAAACGCAAACCCTTCAAACCGCTCCCCAGTGACGCGCCGTTGAAGGGTTGACCTCTCATGGTGAGGTCAACCCTTCAAGGGACCGTCTATCTCGTCGCCGATGATGCGTTTGCGTACTCCATCTCGCTCCCCGCCTTGCGCAGCGGGACTTTGGCGTGGGGTCTTCCCTCGCGGCGGCGGGCTAGCCGGACCCGCGAGTTCTGGCCTCGCCCCGGGCCCGCGCGTCCGCGCAGCCGAAGTGCCTGATCTGCGCGTCGGTGGGTGGCGGCGGAAGCTGACACTGGCTTGCGGCCCGCTTGAACGCGTCGGTACCGGTCTCCGAGCGGGGGATGAACGCACCGCCGCCGTCCCCGCCGCCCGGCTGGGAGCCGCCGAAACCGCGGTCTGCCATGCACTGGACGGCCTGATCCAGCTGCTGACGACCAGCCGGGTCCAGCGCGACCCAATCGCCCGACCCGGACGGCATCGGCGCAAGATCAACCCGGCTCGCACCGGAGTCGGCGGGCTCCGAGGCCTGCTGAACCTCGCCGCCTCCTCCCGAGCTTGCCCATGCGGGCACCGCGATCGCGGCCACGGCGAGGGCGAGTATCGCCACGCTCCGCCACTCGTTCTTGATCCACCTCATTCGGTCCTCCTTGGTCGGGGTCTCGTCGACCCAGGAGACCAGGCGTGCCTGAGAGTCAGCTGAGGGGAACCGAAGAGTTAGGTGAGAGCTCCTGTCGGGGGATTCGGAGCTCGAGAATCGTCCCGCCTCCCGGCGCCGCGGTCGCGTCGACGCAACCGCCGTGCGAGCGAGCGACCTCTTGGACGATCGCCAAGCCGAGGCCCGAGCCGGGCCTGCCCCGGGAGCCTGCGGCGCGGTAGAAGCGATCGAAGACGTGAGGGAGATCCGCCGGATGGATGCCCGGCCCGTGATCACGCACCGTCAACTGCCCCTCCGCCGACAGCTCGACCTCGACGCTCGCCCCCAGGGGGCTCCACTTTGCGGCATTGTCGAGCAGGTTGGCGATGGCCCGCGCCAGGCGGTCGGGATCGCCCCAGACCACACACGAAGCCAGGTCCGTCTCGAAGCACACCTCCCGGGCCGAGCGCTCCGCCCGCTCGACGGCGCCGGCGACGAGATCGTCGAGGGCGACGGCCTCGAATGAGCGGGCATCGGCGTCATCGTCGCGGGCCAGCTCCACCAGGTCGCTGACGAGGCCGCCGAGTTCCTCGAGCTGGGTGACCACGTCCTGGAGCAGGGCGGATCGATCGATCTCGCCGAGACCATCCTCGCGAGCGAGCACCTCGAGATTCGTGCGCAGGCTCGTCAAGGGGGTTCGAAGCTCATGTGACGTGTCCGCGACCAGCCGGCGCCGGGCGCTGACGGCGCGATCCAGCTCGGCGAGCATCGAGTTGAAACTGACGGCGAGCCGCGAGAGCTCGTCGCCCCGATCGGGAACGTCGATCCGACTCCCCAGATCCCGCGTCTGGGCGACGTGCTCGGCCGTCTCCGTGAGCCTCGCCACCGGTGCCAGCGTGGTGCGGGCGACCACCCGCCCGAGCACGGCAGCGAGGGCCGCCCCCGCCGCGGCGACAATGGCCAGGAGCAGCGCCAGCCTGCGCATCGTCCCGTCGACGTCTGAGAGCGAACGGGCCACCTGAACCGCCGTGTTCGGACCGATCCGCTGAGTGAGAATCCTCAGGTGGGTTCCGTCCACCTCGGCGTCTGAGAAGAACGCTGCGCGATGCCCGGTCGCCACCTGGCGTGCCGCAGGCGTCACCGGAAGCCCGGCCGACTCGCTGGGTGGCCTCAGGACCTCGCCCGATCCCGTCACCACCTGGCTGAGGGCGCCGGGAGCGCCTGGCGGCTGCCTTGGAAGCGCCAGGAACGGTAGGGGCCGCCGGTTTGGCGCCCCGCGCGGGGTCGTGTCCGCTCCGGCGCGCGGGCGAATCGGAACCGCGAAGCCCGGCGCTCGGGCGGAGTGCGGCGCCGGCGCCAGGCTTGCCCCGCCCGCGAGGTCCTCGAGCGACCGGTCCACCTGGCCGCGGAGATCCCCGCGCACCACGAACCAGACGATCACGGACGCGATCACGACCGCCACGGCCACCGCGGCCGCTGAGATCAGAGCCAGGCGGCGCCGAAGCGTCATCGCGGCTCGCGCAGCGAGTACCCGACTCCACGCACCGTCTGAACCAGTCGCGGCTCGCCGCCGGCCTCGAGCTTTCGCCGCAGGTAGCCAACGTAGACCTCGAGCGAGTTCGATGAGCGTCCGAAGTCATATCCCCACACCCGTTCGAAGATCTGAGCGCGCATCAACACCTGCCGGGGATGCTCCATGAACGTTCGGAGCAGCTCGAACTCCGTGCGGGTCAGGACTATTTGCCGCCCTCCCCTCTGCACCTCGTAGGTTCCGGTGTCGAGCGAGACGTCCTCGAATGCCAGAACGCCACTCGGCTTCGTTCGGCGCAACATCGCTCGCAGGCGCGCCTGCAGCTCCTCGAGCGCGAACGGCTTCACCAGGTAGTCGTCCGCCCCCGCGTCCAGGCCCGCCACCCGATCGGAGACGCCGTCGCGCGCGGTGAGCATGAGCACGGGGACCGTGCAACCCTCCGCTCGGAGCTCCCGACAGAACGTGATTCCGTCGACCACCGGCATCAACACGTCGAGGACGATCGCGTCCGGGATGCGACAACGAAGCTTCGCGCGACCCTCCCCGCCGTCGGCGGCGAGATCCACGTCATAGCCGTCGAGACGCAGGGCGCGATCGAGCGAGTCGCGGACGGCCGGCTCGTCGTCGACGACCAGGATCCGCATCGCTGAATTTTCCCGCCTCAGCCTGAGAACCGACTAAGGAACGGCGCCTGGGCTCACCGGCACCTCGGGCTCGCCGAGGCCATAGGTGTCGTAGGCGCCGAAGCGCGCGAACGCCTTGTGCGTCGGACCGTGGAAGTCCGATGAGCCCGTGGGGACGAGACCGAACTCCCGGCAGAGCTCGAGGCAGTGCGCCGTCTGAGCCTTGGTGTGCGGGGGGTAGAAGGTCTCGATGCCGTCGAGGCCGACATCGCGCACGAGGCTCTCCACGAGGTCGCGGACCTGGTCCTGCTCGCTGACGTCCCAGTAGGGGTGCGCCACAACGGCAACGCCCCCCGCCCCGTGGATCAGCTCGACCGCCTCCTCGGCTCGCGGCCACTTTCTGGCGACGAACGCCTTGGCGCCCGGGACCAGGTACTCCTCGAAGAAGGGACCCAGGTCCGGTCCCGCCCCCGCCGCGCGGGCGATGTGCGGCCGGCCGATCGAATCGGCGGCACCGGCCTGGGCGAGGGCGTCCTCGAACCGCACCGAGACCCCGAGTGAGTTGAGCCGCTCGATGATCTCCTTCGCTCGCTTGATCCGCTCCTGCTGGGCGCGCTCGCACGCCGGCGCGATCCTCGCGACGTCGACCCAGTACCCCAGCATGTGGAGGTCGTCCGAGTAGCGATGGACGCACGACATCTCCACCGCCGGCACGCACTCGATCCCGGCCTGCTCGGCGGCGGACACGGCATCGGCGACGCCGGCGACGGCATCGTGGTCCGTCAGCGACATCACGGTCACGCCCGCCTCTGCCGCCGCAGCCGCGACCTCGCGCGGAGGCAATTGCCCATCCGATACGGTCGAGTGCGACTGTAGATCGATCATGAAGCGCCGAATTGTGACGAAATGAGGATCACCGCAAAGGCCGACTACGCGGTGCGCGCGACGCTGGAGCTCGCCGCCGCGCCCGATGGGCAGCCGGTCAAGGGCGAGCAGCTCGCCGAGTCGCAGGACATCCCGCTCCAGTTCCTGGAGCACATCCTCCTCGAGCTGAAGCACGCCCGGCTGATCCGCGCGAAGCGCGGCGCACGAGGCGGCTACTGGCTGGCGAAGCCGGCCGACGACATCACCATCGCCGACGTGATCCGCGCGGTCGAGGGCCCGCTCGCGAACGTGCAGGACTGGGCTCCGGAGGACACCGAGTACCCTGGGCCGGCGGAGCGGCTCCGAGACGTTTGGATCGCCGTCCGGGCGAACCTCCGCGCGGTGCTGGAGCAGGTCACGCTCGCGGACGTCTGCAGCGACGACCTGCCGGAGCCGGTGGGTCGCCTCGTGAAGGACCCCGACACCTGGGCGAAGCGGTAGAGGCGACCCCGCGCCCCGATCGGGGGTGGATCCGAGGGCCCGGTGCTAGCCTGCCGGCCTGGCTCTCGACCAAGCTGATTGGAAAGGGCCAAAAGGGGCAAGCGCAACTCGGTCATGGACCCCGTAATCGTCATCTTCGGGTTCGGAATCGGCCTGCTCATCGGCATGACCGGGATGGGCGGCGGGTCGCTGATGACCCCGCTGCTCATCCTGCTGTTCGGGATCCAGCCGGTCACCGCGGTCGGGACCGACATCTTCTACGGCGCCGTCACCAAGACCGCCGGCGCCTGGCGCCACCTGAAGCACCGCACGGTCCACCGCGCGATCGTGTTCTGGCTCGCGGTCGGGAGCGTCCCGATGGCGATCTTGGGCGTCTGGCTCATCGAGATCCTCCAGAGCGCCTACGGCGAGGACACCGTAAATCAGGTCGTGCTCGGGGCGGTGGGCGCGGCCCTCCTCGTTGTCGGCATCGCCACCATCATCCGTGCGCTCTTCCTGCGCGACGTGATCCCGGAGCGCTACGCGATGCACCTGTACCGCCGGCACATCATCGCGGCGATCATCACGGGCGCGACCACCGGCTTCGTGATCGGCCTGACCTCGGCCGGGAGCGGAACGCTGATCGCGATCGTGCTGATCGCCGTCTTCCGCCTCACGCCGCAGCGGGTCGTCGGGACCGACGTCGTCCACGCGGCCATTCTGCTGTGGGCGGCCGGAGTGGCGCACTGGGTCGGCGGCAACGTCGACCTGGCCCTTGCGGGCAACATCCTCCTGGGCTCGATCCCGGGCGTCCTGATCGGCAGCCAGCTCGCCGTCAGGGTGCCCACCGGCCTCCTGCGGAACGCATTGGGCGTCGTGATGGTCGCGTCCGCGATCACATTGATCATCAAGGAGAAGGTGCCGTCCGCTGTCCTCATTCCGTCGCTCAGCGTCGCGGCGCTGGTCATCGTGGGACTCTTCGCCTTCCAGATCGGGCTCCACCGCCAGCGCATTCGTGAGGGGACGCGTCAGGCGACCGCGCCGGCGGGCTAGCGATCGCAACCCGGCGGCACCCCTGCCGGGGGTACGCTCCCCTCGTGGACTTCGAGCTGAGCCCGCGCGTCGTCGATCTCCGCGACCGGATCCGCGCGTTCATGGACGAGCACGTCTACCCCGTCGAGCTGGAGGCTCTACGTGCGCTCGACGACGAGGTCGCTCCCGGGACGCCGTACCCGCGGATCCTGGTCGAGGTTCGCGCGAAGGCGCGGGAGGCCGGCCTCTGGAACCTGTTCATGCCCGACGAGCGCTACGGCGCCGGGCTCACGAACTGGGAATACGGCGTCATCTGCGAGGAGATGGGACGCAGCCCGGCGGTGGCGCCGATGGCGTTCAACTGCGCCGCGCCGGACACGGGGAACATGGAGATCCTCGCGGAGCATGGAAGCGACGACCAGCGCACGCAGTGGCTCGATCCGTTGCTGGAGGGCGACATCCGGTCGTGCTTCTCGATGACCGAGCCCGAGGTGTCCGGCTCCGACCCGACCACGCTGCGCACGCGCGCCGAGCTAACGGACGGGGAGTGGGTCATCAACGGCCACAAGTGGTTCACGTCCGGCGCGGTCGGGGCCGCGGTCGCGATCGTCATGTGTGTCACCGATCCCGACGCCCATCCATACGGGCGCGCGTCGATGATCCTCGTCCCGACCGACAACCCCGGGTTCGACCTGGTGCGCCCGGTTCCGGTGATGGGCCACGACGGGGGGCCGGGCCACTGCGAGATCCGATACGAGGACTGCCGCGTGCCCGAGTCGAGCCTGCTCGGCCCCCGCCAGGCCGGCTTCGTGATCGCCCAGGACAGACTCGGCCCCGGGCGCATCCACCACTGCATGAGGGCGATCGGATCCGCCGAACGCGCCATCGAGATGATGTGCAGGCGCGCAAATTCGCGCGAGACGTTCGGCGGCAAGCTCGCCGACAAGCAGTTCGTGCAGGACTTCATCGCCAAGTCGCGCCTGGAGGTCGAGCAGGCGCGCCTGCTCACCCTGCTGGCCGCCTGGAAGATGGACACCCAGGGCAAGCGCGAGGCGCGGCGCGAGATCTCGATGATCAAGGTCGTCGCCGCGAACGTCGTGATGGACGTGCTCGACCGGGCGATCCAGGTCCACGGTGCGCTCGGCATGTCCGACGACACCCCCCTCGCTGGAATGTGGCGCTTCTCTCGCATGCTGAAGGTCGCCGACGGGCCCGACGAAGTCCACAAGATGGTGATCGCGCGTCGCGAGCTGAACCACTGGGCGCGGGAGGCGGAGGCCGAGGAACCGAGCCCCGAGCCAGTGCAGAGCTCAGGCGAGGCAGCGAGGGCACCCGCGTAGCGCCGGCCGACCTCCTCATTCCCGTCGAAAGGTGCATTTCCCGCGCATAGCGCGGGTTTTGCACCGTTCGACCGGCTGCGCGTTGGGGCCTGGTTAATCCAGTCGCCGTTCCGCCTCGTCGGCGCCCGCCGCCAGACGCTCGACCACCTCGGTGAACTGCTCGTAGGCCTCCGCCTCCTTTCCGTACTGGCCCGCCGCATAGCGGGAGAAGACGCCCTCGAGGATGACCGCGAGCTTCCAGCAGGCCAGGGCGACGTAGAAGTCGATCTCCGCCAGGTCGCGCCCGGACCGCTCGGCGTAGCGGGTCCGGACGAACTCCCGGGTAGGGAATCCAGGGGCGGTGGTCGGCGGGTCGAACAGCGGCATGAGCTCATCGCCGGGCTCCGACCAGTAGACGAGGAGCATCCCGACGTCGGCGAGCGGATCGCCAAGGGTGCAGAGCTCCCAGTCGACCACGGCCGCGATCTCGCCGTCGGGCGAGAGGATCATGTTGTCGAGCCGGTAGTCGCCGTGGACGATCGTCGCCGGGCCCTGTTCGGGAATCCGCTCGGACAGGCGCTTGTGGACGTCGTCGACGAGCTCGACCTCGCGCGTCTTCGACTTCTCCCACTGGCCGTGCCAGCGGTGGAGCTGGCGGGCGACGTATTCCTCTCTCTTTCCCAACGCTCCGAGTCCGACCTGCTCGGGGTCCACGCCGTGGATCGCGACGAGCGTGTCCACGACCCGCTCTCCGATCGCCCTGCGATCAGGCTCATCGAACTCCGCCTCCGCGTCCTGGCGAGTACGCAGGATGGGCCCGTCGACGAACTCCATGACGTAGAACGGGGCGCCATTGACGGACTCGTCCTCGCACAGCGCGACCACGGGGGGGACGGGGACATCGGTCGGTCCCAGCGCCGCGAGGATCCTGTGCTCGCGTGCCATATCGTGAGCGGAGGCCAGCCGTCTGCCGAGCGGTGGGCGCCGGAGCGCCCAGTGCCCACCCCGGGCGTCGGTGACCCCATAGGTCAAATTCGAACGACCGCCGGATATCCGCTCGAATCTGAGCGGCGTCCGGGCGCCGTTCACCTCGCGCGCGAACCACTCGTCGAGCCTCGGCTGGTCGATAGCCTCGTCCGCGCCCACGCCTAATGCGGCGGCTTCGCCGCCTGACCAGCCTGACTCGTCGCTAGACGCTCGTCGACAAACATGCCCCCAGATCCTACGTGCCAGCCCCACGACTACACCGCCCTGCTGGTCGACTTCGGCGGCGTGCTGACGACGTCGGTGTGGGACAGCTTCGCCGACTTCTGCCGAGCCAAAGGGCTCGAGGAGGACACCGTCAAGCGGCTCTTCCGCGGGGATCCCGAGGCGCTCGCCGACCTTCGCCGACTTGAGACCGGAGCGATCGAGGAGCGGGAGTTCGAGCGCCGGTTCGCGGAGCGCCTGGGCCTCGACGAGGCCACCGATCTCATTGACAGCATGTTTCGCGGGATGCTGCCCTGCGAGCCGATGGTCGCTGCGGTCCGCACCGCGCGCGAGCGGGGCATCAAGACCGGGCTGGTCTCGAACTCGTGGAGCACCTCCCACTACGACCGCGACATGCTCGATGAGCTGTTCGACGCCGCCGTCATCTCCGCCGAGGTCGGCCTGCACAAGCCACAGCCGGAGATCTACCGGCTCGCCGCCGAGCGCCTCGAGGAGCCACCTGAGCTCTGCGTCTTCGTCGACGACCTGCGCGAGAACTGCGCGGGCGCAGAGGCCGTCGGCATGACCTCGATACTGCACCGCGAGCCGGCGGCGACCATCGCGCGGATCGAGGAGCTCTTCGGGCTCGAGGTGCCGCTGGGGGGCCCTCTGAGCGCCGCCGACTAGGTGCCGGCGGCGATGAGGGCGACGCCCGCGAGCGCGACGACGAGGCCCCCGCGCTGTGGGACCGCCAGCCGCTCGCCGAGCACGAACCGAGCGAGCAGCACCGTCACCGCCGAGTAGAGCGACCCGCCAACCGCGACGAGCGCGAGCAGGCCATGGTTCGTGGCGACCGCGAACAGCGAGTTCGCGAGCACGTCGAAAAAGCCGATCACGAACAGCGAGGGCAGCAGCGACCGATCGAAGCGCATCGAGGGGCGCGCGAACGCGGCCACGGCGAGAAGCGTCGCGACGCTTCCGATGCGAGCCGCGACGATGGTCCACGCCGGTCGCGGCCCCGAGGAGACGTCGAGCCCCAGGAGGAAGGTGCCGAAGCCGAGCGCCGCCAAAGCCGCCAGGCCTATGGCGACCCTGCTCGCAGCTCGCCATTCCGGGTCAGGCTCCCGCACGACCAGCGCGACGCCCGCGATCGCCGCGATCGCGCCGACCGCCTGGAGCGCGCTGGGCCGATCGCCCTGGACCAGGCCGGCGCCGACGGGCACCAGCACGCCCAGCGCGCCGATCGTCGCGACGACGGTGACGGATCCGAGGGCCATCGCGCGGTAGAACGCTCCGAGCGCCATGACCACGGTCGCGCCCGCGCCGGCGGCGATCGCGGCGTCCCGGGCGCTGAGGGCGTCGCCGCCGACGGCCAGCGCGACGCCGAGCGCCAGCGCCAGCCCGACGGGCTGACTGACCAGCAGCACCGTCAGGGCAGACATGCGCCGGGTGCGCAGTCCGCCGAGGAAGTCGGAGGTGCCCCACGCAACGCTCGAAGCGAGCGCCAGGACTATCCCGAGCACGCGGAATCGCGGCGCAGCAGCCCGCCGACGCTGAAGCGGGCGGCGATTTCCACCGGCCCGGGCCGGTGGACCTCGAGTCGCGTCCAATCCCCGTCGCGACTGACGCAGGCGTCGCCGGAGGTCACGGTCCAGTAGGGCGTGTAGTGGATGCGGACGAGATAGGAGCCCGAGGCTCGAGCCGAGAACTCGAAGCTCGACGCGCCGACCCGCGCCAGGCGGCCCGACCTCGAGGGCGCGGCCGGATGGGAAGCGGACGAGGCCAGGCCGACGGCGTGCTCGAGACGGTAGAGACGCCAGTGGTCGTTCGACCAAACCTCGTGCAGGTACGGGAGCCCGCCCCGGATCAGCTCGTCCTCGTCCTTCGCCAGGTAATCAGGATCGGCGTCGGCGAGCGCGACGTAGCTCACGCCCCGATCCTGAAGCCACTCGCGGTACGCCGCCGGCGTCAGGTTCCCGCCGGTGAAGAGGTCGAAGTCCCCGGACTCCGATTGCCGCAGCCATCCACGCGCGAGCGGGAACTCGGGCGCGACGTAGTCGGCCTCGAAGCGATTGCGTGTCGGTGGGATCTCGATCCGGACCGGTCGTCCCAGGGTCAAGCCA
>DATAOX010000120.1:0-7908 GCA_036265555.1 Solirubrobacterales bacterium
CCGTCCACGACGGCCGCAAGCACGTGCCGGTCTTCGTCTCGGAGTCGATGGTCGGCCACAAACTGGGTGAGTTCGCGCCGACCCGGACCTTTCGGGCCCACTCGGGCAGCAAGGCGGAGAGGTAGGCGATGGCGAGGACGACCGAGCAGGAGACGCAGGTGCCGGTCGTGCGCGCGAGCGCGAAGTACGTCCGCATGGCGCCCCGGAAGGCGCGGCTGGTGGCCGACCAGGTGCGCGGCATGCCCGTGCCGGAGGCCCGGACGCTGCTGCAGTTCTCGACCCGCGGCGCGGCGACCGACATCGAGAAGCTCTTGGCCTCCGCGACCGCCAACGCCGAGGCCAACCACGAGCTGGTGGGCGACGACCTTCGAATCTCGGAGATCACGGTTGAGGAGGGCCCGATCCTCAAACGCTGGCGTGCCCGGGCCCGCGGTCGGGCGACGCGCGTCGACAAGCGGACCTGCCACGTCAAGGTGGCCCTGACCCCGACTGAGGAGGCCGGCTGAGCATGGGACAGAAGATCCACCCCGAGGGCTTCAGGGTTGGCTATATCCACGACTGGAAGTCGAACTGGTTCAACCAGCGCGAGTTCTCGGACTACCTGTTCGAGGACATCGCAATCCGCGACCACATCCTCGGCAAGCTCTCCCACGCCGGGCTCTCCGACATCCGGATCGTCAAGCAGCGGGGCGAGGTGACCGTCGACATCCACACCGCGCGGCCTGGCATCGTGATCGGCAAGTCCGGATCCGAGGTCGATGCCCTCCGCCGCGACCTCCACCGGATCACGGGCAAGCCCGTGAAGGTCAACATCCGCGAGATCAAGCGCCCGGAGCTCGACGCCCAGCTCGTCGCACAGTCGATCGCCGAGCAGCTCCAGAACCGCGTCGCCTTCCGTCGCGCGATGAAGCGGGCGCTCACCTCCGCCATGCGCTCCGGTGCCAAGGGCGTGAAGGTCCAGGTCTCCGGGCGCCTTGGCGGCGCCGAAATGGCCCGCACGGAGGGCTATTCCGATGGTCGGGTGCCGCTGCACACGCTGCGTGCCGACATCGACTACGGCTTCGTCGAGGCGCGGACGACCACCGGACGGATCGGCGTCAAGTGCTGGATCAACAAGGGTGAGGTGATGCCCGAGGGCTACCGCTCGGGCCAGATCGACGAGCAGGAGGAGGGCCTTGCGCCGCGCCGGCGTGGCCGCGGGCGAAGCCGCGACGGTGCCCCCGGCGACGGATCCCGCCAGCGCCCGCCGCGCCGACCGCGCGCCGAAGCCCCAGCGCCGCGGGCAAAGGGAGACGTGACGTCGAGGCCCGAGACACGCGGATCAACCCCGCAGCAGCCCGCGGAGACGAAGCCGGGGACGGAGCAACCCGCCGCTGAGCGGCCGCCGGCGGCGTCCGGACCCGCGAAGGCCGAGCCACCGGCGGCCCAGGATGCTCCCTCGGAGCCCCAGGGCGGCGAGGCCTCGAAGCCCCAGGAGGGTTCCTCCTGATGCTGATGCCGAAGCGGGTCAAGCACCGCAAGGTCCAGCGAGGCCGCATGCGCGGGAACACGAAGGGCGGCCATCAGGTGGCGTTCGGCGAGTACGGGCTGAAGGCGCTGGAGCGCGGCTGGATCACGAACCGCCAGATCGAGGCCGCCCGCGTCGCGATGACGCGCAAGATCAAGCGCGGCGGGAAGGTCTGGATCAACATCTTCCCCGACAAGCCATACACCAAGAAGCCGGCTGAGACCCGCATGGGATCGGGCAAGGGAAATCCCGAGGGCTGGGTCGCGGTCGTGAAGCCGGGCCGTGTCATGTTCGAGCTGGCGGGCGTCCCCGAGGACCTCGCCCGCGACGCGATCAGGCTGGCGGGCCACAAGCTGCCGATCAAGACGAAGTTCGTCAAGCGCGAGGGGGTGGCGGAGTGAAGGGGTCGGAGGTCCATGCGCTCGACGACCACGACCTCGTCGAGCGGCTCAAGCAGGCTCGCGAGGAGGCCTTCAACCTGCGCTTCCGCCACGCGACCGGCGAGCTCGAGAACTCAGCGGGGCTCGGGGCGGCCCGGCGCGACGTCGCGCGGATGCTCACTGTCGCACGCCAGCGCGGCATCGATCTGGATAGGGAACTGAGGCGATAGGGACCAGGATGATGGCCGAGGAAGAGAAGCAGGAGACAGAGGAGACACCGGAAGCGTCCGCCGAGGAGGCTCCGGCCGACGAGCAGACCCCGGAGGCCGAGGCCGCCCAGGAGGCCGAGGCCGAGGAGGTCGAGGTCGCCGACGAGGCCGAGCCGGCTGAGCCCGCCGACGCTCCCGAGGAGGCCGCCGAGGCGGCGGAGCCCGAGGAAGAGCTTTCTCCCAAAGAGCGGCGCAAGCGCGAGCGCTCGCGCGCACCGGCTGAGGCGCGTCCCCAGCGGGCGCCCGCGGAGCGCGCGGCCGATCGCCGCGAGCGGCGTCGTATCGCGTCGGATCGGCGGCGGCGCTACCGAACGGGCCGCCGCGGAAAGCGCACCGAGCCCGGGCAGGGCACGGCGCCCGCGGACCGCCAGCCGGGCTCGAAGAAGGTCCGCCAGGGGACGGTGACCTCGGCGGCCGCCGACAAGACCATCACCGTCGAGATTCCGGTCGTCCGGCGCCACCCGGCGTACGAGAAGATCGTGCGCCGCAGCAGCAAGCTGCACGCACACGACGAGTCCAATCAGGCGCAGGAGGGCGATGTCGTGCGCGTGATCGAGACCCGGCCGCTCTCGCGGACGAAGCGCTGGCGGCTGCTCGAGGTAGTTGAGCGTTCGAGGTAACCATGGTCCAGCAGGAGACACGGCTCAGGGTCGCCGACAACTCTGGCGCGCGCGAGATCCTCGTCATCCGCGTGAAGGGAGGGCATCACCGCCGGTACGCGAGCGTCGGCGACGTGATCACCGCTACCGTAAAGCAGGCGACTCCGCGCGGCGGCGTGCGCAAGGGTGAGGTCGTCCAGGCCGTGGTCGTCCGGACGAAGAAGCAGCTTGGGCGGCCGGATGGGACGTACATCGCGTTCGACGAGAACGCGGCTGTATTGATCGACCCGCAGCGCAACCCCCGCGGGACGCGCATCTTCGGGCCCGTCGCCCGCGAGCTGCGCGACCGCAACTTCATGAAGATCGTCTCACTCGCACCCGAGGTTCTATAGATGGCAAAGGCAATGAAGATCCGCAAGGACGACACCGTGCTCGTCACGGGCGGCAAGGAGCGCGGCAAGCGGGGCCGCGTTCTGCGAACCGAGCCCCGAAGGCAGCGGGTCTACGTCGAGGGACTGAACATGGTCAAGCGCCACCAGCGTCCCCGCTCGATCAAGGACACGCAGAAGGGCGCGGAGGCCGGCGGCATCATTGAGAAGGAGGGGCCGATCCACGTCTCCAACGTGATGCTGCTCGATCCCACCGACAACAAGCCGACCCGCGTGGGCGTGCGCGTCAAGGACCGCAAGCGCGAGCGCTACTCCAAGCGGACCGGCGAGGCAGTGGACGTCTAGGCGACGCCGATGGAAGCCACGGTCACAGAGGCACAGCAAGCCGCCCCGCCGCCCCGCCTGCGCGAGCTGTACCAGAGCGAGGTCGCCGCGAGGCTGACCTCGCGGTTCGGCTACTCCAATCCGATGGAGGTGCCGCGGCTGGCCAAGGTGACCCTGAACATGGGGATCGGCGAGGCGAAGACGTCCACCGCGATCCTCGACGCGGCGACCGAGCAGCTGGCGGTGATCTCGGGGCAGCGCCCCAACGTGCGGCGGGCTCGCAAGTCGATCGCGTCCTTCAAGGTCCGGAGCGGCATGCCCGTCGGCGTGTCGGTGACGCTTCGCGGCGCGCGGATGTGGGAGTTCGTCGACCGCCTGGTGACGATCGCGATCCCGCGCATCCGCGACTTCCGCGGTCTGAACCCGCGCTCCTTCGACGGGCGAGGCAACTACTCCCTGGGCATCCGGGAGCAGCTGATCTTTCCGGAGATCGACTACGACTCGATCGACCAGGTGCGAGGGCTCGACATCACGATCACGACGACGGCCGCCACCGACGTGGAGGCGCTCGAGCTCCTACTCGGCCTCGGCTTCCCCCTCGCCGAGGAGGGTCGGCCGGGACAGGCCGAGCGGGAGGATGAGCAGGAGGAGCGCCGGCGCGAGGAGGCCCGGCGCCGCGCGGAGGCCGAGCAGGCGGCGCTCGAGCAACTCAAGGAGGAGAACCCCGAGGCATATGCCAAGCGAGAGCGCCCCGAGGAGGGCGAGGAAGGCACCGAGGGCGAGGCGGCCGCGGAGGCGGAGTCGCCCGCCGAGGAGGAATCAAGCGAGTAACCCATGGCCAAGACTTCGCAGGTAGTCCGACAACAGCGCACCCCGAAGTACAAGACCCGTGCCTACAATCGGTGCCGGCGCTGCGGTCGTCCGCGCGCCTACTTCCGCAAGTTCGGTCTCTGCCGATTGTGCCTGCGGGACCTCGCGCACAAGGGCTACATCCCCGGTATGACCAAGTCCAGCTGGTAGGCAGGCCAGCCCCTCCCATGACCCTGATGCTCACCGATCCAGTCTCCGATTACCTGACGCGCGTGCGTAACGCGATCACCGCGCAGCATGCCGAGGTCGAGGTCCCCGCATCCCGCCTCAAGCGCGAGATGACGCGGATCCTCTCCGAGCAGGGCTACATCGAGGGCTTCTCGGTGGAGCCGACACCGGTCGGCGACGTGATCAGGATCCAGCTGAAGTACACGGACGGCCGGCGCTCCGTCGTCACCGGGCTGCGGCGCATCTCGCGCCCGGGTCGCAGGCGTTATGTCTCGCACGGCGAGATCCCGCGAGTGATGGGCGGGATGGGCACCGCGATCATGTCCACCTCGGTGGGCGTGATGACCGGCCACCAGGCGAAGCAAAGGGGCGTGGGCGGCGAGGTCGTCGCCTACGTGTGGTGACGTGAGCCGAATTGGAAAAAAGCCCATAGCCGTTCCGGAAGACGTCGAGATCGATGTCAAGCCCGGCAAGGTCTCGGTCAAGGGGCCGAAGGGCGAGCTCAGCCAGGCGGTGAGCCCGGACATGAGGGTCAGCCAGGACAACGGGACGCTGACGGTTGAGCGCCCGACGGACCGCGGCGAACACCGCGCGCTCCACGGCCTGACGCGCAGCCTGATCGCGAACATGGTCGAGGGCGTCACCGGCGGGTTCGAGAAGCGCCTCGAGATCCAGGGGGTCGGGTACCGCGCTCGCCTCCAGGGCAAGACGCTCGAGCTCAGCGTCGGCTACTCGCACCCGGTGTCGGTGACGGCGCCCGAAGGGATCGAGTTCGAGGTGCCCACACCGACGCAGGTGATCGTTCGCGGCATCGACAAGCAGCTCGTGGGCGAAATCGCGGCGCGCATCCGCCGCACGCGACCGCCGGAGCCCTACAAGGGCAAGGGGATCCGATACGCCGGCGAGCACGTCCGCCGGAAGGTGGGCAAGCGAGCCTAACGACTTAACGATGACCGTCCAGACCAAGCCACAGCGGAGGTTGCGCCGCCGGCAGCGCGTGCGGGCCAAGATCCGCGGGAGTGCCGGACGGCCGCGGCTGTCGGTGTTTCGCTCGAACCGCGGCGTCTTCGCCCAGCTCGTCGACGACGAGGCGGCGCGTACGGTCGCGGCGGTCGGGTGGACCGAGCCGGAGCTTCGCGAGCTCGAGCCGATGGACCAGGCGAAGCGCGCGGGCGAGATCCTGGCCGGACGCGCCAAGGAGGCGGGCGTGGACTCCTGCGTCTTCGACCGTGGCGGGTACCGGTACCACGGCCGCGTGCGCGCTCTCGCCGAGGGTGCGCGCGAGGGCGGCCTGAGCTTCTGACTCGCTAACTTGATCTGAGCCTTGCGACCGAATCCCGACATCGAGACCGTCAGCCCCCAGGGACTCGACCTGCAGGAGCGGGTGATCGAGATCAACCGCGTGGCCAAGGTGGTCAAGGGCGGCCGCCGGTTCTCGTTCACGGCGCTGGTCGCCGTCGGCGACGAGAACTCAGTGGTCGGGGTCGGCTACGGGAAGGCGCGCGAGGTCCCGCTCGCGATCCAGAAGGCGGTCGAGAACGCGCGTAAGAGCCTGATTCGGGTGCCGATGTACGGCCAGACGATCCCGCACCGCATCATCGGACGCTTCGGGGCCGGCCACGTCGTTCTGCGGCCCGCCAGCCCCGGTACCGGGGTGATCGCGGGCGGTGGGGTGCGGGCCGTGCTCGAGCTGGCCGGGATCCGCGACGTCCTCACCAAGAGCATCGGGACGCAGAACCCGATCAATCTGGTGAAGGCGACGATGGAGGGCCTCACGAGCCTTCGCCGTCCCGAGCAGGTCGCCAAGCTCCGCGGCCTCAGCGTCAATGAGGTGTTGGGAATCCAGAAGCGGCCCGCGACCGGGACCACCGAGGACGAGAGCCAGGGGGCCGCGGCGCCCGAGCCGGTGGCGGTCGTCGCCGAGTCCGCCGCCGACGAATCGAGTGGATCATCTGACCAGGCCCCAGGGGACGCCGGCGATGAGTGACCTCGTGATCACGCAGGTTCGCTCGGCGAACGGCACCAGCCCAAAGCAGCGGGCGACGCTTGGGTCGCTGCGTCTGGGGCGGATCGGTCGCAGCGTCACGCGCAGCGACTCCCCGGAGCTCCGCGGGATGCTGACCGTCGTCGGTCACCTCGTGGAGGTGAACGCAGGAGAGGCGGCGAGCGGCGGCAAGTCGTCAGGAGCCGATTCCTGATGGCGCGGCTCGCTCCTGAGGAGATCGGCCTCCATTCGGTGCGGCCCAAGGGGGGCTCGCGCCACCCGCGCAAGCGCTTGGGCCGCGGCGAGGGCTCCGGGCTGGGCAAGACCTCCGGGCGCGGGCAGAAGGGCGCGGGCTCGCGCTCGGGCAACAAGCGCAAGCCGGGCTATGAGGGCGGTCAGAACCCGATCCACATGCGGACGCGCAAGCTTCGCGGCCCGCACCGCAAGATGTCGATGCCGTTCGAGAAGTTCCGCACGCACACGCAGCCGGTCAACGTGGGTGATCTCGAAGACCGGTTCGACGACGGTGCCGAGATCACGCCGGAGACGCTGCGAGAGGCCGGCCTCGCGAAGCGACGCCATCCGGTGAAGGTGCTCGCCCGCGGCGAGCTGACCAAGAAGCTCACGGTCCGCGCCCACGCGTTCAGCGGCGCGGCCAAGGAGAAGATCGAAAAGGCCGGCGGGACCGCCGAGGTCATCGCCGACTAGCCGCACCTCATGATTCAGACACTCGCCAACTCCTTCCGCGTCCCCGAGATCCGGATGAAGCTGGCCTTCACGGCCGCCATGCTCGCGCTGTACCGGCTCGGCGCCTACATCCCCGCGCCGGGGATCGACACGCAGGCGGTCAAGGAACTGGAGTCGAACTTCGCGGGCAACGGGATCCTGCCGTTCCTGAATCTGTTCTCGGGCGGCAGCCTCTCGCGGCTCTCGCTCTTCGCGCTGGGGATCATGCCCTACATCACGGCCTCGATCATCCTGCAGCTGATGACCGTCGTGGTGCCGTCGCTGGAGCGGCTCCAGAAGGAGGGCGAGGTCGGTCAGCAGAAGATCACGCAGTACACGCGCTACCTGACGGTCGGGCTTGCATTCCTCCAATCGCTGGGCTACGTGTACCTGTTCAAGTCGTTCTCGGCGGGTGGCACCAGCGTGGTGGGGAACCTGACGTTCCCGAAGCTGATGATGATCGTCATCGCGCTGACGGCCGGATGCACCCTGCTGATGTGGCTGGGCGAGCTGATCACGCAGCGTGGGATCGGTAACGGGATCTCGCTGATGATCTTCGCCTCGATCGCGTCGAGCATCCCGGCCGGCATCCAGGCCTGGTGGACGAATCCCGATCAGGTCTTCGTCGTGATGATGCCCTTCATCGCCCTTGCCGTGATCGTCGGGATCGTCTACGTCCAGGAGGGCCAACG
>DATAOX010000121.1:0-17920 GCA_036265555.1 Solirubrobacterales bacterium
ACTGACCATTGGAACCTCCATCAGCTCCGCCTCCTCCCAGGTGGCGAACACCGCCTCGCCGAACAGCCGCCGCAGCGTCACCAGCGTCAGGTGGACGAGGCCGAGCGGCACGTGGACCAGCGGTCGCTCACGCCCGGCGGCCCGGGCGACGGCGCAGGCGATCTCGTCGTAGCTCAGAACCTCGGGACCGGCGAGCTCATAACGCCCCTTCTGCGGCTCTTGTTCCAGCGACGTCATGACGCAGCGTGCCACGTCGTGGGCCCAGATCGGCTCAAACCTGGCGGCGCCGGATCCCGAGATCGGTATGACCGGAAGGAGTGCGAGCCGTTTCATCAAGCGCACCCAACGGTCCCCGGGGTCGTAGACGATTGAGGGGGCGAAGATCGTCGTCGCGAGCGGTGACGCTGCGACGGCCCTCTCGGCGAGCGCCTTGGCGCGAAAGAACCGCGTCCGCTGGAACTCGTAGGCGCCGAGGGCGGAGAAGAACACGAACCGTTCGACGCCGGCGCGCTCCGCAGCGCGGAGAAGCCGCCCGGTGGCCAGCCCGTTCAGCTCCTCGACCCGGGCGTGGGGCTCGTCGCGGATCGCCGCCGCGAGGTGGATCACGGTGTCCGCCCCGCGCAGCGCCTGGCGCTGCAGGAGGCGGTCGCCGAGCCGCGCCAAGTCGCCCAGGGCGATCTCCACGTCCACCCGGTGGCGGCCCAGGCCGCGCGGGTCGCGCACGAGCGCCCGAATGTCGTGTCCGGCGCCCAACAGAAGCGGCAGCAGCGCCCGACCGACGGTTCCGCTCGCACCGGTCAGCAGGATCACGGCGGCGGACTCTATCCAGGGGTGATGGTCACATCGCCGGGCCGCAGACCAACTCGCCTAGAATGTCCGCTCCGCCCAGCCGGGCCGACCGATCTGGACATCCGAAACCGAGGCAGCCAAAGAGGGAGAAACCAGCAGTGGCCTACGTCATCGCCGAGCCCTGCATCGGGCAGAAGGACAACTCGTGCGTCGAGGTCTGCCCCGTCGACTGCATCCATCCCACTCCCGACGAGCCGGACTACGAGAACGTGGAGCAGCTCTATATCGATCCCGACGAGTGCATCGACTGCGACGCGTGCGTCGAGGCCTGCCCGGTCGACGCCTGCTTCGCCGAGGACCAGCTCCCGGACGAGTGGACGAAGTACATCCAGATCAACTCCGAGTACTACTCGAACGCGTAGCTAGCCCTGAACGACGGGCAGCTCGGTTCCGCTGACGGCGGGCTCGGGCATCGCCGCAGCAGGGGGCGCCTGCATCACCGGAAGCTCCTGCGGCGTGGCGGCCACGATGCCGCGCGCGGCGTCGCGAACCGCCTGCGCGGCGGGGTCGTCGGGGCGCTCCAGGACCAGCGGAGTCCCGGAATCCGCGTGCTCCCGGAGCTCCTGCGACAGCGGCACCTTCCCCAGGAGCGGAATGTCCAGCTCGTCGGCGAGGAGCTGGCCGCCCCCCTCGCCGAAGATCGTGACGCGCTCCCCATCGGGAGCCGTGAAGCCGGACATGTTCTCGATCGCCCCGAGGAGCTCCAGATCCACCTTCTCCGCCATCTCGGCGGCGCGCCGGGCCACGCTCTGGGCGGCCGGCTGCGGGGTGGTGACGACCAGGACCTTCGCCTGCGGGAGGAGCTGCGCGAGGGTCATCGAGACATCGCCGGTGCCGGGCGGCAGATCGAGCAGCAGGTAGTCGAGGTCGCCCCAGTCGACGTCCTCGAGGAACTGCTGGATCGCCTTGTGGAGCATGGGGCCGCGCCATACGACCGCCGCGTTCTCCTCGAGGAAGAAGCCGATCGACATGATCTTGACACCGCTCGGACCGGTGAGCGGGACGATCTTGCGCTGTGCGTTCACCTCGGGCTTGCTGTTGACGCCCAGCATGCGCGGGATCGAGTAGCCGTAGACGTCGCAGTCCAGCGCGCCCGAGGCGTGACCGTCGGCGGCCAGCGCTGCCGCGAGATTCGCGGTCAGCGTGGACTTGCCGACGCCGCCCTTCCCCGATGCGACGCAGACGATGTTCTTCACCTGGGCGAGCGCGCCCTCCGGGAGCCGCTGCCGCCCGAGCGCCTGCTGCAGCTGGCCCTTCTCCTCATTCGAGAGCACGTCGAACCCGACACCCACCCCGGTAACGCCCTCGAGCGCCCCGACGCGTTGGGCGACGGCGGTCTGGAAGTGCGAGCGGATCGGGCAGCCCGGCGTGGTCAGCGAGACCACGACGTCGACCCGGCCGTCGTCGGCAACCTGGACCGAGCGCACCATGCCGAGCTCGACGATCGACCGCCGCAGTTCGGGGTCGATGACGGCCTTCAGGGCTTCGGTGATCTGTTCCTTGGTCGGAGTGGGCACCCCTCCATTGTGACAAAGGGGGTCGGAACGACGATCGACCGGCACATGGCCGGTCGATCGGGGGAGGAGAGGTTGCTGTTCTGCCCGCGAGGATGTGGCGGACAGATCCCTCCGGACCGCCACCTCTCGAGGCGGCCCGGGCTAAGAGCTCAGACGAGCGTCGTGACCCGCTCCGAGACTGCGTCCTGCGCCCGCTTCAGGCTGTCCTGAGCCTTCGCGCGGTTCTGCTTGACCGTGGTCTGAAGCCCGCGCCGGCGCTGCTTGAGCTCGCGCCGGAACCGATTGCGGTTCTGGCGCGCGCGGGTGCGCGCCTTGCGCCGAGACTGGGCCCCACGACGCTCGAGCTTGTTGAGCTCGCGCTCGACCTGAGTGCGAAAGCTCTTCAGCTCGCGCTGCGCCGTCTCGCGCTTCGTGAAGGGCTCGACGGCCTCGCTCATCCGGTCGGCGACGGTAATGACCGCCCCGACGGGAACGTCGACGGAGCGCTCGGCGGTCTGCCGGGCGTACGAGACGCTGCCGTTGCGGACCTTGGTCAGGCCCTCGCGGATCTTCTGGGCGTCCGTGCGCTGGGTGGTGCGCGGCGCGCCCTTGCGCTGCGTCGTGCTGCTGGTGGTGCTTCCGTTGGCTGCCATCTTCCTTTACCTCTCGTGTTTCGATTCTTGCTTATTTCTAAGGATGTTCGAGTCTACCAACACGAACAGGTGTTTGTACACCGGAGGAGTGCTGCTGGTTACGCCGCCTCGACGTCGTGGCAAAACACCGCCAGGGCAGCGCCCGCGACGTGTTCGACCGGCGAGAGCCGGATTCACCACCTATACGGTGGTCAATCCTTCTCTCGGCACTGCCTCCAGTCCGGGGCGCCCCTCGTCGCCCGCCCCACCGACGCCTTATGCGGCCGCCGCGGGCGCGTGGACGCGCTCGAGCCACAGCTGCGGCCGCTCGAGCTCCTCGTTGCTCGGAAGCGCGTCGGCGTCCGCCCAAACCGCGTTGAGGCCCTCGATTCCCGCAGCGGCCGCCACGGCGTCGCAGAAGGCCTTGCCCAGCTTGTACTGGCGAAGCTTCAGCTCCATGCCCAGCAGCCTCGAAATCACCTCGCCGAGCCCCCCGCGGCGTGCGCGCCGCGGGTCGAGGCGCTCCCTGAGCCGCCCGTAGCCGGGCTCGCTCGCCGCGGCGGCGTCCATCACGTGCTCGGCGTGACCCTCGATCACGGACATCGCGGCCTGGAGCCGGTCGAGCACGGCGGCCTGCTCCGGTCCCGCGAGGAGTCGGGCGAGGTCGCCCTGCAGCAGCGACCTGATCGCCCGACGCGGATCGGTCCTGAAGATGCGCTTGGCCAGGCCCTGAAGCGAGGCGCGATCGAGCTTCGATGCGGCGCCGCCGACGAGCTCGTCGAGGAGGTTCGCGAGATGCCGCCGCAGCCATGGAACCGACGTGAACTGCACCGCGTGCGTCGTCTCGTGGATCGCGATCCATCGCAGGAACAGCTCCGGCGTCTCGCCGAGCTGATGGTGCGTTGCGGCGAGGTTCGTCGCGACGAACAGGAGTCGTGGCTCGCGGTCGGAGTCCGTGAGCGCCACGTCGTACTGACCGAGGACCTTCCGCGCGCCGTAGCCCACGGCCAGACCGGCCTCAGCCCCCGCGGCTGCTCCGGCGACCTGCCGCGCGACGCCACCGATCGGCCCCGGGGCCTTCATGCCGCTCGCCACGCGCGACTCGAAGGCGTGCGAGAGCTCGCGGAGCGTTCCCAGGCCGACCCGCACCCATTCAGCGCGGTCCACGACCTCCGGCGGGGGCAATGGGCGGCCCGGCCTCATGCGCGTGTAGTCACAGACGAGGCCGCGGGCGTCCGCGCACGCCGCCTCGACCGCCGCCTGGGAGAAGGACGCGGGCACCGTGCCGCCCCCGGCGACCCCCTCGGCCACCCGCTGGGCCAGGCGCCAGTCGACGAAGCGCTCCACCGCTACGCCCCCTCGCCCGGTTGCTCAGCGGACCGCTGCGACTCGAGGACGGTGCCGAGCATCTCGCGGTCGAGCGCCGCGGCGACGTGATAGCGGGCGTCGAGGTCGAGACTCACGTCGAGCCCGGCACCCGCGAAAGCCACCTCCGCGCCGGCCTCGCGGGCGATCAACTGACCCGCCGCGGCGTCGACCGAGCGTGAGGCCCGTCCGGTCATCATCGCGTCGAAGCGCCCACCGGCCACGTAGCAGAGCGAGATGGCGATCGAGCCCACGGATCGCATGCGGTACGCGCGTCCGCGGAGAGCATCGAGCACCGGGATCAGCCGCTCGGGCTTGGCGCCCTCGATTCCCACGACCTCGAGGCCGAAGCCGGGTCCCTGCGCATGAAGCTCCTCGCCGTCGAGGATTGCGCCCATCCCCCGCCGCGCGAAGTACTCCTCGTCCGAGCCGAAGTCGTGAACGTAGGCGACCTCGACGTCGGCCATGGTCGGCCCCGAAGCAACGGCGACGCTGAGCGAGAAGGAAGGCAGCATGCGGCGCGCGTTGAGCGAGCCGTCCAGCGGATCGATGATGACCGCCGTTCCGTGCGCGCCGCTCCCGAACGCGACCTCCCCTCGCTCCTCCGAGATCGCCGTGAAGTCGTGCCCGTCGTCGTGCAGGCGCTCCAATTCGGCGAACACGATGTCCTCGCTGCGGCGGTCGATGGCAAGGGATCGATCCCCGCCCTCTCCGACGCCGTCGTACACCGTCCTGGCCGCGATGCCGTGTTCCCTGGAGAAGAGCTCTCGCTGCGCCGTGACCATCCGCCGGCACGCGCCGAGCCAGTCGGCGCCGGCCAGGTCCCCGGCGGGGGAAGCGCTCGGCGCCGCGTCGGAGGTCTCCCTGCGGGCCACGGCACCATGCTAGTGCCGAGCAGGCACCAACTACCGTTAGGGCGGATGCAGGAAGGGAGCGCGCGAGAAGCCGGGATCGAGTTGACCTCAGCCCAAGCGCTCGTGGTGCGTCATCGTGAGGGTCCGATGCTGGTATCGGGGCCGGCCGGCTCGGGCCGCAGCGAGGCCCTGCTCCGGCGGCTCGAGAGCCTGACCGCGGAGGGGATCCAGCCGCAGCACATTCTCGTGCTCACCCGCTCGCGGGCGGGTGCGACGACGTTGGGAACGAGGGCGAACGCGCTCGTGAGGCAGCCCTACGAGGAGCTCTGGATCGGCACGTATGAGGCGGTCGCCGAGCGACTGCTGGGCGAGTACGCGCTCCAGGCAGGGCTCGACCCGTTCTTCGCGACGGTCCGGGTCGCCGACCGGCTGGCCATGCTGCTCGACCACCTCGATGACCTCTCGCTGCGCCGCCACGAGATCCGAGGCAACCCCGCGGGCCTGCTCGCAAGGCTGCTGCGCCGCATCGATGCGTTGAAGGCCGAGGGCATCAGCCCGGACCGGCTCCGTGCGTGGGCCGAGGACCGCGAGCGGGGAGCCCGGGGAGCGGATGAGCGCGAGCGGGCCCGGCGCGAGCGGGAGTTCGCCGACCTCTACGCAAGCCACGACCGGATCCTCCGCGAGGGCGGGAGCCTCGACGGCGGCGACGTCGTGATCGAGCTCGAACGGCTGCTTCGAGCACGGCCGGACATCCGTACCGAGGTCGCGCGGAGGTTTCCCTTCGTCATGGTGGATGAGCTCGAGGATGCCGGGGCCGCCCACCGCGCGCTGATAGAAGCGCTGGCCGAACACGAGAACGTGGTGTGCGCGTGCGACGTCGCGCAGTCCGTACGCCGTCCTCCGGTCGCCGCCGTCGATCCGGGACCGTCGTTCATGGAGCGCTACACCCGCGCGCAACACGTCGCCCTGGGCGCGTCGCTCCGGTTCGGCGCCGACGTGGCGCGCGCGGCCGCGGCGGTGGCGGAACTGGCGGGTCATGCCGAGCGTGGGCCGGGCGAGGATGCGCAGCCGCGGGACGAGGTGTCGGTCCGCTGCTGGCGCTGCACCAGCGAACGGGCGGAGGCGCAGGCCGCCGCCCGGGAGATCGAGCACCTGCTGGCGGCCGGCGAGGTGCGCCCGGAGGCAGTGTGCGTCATCGTCGGCTCGGGCTGGCGGGAGGCGCGGCTGGTGGCGGCCGCGCTCGAGGAGCGGACCGTGCCGTTCCGCTTCGCCGGCGACGCCGCGCTCTTCCAGCGCCCGGAGGTCCGCGACGTCCTCGCCTGGCTCCGAATGCTCGCGGATCCGACGGACTCGGCGGCGTCGGTTCGGGCGCTGACGAGGCCGCCGGTGGAGCTGCGCTCCATCGACCTCGCACGGTGTACCGCCATCGCCCGGCGGCGCAAGCTGGACATGATCTCGGCGCTCGACGCCGCCCTCGAGAGCCCGCAGCTCCCACCCGAGGCACGGGACCGCATCAAGGCGTTTCTCAAGCTTCATCGGTCCGCGTCCGGGGCGATGGAGGAGATGCGCGCGGATGTGTTCGTCCGGCGGCTGATCGAGCGCATCGGCCTCCGACGGCACCGGCTCTTCGTGGCGACTCCGGAGGCGGCTGAACGGCTCCAGAGCCTCTCCCGCCTGTCCGAGCTCGCGGCGGCGTGGACGCGCCGAGAGCCGCGCGGATCGGTCCGCGATTTCGTCAGGCATCTGACGGCGGTCGCGGACGCCGGCGAGCTCGATCCGGACGATGCGGCCAGCGCGCCGGCGGGTACGGTGGTGCTCGCCGAGCCCGAGCAGGTGAAGGGCCTCGAGTTCGAGCACGTCTATCTGCTCGGGCTTCACCTGGGCGCGATCACCGCGCGCGACTCCCTGGCGGGGTGGCTCCCGCGCAGTCTGATGCCCGAAGAGACGGGACCGGATGTCGGCGACGACGCGGCCAGGGCCGCCAGGGCGCGCCTCGCCTACCTGGGTATGACACGGGCGCGGCAGGGGCTCGTCCTGTCCTGGCCCGTGCGCAGCGCCGAGGGCCAGGTTTCGCCATCGCCCTTCTACGAGGTCGCGCGGGTCGCCCTCGCGGCCGACGAGGAGATCCACGAGGAGGAGCTCTTCGGGCCGGCCGAGGGGCTTCACTCGACTTACCGGATGCTGCGCGACGAGGTCCTCGAGGCGTCGTGGCGAGCAGGCGCCGCCCTCTCGGAGATGCGTCTCGACACCGCCGAGGACGTGACGCGAGCGGTGGCGCGCTACCTGGAGCTCATCAAGCTCGCGGCGCTCGTGCAGCGGCCTGGATCCGAGCCGGCGGCCGAGGCGATCGCGGCGCTCAACGAGCTCCTGGGCCGCGCCGCCTCGGGGGAGCAGCGCGCCGCTCTCGAGGCCTCGACGCTGGACGAGTACGTGGTCTCTGAGGAACGCGACGTGGCCGCGAGGCGCGAACTCGTGGCCGCCAGGCGCGAGCCCTCGCTCGAGCAGTTCATTCCGCGACGCGGGGACGGATTGGCGCTGTCGGCCTCTGACATCGACCTCTACCGGACCTGCCCGCTCAAGTACAAGTTCGCACGCGTCTTCGCGATTCCGCGCGAGCCGACCATCAACCAGCGTTTCGGAATTCTCATCCACCAGGTCCTCGAGCGCTTCCACACCGAGGTCATCCGGGCCGAGGCGTCCAGTGGAGCCACGCTCGCGCCGTCGGCCGCATCGGGACGGCCCGGCAGCGTGGATCGCCTCCTCTTCCTGTTCGAGGCGGGTTGGCGCCGGACCGGCTTCGGCTCCTCCGACGACGAGCTCCAGTACCGCGATCGGGCGGTCGCGGCCCTCGCCCGATACCAGGAGCGCCAGCAGCGCGCGGAGTCGCGTCCGGTGTGGCTCGAGCGCGGCTTCTCGTTCACCATCGGTGACCACCAGCTGCGCGGCCGGGTCGACCGGGTCGACCGCCGCGCCGACGGCGGATACGAGCTGATCGACTACAAGACCGGTGAGCGCACAGCGAGCCACGCCGACGACGTGCAGCTCGCGCTCTATCGCCTCGCCGCGCGGTCCGCGTGGCAGGTCGAGGCCGACGTTGGCAGCTACTGGTACGTGCTCGACGACGAGCGCGTCAGGCTGCCCGCCGCCCCGGACGACGCCGAGCGCGTCGAACGCACCGTGCTCGAGGTCGGCGCCGGGATCGAGGGCCAGGACTTCGAGCCACGGCCCGCGTACGAGATCTGCAGCTGGTGCGATTACCGCCTCATCTGCCCGGCAAGCGAAGCCTAAGGCCGCGAAAACCAAGCAGATCAAGGACGCAGGCCGACTGGCGAAGCGAGCGTACTTGAGTCGTACGTGAGCGAGTCAGTCGGCCGAGGACGCCGAGATGCGCCGGTTTGCAGCGGCCTAGTTTTTGTCTTTGCCGCGTTGTCGTAGGAAGCGCTGGAACTCCTGGGCGATGTCGTCGCCCGAGGGGACGTCCTGGGTGACCTCGTAGTCCTCCTCCTGGGAGGCCTCGAGGTTCCGCACGAGCTCCTCGATCTCGGGATTTGCGGCGACAGCCTGGTCGACCTGCTCAGTGAATCGCGCGGATGCATCCTCGAGCTCGGAGGCCTCGACGGCGATGCCTGTGAGGCCCTCCAGCCGGCGAAGGAGGGCGAGCGCCGCCTTCGGGTTCGGAACCGCGGCGACATAGTGGGGGACGGCGGCCCACAGGCTCGCCGAGGTCACTCCGTGGCGGCGGCATGCGTCGTGGATCACGCCGACGATCCCGGTCGGCCCCTCGTAGCTCGAGCGGCTCATCCCGAGTTGCTCGACCAGGTCCGGATCGGAGGCGAGGCCCGTGATCGGGACCGACCGCGTGTGTGCGACGTCGGCCATGAGCGCGCCGAGCGAGACGATCATCTCGACCCCGAGGCGATCGGCGGCCCCCACGATCGCATCGGCGAAGGTGCGCCAGCGAACGTTCGGCTCGACGCCGCTCAGCAGGACGAGATCGCGCTCGGCCGTGGGCACCCGAACGGAGAGCAGGGTGTTCGCCGGCCAGTCCACGTGCCGCGTCTGGCCCTCGATCAGGCGGATGGTCGGGCGGTTGACCTGGAAGTCGTAGAACTCCTCGGGGTCGATCCTGGCCACGACGCTGGGGTCGAGCGACGCCGCCACCGCCTCGAGAGCCGCGGTCGCCGCGCTGGCCGCATCGTTCCAGCCGGCGAACGCGCACACCAGGGTCGGGGCTCGCAACTCGGGCACGTCTGCTTCCCACTGGATTGGATCCACGCCGCGAGACTATTGCCTCGAAACGGGCCGCGCCCCGCTTCCGGCGGTCGCCGGCGCTGGATGCTCGGACGCTTGCCCTCAGCGGGTCGCTCGTGGTGTCCGGGCGCGCGGTCACCATCGCATCATCGAGGCCGCAATCGCTCAGAAGGCCACCGGAGGCGCGTCGACGACGATCGCGGAGCTGCGTCCCGGTCACCGGTTCGAGGGCCGCTTCGGCTGCTTGCGGAAGGACCGGCTGACCGCCCGCAACGGCGGCTCATACCTGTCGGTCGAGCTCCGGGACCGCACGGGGACGCTGCCGGCTCGCGTCTTCCGTGAGGCCGACCGTATTGGCCTTCGCTTCGAGGGCGGTGACGCGGTACGCGTGCGCGGGCGGGTGGAGCGATTTCGCGGGCAGATGGTCGCCGAGCTCGAGGACATCGAGCGCCTCCAGCCGGGCAGCTTCGATCCCGCGGAGTTCCTGCCCGCCGCCTACCGGTCCGTCGACGAGCTCGAGGGATTCCTCGAGCACCTCGCGCGCGAGATCCACGATCCATCCCTTCGCCACCCCGTCGAGCGCCTGCTGCTCGGCGGCTCGGTGGCGCAGGATTTCCGGCGCGCACCGTGCACCCGCGCCGGGCACCACGCGTACCTCGGCGGGCTGCTCGAGCACACGGTTTCCGTCGGCACCCTCGTCGGGGAGCTCTGCCAGCTCCACCCGCGCCTGGACTCCGACCTGCTGATGGCGGCCGCGCTCCTCCACGATGTGGGGAAGGCCCGCGAATTCGCGTATAGCGCGCGCTTCGAGCTGACCGACGAGGGCCGGATGCTCGGCCACCTCGCGATCGGTGGCCAGCTCATCGCGGAGGCCGCCGGCGACCTGCCGGCCGAGCGCCGGCTGCCGTTACTGAACTGCGTGCTGTCCCATCATGGCGCGGATGCGGGGCCACTCCGGGCCCGCGGCCCGGGCGGGCGCGGATTCGACTCGCCCGAGGCGCTCGCGCTCTATCGGCTGAACGCCCTCGACGCGTCCGTGAAGGGCGCTCTCGAGCACGGCGTCAGCGGCTCGATGGCCTGAGCGCGCGGCGCATGAGCCGCGCCGCGATCACCAGCGCGAGGACGGCGAACATGAGCTCCAACGTCCGCCCGGAGACCGCATTGGAGATCGCGACGCCGCCGATCACCCCGGCCAGACCGAAGCACCCGAGCACGAGGCCGTCTCGCACCCGGACGTTCCCGTAGCCGTACTGCCGGTAGGCGCCGAGCATGGCGACGAACACGATCGCGAGCAGCGAGGTCGACTCAGCCTTCACCTGCGTCTGGTCGAGGAAGATGACGAGAGCGGGGACGAAGAGGACGCCACCTCCCACGCCCACGAGTCCCCCCAGCATCCCGCCCAGGAAGCCCAGCGCCGCCGCGGCCACGTACTCCATCAGAGGATGAACTCCACCGCCGTCGCGACCAGGAGGACCGCGAACAGGAGGGCCACCAGGCGCTCGGGAATCCGCTGCTGCACGGCCGCTCCCGCGACGACGCCGGCCAGCGCGGGGATGCCCACGATTGCCGCGTCGCCGGGATTGACATTTCCGTAGAGCGCCTGGGCGATCGCGCCGTACGCTGCGAGGATGACGATCGCAAGGAGGCTGGTGCCGGTGGCCTCGCGCTCGCCGTAGGCGAGCCAGAGGATCAGGAGCGGGACGATGATCGTTCCCCCGCCGACGCCGAACAGACCGCTGAACAGCCCGGCCGCGGTACCGATCACGAGCAGCTTCGGCAGGCGATCCCGCGTCACGGCGGCGATACTAGAGGCCGATGAGAGTGGCGAGGGGTGGCGAATGAGTGAGGCGACCGGGGCCGCATCGGAGCTGACCCGGCTCCTCGACCCGATCCGGGCCGACCCAGCGGCCGCAGCGCTCCTCTTCGACATCGACGGGACGCTGGCGGCGATCGTGCCGGATCCGGAGGACGCCGCCGTCCCCGCTGAGACGCGCGATGTCCTGCGAGAGTTGGCCGCGCGGTTTTCGCTGGTCGCCTGCGTGACCGGGCGGCGGGCGCTCGAGGCGCGCCGGATGGTCGGAGTCGAGGAGCTCACCTACTCCGGCAACCACGGGCTCGAGCTCCTGCGGCCCGGTGCCGCCGACCCGGAGCTGGATCCCGCGGTCGCGCGGGACGCTCGGCGCGCTCGTGAGTTCGTCCTCGAGCTCGACGCCGAGGATGTGAGCGCGGCCGGCCTGCGCCTCGAGAGCAAGGGGCCGATCCAGGCGCTCCACTGGCGGGGCGCCGCCGACGAGGCCGCCGCCGAGGGACACGCGAGGCGAATCGCAAGCTGGGCCGAGGCCGCCGGTCTCGTCCCTCACTGGGGCCGCAAGGTGCTCGAGATCAGGCCACACGGAGACATCGACAAGGGAACGGCCGTTGAGCGTCTGCTGGCCCAGAACGACACCAGCAGCGCCCTGTTCGGCGGGGACGACCGCGGCGACCTCGCGGCATTCGACACACTGGGACGCTTGCTCGAGGCCGGGAAGCTGGGGGAAGTCGTCCGCATCGGCGTGGTGTCAGACGAGGGTCCACCCGAGCTGGCCCAGCGCGCCGACGCGACGGTCGAGGGCACGGAGGGATTCCTCCGGGCGCTGAGGATCCTGGCCAGCCCCGCCCCGGCGCCGAGCGGCTGATGCTCTTCGTCGATCTCCTGCGCCTGACCGTGCTCCTGATCGGGGGCGCCGCTTCCATCCTCGGGCTCCTGACGGTGGTCGCGGCGAACCAGGATGCCGCCTACTCGACCGTCTACATCTCCGCCGCATGGTGGGTCATCGCGGCCATAGCGGGAATCGTGCTCGGGACCTCCGGGCGGGCCGCGCAGGGCATGTCCCGAGCGCTCGCCGGAGCTCGAACGTCAACGTCGCTGCCGACCGAGAGCGGTGCGCGCATCGCGTTCCAGCGACTGTGGCCGATCGGCGCATTCGCGATCGTCGCCGGGGGTCTCGCGTGGATCTGGCCCCCGGTCACCGGCGTCGGGGCGGGGTTCGCCATCCTCAACGCCCTGGCGTGGCGCGGCCGCGAGCGTGCGGTCACGGCGATCGAGGAGCGCGACGGCGTGCGTTTCTACGTCGAGCCCGGCTCCGCCTTCGCGCCCGTGAAGCTGATCAGGACGCCCGGGCTGGGACGCGACCGCGTTCCCGCCGGTCATCCTCCGCCCCCGCCTCCCGCCACGAGCCAGGAGTGGAAGCCCTGAACGCGGCGCGGGCGCCGATCGCCGCCACCAGTCCGGCCACCCCGGTCAGCACGAGGGCAGCTCGCGGGTCGATGGTCTGGCTCAGCCACCCGGCGAGCGGGCCGCCGATCGGCGTCGATCCCAGGAAGACGATCGAGTAGAGCGCCATGACCCGACCCCGCATCGGCGGATCGGCCGCGAGCTGGAGGGAGGAGTTCACGCCGGCGGCAAAGGTCACACTCGCGGCCCCGAGCGGGATGAGCGCCACGATCTCCAGCGGGAAGGATGGCGCCACGGCGGCGAGCAGCGCCACCGAACCGAATCCGAATGCGGCCGCGACCAGGAGCCCAGGCCCGACGCGCCCGCGGGCACCCGCGGCGAGCGCTCCGGCGACCGAGCCCGCGCCCATCGCGACCGCAAGCGCGGTGTAGGTCGCGGCTCCGCCGTCGAAGCTGAACCGCGCTAGCAGGGGAAGGATGACCTGGAAGTTGTAGCCGAGCGTTCCGACGACGGCCATCATCGCCAGCGGGATCGCCAGCGCCGGCGTCTGCGCCACGTATCCGAGGGCCGCCCGCACCGCACCGCGTCCGCGCGTCGCGAGCGGGGCGGGCCGCAGCTCATCAGGATCCATCGACCGCAGCGCGACGATCATCGCGGCGAACGATGCGGCATTGATCAGGAAGCACGGAGCGACGCCGAGCGTCGCGATCACGAGCCCCGCACCGGCGGGGCCGACGATGCGCGCCGAGTGGATCAGCGCGTTGTTCAGGCTTACCGCATTGACGACCTTGTCCTCGCCAACCATCTCGATGGCGAAGCTTTGCCTCGTGGGGTTGTCGATCGCGTTGACCGAGCCGCGGGCGAAGACGAGCACCCAGACCATCCACGGCTCGACCGAGCCGGCGGCGGTGACGATCCACAGGGTCAGCGCGGGGAGCGCCATCAGGGTCTGCGTGACGATGAGGAGCGATCGCTTCGGAAACCGGTCCGCGAGCAGGCCGCCCAGCGTCCCGAAGAGAAGAAACGGCAGGAACTGGAGCGCCGAGGTCACCCCGACGGCTATCCCGCTGCCGGTGAGCGACAGGATCAGCCACATCTCGGCGACGATCTGCATCCAGTTGCCGCTGAGCGACACGAGCTGACCGGCGAAGTAGCGCCGGTAGTTCGGGACGGAGAGGGATGTGAAGGAGCGGTGGAGCGCGGCGCTCACCGGCGCTCGCCCTCCAGCAGGTCCTCGAGGATCTCCGCGGCGCGATCGAGCGTCGCGAGGTCCTGTTCGTCGAGGCTGCGCAGCCGGCGGGCCAGGTAAGCGTTCTTTCGGGTCCGAAGCCTGTTCATGAGCGTCCGGGCTTCCGCCGTGGCGCTGACCGTGAACGAGCGCCCGTCGGCGGGATCAGCGACCCGCTCCACGAGGCCGGCCTCCTCCAGCCGCGCGACGATGCGCGTCGCCGTGGGACGCTGGATGCGCTCGATCCGCGCGAGCTCACTCGGCGTGAGTGGCCCGTGCCGCTCGATCGTCGCGAGCGCCGCCGTCTGAGCCGGGCCGAGATCCGAGGCCGCCTCCTGACGCAGCCGCCGTGCGGTCCTCGTGATCACGAGGCGGAGCTGTGCGGCGAGCCCACTCAAATCGCGCTCCGAAGCGCCCGTCTTCAATCTCGTTGCCATCACTAATTATCCTAGCGAACCACTTTCGCCCGCTTGCGCATGCGGGCGAATTCGCGCCAGGGACGCGTGTTCGCGACCTGGTCCGCGGTCAGCCAGGCACGACGGGCGGTCGCCAGGCCGTAGACGATGTTCCCGAGCGTGTCGGTGCCGTGGGCGTCGGTGTTGACGCAGATCATCACCCCGGCCTCCGCCGCGAGGCGCGCGTGGCGCTCCGAGAGGTCCCGGCGGTTCGGGTTCCCGTTGATCTCGAGCATCGTGCCCGTCCGTGCAGCCGCCTCGGCAACGCGCTCAACGTCCACGTCGTATGGATCCCGCCGGTTGATCAGCCGACCGGTCAGGTGACCGATGCAGTCGACGAGCGGGTTCTCGATCGCGGTGATCACCCGCTCGGTCATCGCTCGGCCGGAGATCTTGAACGAGGTGTGGACGCTCGCCATGACCCAGTCGAGCTCGCGCAGGAGGTCGTCCTCGTAGTCCAGGGAGCCGTCGGGCATGATGTTCACCTCCGACCCCGCGAGCAGCCGGAATCCCTGCACCCCGGAGTTGAGGTGGCGGACCTCACCGATGCGCTCCTCCAGGCGCTCCGGTGTGACGTGGTCGCCGAACCCGTGGCTCGCCGAGTGGTCCGTCACCGCCAGGTACGCGTAGCCCCGGCTCCGCGCCGCCTCCGCCATCTGTTCGAGCGTGTTGCGACCGTCGGAGATCGTCGTGTGGGAGTGCAGGTCCCCGCGAATGTCTTCCAGCGCGACGAGCTTCGGGAGCTTCCCGTCCGCGGCGGCGCGGATCTCTCCGTTCGCCTCGCGAAGCTCGGGCTCGATGTACTCGAGCCCGAGCCGGCCGTACACCCCTTCCTCGGTCGCGTACCGCGCGACCTCGCCGGACTCGGAGTCGGTGATGCCGTGCTCCGAAACCGACAGGCCCATCGCCACCGCCCGCTCGCGAAGCTCGACGTTGTGCTCGGCCGACCCCGTGAAGTGCTGCAGGAGGTTGCCATAGGCGTCCGGGGCGACGATGCGCAGGTCGACCGCGATGCCGTTGTGGGTGGTGATCCGGGCGCCGCTCTTGTGCGCCGAGCCCTTCGCGGCCGCGAGCGGATCGTCCAGCAGGGCCGCCGACAATTCGAGCGGGCGGCTCGCGGTCGCGATGATGTCGATGTCGTGGCAGGTCTCCGCCCGGCGCCGGGCCGAGCCCGCCACCTCCACCGCATCGCTAGCCGGATGCTCGCGCAGCGCCGTCGCAATGCGCTCGGCGACCGGTAGGACCTCTGAGAGGAGCAACCGCTCGCTCCGCCCCTCGTCCTCGAGCTTGCCGAGAGCGGCGATCACGTTTTCCTCGACCTTCGGACCCAACCCCTTCAGTCCCCGGATCCGCTCCGCCTCGGCAGCGGCGCGTAGGTCGTCGAGGTTCGAGACGTCCAGTTCGTCGTACAGGCGGCGGGCGGTCTTGGCGCCGACGCCCGGGACGCGCGTGACCTCTACGAGCGAGGCCGGGAGCTTGCGCTTCAGTTTGGCCGCCGACGGAATCTCGCCGGTCTCGAGCAGGCTCACGATCTTGTCCTCGAGCGTCTTCCCGATGCCGGGAAGCTCGGTCGCGCGCCGCGCCCGCGCCAGCTCGGCCACCGAGACCGGGCTCTGGCGGATCACCCGTGCGGCCTCACGGTAGGCGAGCACGCGGTACCGGATCGCTCCGTCGAGCTCATACAGCGTCGCGAGCTCGCTCAGGGCGTCGGCGATCTCGGCGTTGCGCATGACCTCAAACCTATTGCGAGGGACCCGAATAGCATCGAGCCGTGCCGGAGAACCCGCGCGTGTGGCTTGTCATCCCCACGTACAACGAGTCGGCGAACGTGGAGGCGATCGTCGAGTCCGCGCGCGAGGTGCTGCCGCCGTCTCGGCGGGTCCTGGTCGTGGACGACGACTCTCCCGACGGGACGGGCAGGATCGCTGATCGGCTCGCGGAGACTCACGAGGACGTGGCGGTCATGCATCGCGGACCCAAGCAGGGCCTGGGCCCGGCCTACGTTGCGGGATTCAGGGAGGCCCTTTCCGGCGATGCGGAATTCGTCGCCCAGATGGACGCCGATTTTTCCCACGACCCGCAGGACCTTCCGCGTCTGCTGGCGGCGGCCGAGGAGGCCGACCTGGTGCTCGGATCGCGCTACGTCGACGGCGGCGGCGTAATGGACTGGGGTCCGGCGCGACGAGCGGTGAGCCGCTGGGGGAGTGCATATGCCAGGACGGCGCTCGGCATCGACGTCCACGATCTGACCGGCGGCTTCAAGGTCTTTCGCCGCAACGTGCTGGAGTCGATCGATCTCGATTCGCTGGCGTCACTCGGCTACGCGTTCCAGGTCGAGACGACGTTCCGTGCAATCCGGGGCGGGTTCCGGGTCGTCGAGGTTCCCATCGTCTTCCGCGACCGCCGGGTGGGTGCCTCGAAGATGACCGGCGGGATCGTCCTCGAGGCCGCCTGGCGCGTGCCCGCGATGCGGCTGCGGGGCCGCTGAACCTGCTCCCGCGTGCGGCGATCGACGTATGCTTGCGCCGCCATGGGTCCTCGCCGGCACCTACTATATTTTGTATAGCAATGGACGGCCCCTTCGGGGCTTCGAAGCGTGATGAGCGACGATCGATCAGGAGACAGAGGGTGACCGGGAAGCTCCCCGACGTGACCGATGAAACCTTCCAGTCCAAGGTGCTCGAGTCGGAGCGCCCCGTACTGGTCGACTTCTGGGCCCCGTGGTGCGGCCCATGCCGGGTCGTTCATCCGATCCTCGAGGAGATGGCCGCCGAGCGCGAGGACCTGCACGTCGTCAGCCTGAACACCGATGAGAACCAGGAGACGGCCGCGAAGTACCAGGTGCTCTCGATCCCGACGCTGATCCTGTTCAAGGACGGTGCCGAGGCCAAGCGCGTCATCGGCGCGATGCCGAAGCGGCGTCTCGAGTCCGAGCTCCAGCCGGCGCTCGCGTAGCAGCGCCCTGAGGGCCGTTCAGGCGAGCCGCTCCAGCGCGGGCGGGAGCTCCGCGAGGGAGTCGAGCACCAGATCGGCGTGCTCGATGGCGTCCGGTGCCGGCGGGAAGTCTGGTCGTGGGACCGCCGCGACGAGCATTGCCGCGGCGCTCGCCGCGCGGATGCCATTGGTCGAGTCCTCCACCGCGGCGCACCTGGGGGGTTCGACCTCGAGCCTGCGCGCGGCCTCGAGGTAGACGTCCGGGGCGGGCTTGCCGCGGCGCACCTCCTCCGACGACACGCTGGTCCGAAAGCACGGCCCGAGCGCGGTCAGCTCGAGCACCAAATCGATGACCGGCCGGTTTGAGGACGACGCGAGCCCGAGCGGCCAGCGCTGGGCCAGCATGCGCACGGTTTCGACGGCGTCAGGGAGCAGCGGCAGGTCTCGCCGGTAGCGCTCGGCGATGCGCTCGACGACGAGCGCGGAGATCTCTTCCGGCGCCATCCGAACGCCGAGGCTCTCGTGCATGTAGCGAGACCATTCGAGCGAGCTCATGCCCATCATCTCCTGCTGGGCGCGCTCGTGCCAGCGCCCCCCGCGCTCGCGCGTCACCTGCTCGCGAATCGAGTCCCACACCGCTTC
>DATAOX010000122.1:0-5810 GCA_036265555.1 Solirubrobacterales bacterium
GGTCGGCCATGAGCGCGATCAGGGGGCTCACCACGACGGTTAGGCCCGGCGAGCCGAGCCCGGGCAGCTGGTAGCACAGGCTCTTCCCGCCACCGGTCGGCATCACGATCAGGGCGTCGCGCCCGTCGATGGCCGCGTGAACGGCCTCGCGCTGCCCGGGCCGAAATGACGCATGGCCGAGGTGCGCCAGGAGCGCGTCGGGATCGCTAGCCCCGCGGAATAGGCGAGCGTCCCCGTCCGTGACTTCGGGCTCATTGAATCCCTCGAGTCCCTGGAGCGCTAGCCGTGCCTGGGCTTGAGCTGCTTGTCGCATCCCCCGGAGCCTAGGCGGCGGTCCGGCACGAAAGGCGGTCGCGAGTGCGACGACTTCGCATACTTCCGCCATGGTGGAGCGGACGATCGCCGGGGACGAGCTTCGCGGACGCCCGAGCGCCGGCGTGAGCGCCTAGGTCAGGGGAGCTGGGGCCGCCAGGGCACCGCGTTGTCGCGCGCCCGGGCGTAGGCGCGGCGCAGGAAGCGTTGTTCCTTCCTGGTCCCACGCGACCGCTGGGCACGCACGAACCGGTCCCAGAGCGCGACGGCGCGATTCGCGTCGGGCGAGTCGCTTCCTCTCACCCGCCCGAGCAGACAGGGCTCCTCGCGTCCCGCGGGGGCGTTGCATCCTTGACCTGGCGGACAGCACGCCTTCATCGTTTCGTCCATACCCACCTGAAGCGGCGGGACACGCCGTATATGGGGAGGAGGTCACGGATCGAACGCCGGGAGATGTCAGCTGCCTGCCCTTCCGGCGCTCCTGCGCCGCTTGAAGGTTGAGCCAAGCCTCATCGGGTACACCAGAGATGGGAGGTCACAATGAGTGAAACGGTGGCAATCGATCTGCCGCCGGAGCCAGAGAGCGCCCGGCGAGCTCGCGAGGGGCTGAGGCCGTTCCGCGCGTCGGTTGGGGAGACGACCTTCATCGACCTCTGCCTCCTGGTCGGTGAGCTCATGGTCGAGGCACTTCACGGCCCGCGGGACGGCGCGTCTCCGACCGACATTCAGTTCCGGGCCGAGCTGGATGGGGACCGCATCCACGTCGTCATCGCCGAAGGTGCTGGCGCCTACCGACTGCCGTCTCGGCGCCCGGAGCCGGGTGACCCGGGATTCGGCCTTCACCTCGTGCAGCGCCTCAGCGATCGTTGGGGGATCCGCCGCGAACGGGGCCGGGCGACCGTCTGGCTCGAGCTGCTCGGGCCCACCGCGCAGGCGGCATGAGGACTGCAGCGGGACGGGCCTAGCGCCGGTACGCGCGCGGCAGGCATCTCCGCTGGGTCAGCTCAGCCAGTCCCGGAAACCGGGAGGGGATTGCATTGACACGCGACGGCCTCAGTGCCCCCCGTGGCCTCCGGCGAGCAGGTCGAGCGCGTGGGGGAGCGCGTCTGCGATCGCGCCGCCGGCCTGGCCGATGCTGCGCGGGCTGCCCGGGAAGTTCACGATGAGCGTGCGCCCGCGGATGCCGGCCACCCCGCGCGACAGCATCCAATGACGGGTGTGTTCGCGTGACGCAGCGCGCATGGCCTCGGCGATGCCCGGAGCCTCACGCTCGATCACGTCTCGGGTTGCCTCGGGCGTCACATCGCTCAGAGCGACGCCGGTGCCACCGCTCGTCAGGACCAGGTCGCAGCTCTCGATGTCGGACCAGTGGCGCAGCCGCTCGGCGATCCGCGCGCGATCGTCGGGAATCACGTCGCGGCCCGCGATCTCCGCGCCGATCGAGGTGGCGAGCTCCTCCAGCCGGTCGCCGCTCTCGTCGCCTCGGCCTCCCGACCCGGACTTCGAGGTGCTGACCGTGACGATCGCCGCGCGCACGTCTACTCGGTCTCGGTCCGCCGCCAGTCGCCGCTCTTGCCGCCGGACTTCTCCCGCAGGGCGATCCGCTCGATGACGATGCCCCGTTCGATGCCCTTCGTCATGTCGTACACCGTGAGCGCGGCGATGGCGCATGCGGTCATCGCCTCCATCTCGACGCCTGTCCTCCCAACCGTCTTCGCCTCGGCGACGATCTCGACGGCACCCGCGGCGGCCATCACGCGAACCTCCACGTCGACATGGGTCAGCGGGAGCGGATGGGCGAGCGGGATCAGCTCACCCGCTCGCTTCGCCGCCTGGATGCCCGCGATCCGGGCCGTGCCGACGACGTCGCCCTTGGGCGCGTCGCGATTCTCGATCGCGGCCGCCGTCTCGGGCGCCATCCGCAGCCTCGCGTCGGCCACCGCGCGCCGGGCGGTGGCCTCCTTCGAGCCCACGTCGACCATCCGCGCGTTGCCCGCCTCGTCGATGTGAGTCAGGCGCGGTGGCTCCCCGCCGCCGGGTCGATCGCTCACCGCTCCGCCTCCGCCTGGAGCTTCCAGATCGGCGCCTCGGCCTTGATGCGATCGATCGCCTCTCTGGCACCCGCGAAGGCCTCGGGTCGGTGGGGCGCGGAGGCGGCGACAAGGACGCTCGCCTCGCCGGCCGGAACCGGTCCGGTGCGGTGCTCGGCGGCCGCCGCAGTGAGGCCGTGACGCTCGATGCAGTCGCCGAGGATCGCCGCCATCCGCTCTTCGGCCATCTCGCCGTACGCCTCGTACTCGAGCTGCGGGACCTCGCGCGGGAAGCCCTGGAACGTCACGACCGCTCCCGCGGCCGGGTCAATCACGCGCCCGGCCACCTCCTCCAGGGAGATCGGGTCCGGCCCGACCCGAACGCGCTCGCTCTCCCCGCCACTCACCGGGGGCACGAGCGCCAGCTCGTCATCAGGGGACAGCACGGTTTCTGGCTCCGCGTAGTCCCGGTTCACCGCCATTCGCACCGGGACCCGAGCAAGAACGTCCGCCAGGCCCGGCTCCCGTGACAGCGCCGTGAGCGCGTCCGCCACGGTTGCGCCCTCCTGGAGCGCCACATCGACGGACCCGCGACCGGCGCGCTGCCGCAGCACCGCGAACAGGCGGACCCGAACCGTCATCGAGCGAGCCACCCGATTGATGCTAGACGCCACCGGCGAGCATCCCGGCTGACGGCAGGAGCTCGATCTCGACACGCTCCCCTGCCTCGACATCTCCCCGATCCGCTGGGACGATCGCGAACGCGTCCGCGCCCAGCATGGAGGTCAGCACGTGCGACGCCTGCTCCTTGGTCGGTCGCGCGTGCCAGCCGTCCTCTCGGCTCTCCAGTCGCACTCGCACGAAATGCGCCCGCCCGGGCCGCTTCGGGTATGCGACGTCGAGTCTCGCCGTCGACCGGTGCCGCTCGGGGTTCGCACCGGCCATGGCCAGCAGTGCGGGCCGCACGAGCAGGACGAAGGTGACGATGGCCGACACGGGATTGCCGGGCAGACCGAAGGCGAGCGTTCCGTCGGGTGCGGTTCCGAACCATGTCGGTCGACCGGGGCGAAGCGCCAACCCCCAGAACCCCTCCTCGATTCCCAGCTCACCGAAGGCGGGACGGACATGGTCGTGCTCGCCGACGGACACGCCACCGCATACGACGACGAGGTCCGCGGCGAGCAGCACGCCTATCGCGTCGCGGGTGGCGACCGCGTCGTCCCCCGCGTGGCGGATGTCGGTGACGAGCGCACCCGACGCGCGACCCAGCGCCGGAACGGAGTGCGCATTCGCGTTTCGGATCATGCCCGGCGCGAGCTGCTCACCCGGGCCGACAAGCTCGTCACCGGTGGTCAGCACGCCGACGGTTGGCCGCCGCGCGCACGAGGCACCGGTGCGGCCGATCGAGGCGAGCACCCCGAGCTCCGAAGGGCCCAGAACAGCTCCCCGCCGCAACACCAACTCGCCGGCGCGGACGTCGTCCCCGACGCGCCGCACGTCGCGGCCCTCCTCGACCGGACCCGAGATGGCGATCGAGCCGTTCCGTTGCTCGATCTCCTCGATGCGCACGACGGCGTCGCATCCGCCGGGCATCGACGCCCCGGTCGAGATCGCGATCGCCTCGCCGGCCCCCGCGCTCGCAACCGCCGGGGAGCCGGCCCGGGATTCGTCGATGACTTGCAACGTGACCGGGGCCTCAGGCCCGGCGCCGCGCGTGTCTTCCGCCCGCACCGCGTAGCCGTCCATCGCGGAGTTGTCGAATGACGGGATCGCCTCGGCGCTCGCCACATCCTCCCCGAGCACGCGCCCCAGGGCGTCATCGAGCGATACGTCCTCGGTCTGGAGGGGCCGAACCCGCTCCAGCACCGTCCGCCTGGCGACCTCGATGTCGAGCAGTTCTCGTTTCAACTCTGCAGATGATCGCCCGCCGGGAGATGATTTCGGATCGAGCCGGACGCCGGGCAGGTCGAGGCGGGACGTCTATCCGCCGATCGCGCTCATCGTCCTGGGCGGCGGGCGAAAGCCCGGCTCATTGACGTGATGCTTGAGCTCCTTGCGCCAAACCGCGTCGCGGACGATCTCCTCCATCTCGGTGTCCGTCGCGCCGGCGCGCAGCGGCTCACGCAGATCCGTCTCGTGCATCGAGAACAGGCACGTGCGCAGCTTGCCCTCGGCCGTCAGCCGGATGCGGTTGCAGTCGGCGCAGAAGGGCTCGGACACCGGGCTGATGAACCCGATCTCGCCGCGCCCGTCGCGAAAACGGAAGACCCGGGCCGTGGCGTGAGGCTCACGGGCGACCTCATCGAGCGGGTGCGCGGTCTCGATGATCCGCCGGATCTCGGCACCGGTCAGGACCGCGTCCGGCCTCCACGCCCGGTCCCCGTCGAGCGGCATGAACTCGATGAACCGCACCTGGTACTCGGTCGAGCGGGCGAGCTCGCAGAAGCGCAGCACCTCGTCCTCGGTGAAGTCGCGCATCGCGACGGCGTTGACCTTGACCGGCCGCACCTCAGGATGTTCGGCGATCGCCTCGAGCCCGGCGAGCACTCGCTCCAGCGCGTCGCGACGCGTGATGCGAAGGAAGCGGTCGCGTACGAGCGAGTCGATCGACACGTTCACGCGCTGGATCCCGGCAGCGACGAGAGCGTCCGCATGGCGGTCGAGCAGGAAGCCGTTGGTGGTCAGGGAGAGGTCGCTCAGGCCATCGATCCCCGCGAGCATCCCGACCAGTCGCGGGAAGTCGCGCCGCACGAGCGGCTCGCCGCCCGTGAGCCGGACGTCCTCGATCCCGAGCTCGACGAACAGCCGGACGACCCGCTCGATCTCCTCGAAGCTGAGGATTTCCTGACGCGGAAGCCACTCGATCCCGTCGGCCGGCATGCAGTAGGAGCAGCGGAAGTTGCACCGGTCGGTGACCGAGACCCGCAGATCGGAGATTCGCCTTGCGTGCGCGTCTATAAGCCGATCGCCCACGATCGGGAGGGTACCCCTCGGGCCCCATCGCACGGCTCGCCGTGGGGTGATATGGATTTCGCTCCGACCACCAATGGAGTAACCATGGCGAAGATCCTCTGCGTTCTCTACGACGACCCGGTGGACGGCTTTCCGTCCGCCTATCCGCGCGACGACATTCCTACGATCGAGCGCTATCCCGACGGGCAGACGACACCGACACCGCAGGCCATCGACTTCAGTCCCGGTGAGCTCCTCGGCTGCGTCTCCGGCGAGCTCGGCCTGCGTAGGTTCCTCGAGCAGGCCGGCCACGAGCTGGTGGTGACTGCCGACAAGGACCGCGAGAACTCCGAGTTCGACCGCAACCTGCCCGACGCCGACGTGGTCATCTCACAGCCATTCTGGCCCGCCTACCTAACCGCCGAGCGGATCGCCAAGGCGCCGAATCTGAAGCTCGCGATCACCGCCGGGATCGGCTCCGATCACGTCGACCTGCAGGCGGCGATCGAAAGTGGG
>DATAOX010000123.1:0-5193 GCA_036265555.1 Solirubrobacterales bacterium
GCGCTCGCGCGCCGGCTTGGCTGCCTGACGATCGCGTTCGCGCCGGCCGGCGCCGAGTGGGAGTTCACGCCCGCGGCAGACGACCCGTTCGTACGCCAGGAGCTCGTCGAGACGCTCTATCACGTGCTTTGGGAGCTCGTACACGTGTTCTTCGAGCATCGCGGTCTCCTGCAGGGGCGGGAGGCGGGACCGGTCCACGACACGGGCGAGGCGAGCTTTCTCTATCCGTTCCTGTCGGAGGGCGAGCACGACCTCGACGCAGTGGTGGAGGACGTGCGGCGTTCGGTGCTGATGAAGGCCGAAGAGGTGGGCGCTCTTCGCGAACAGACGCTCAGCGAGAACGGGGACGCCATCGCTGCGGCTTCGGCTGTGATCCGCCGGGCGTTCGACGCGGGCGGCAAGCTCCTGGCGTTCGGGAACGGGGGCTCGGCCACCGACGCGATGGACCTGGTGGCCGACCTGCGCGCGGCGCCGCAGGGGTGGCCCCCGCGCCGCGCCCTCGACCTGACCGAGGATCCCTCGATCCTCACGGCGATCGCCAACGACATCGGGGTCGAGGAGATCTTCCAGCGGCAGGTGATCGCCTACGGCCGGCCCGGCGACGTTGCCGTGGCGCTGTCGACTAGCGGCAACTCCGTGAACCTGATCGAGGCTCTCGGCGAGGCGCGCCGCCGCGAGCTGGTCACCGTGGCCCTGGTCGGCTACGACGGCGGCCGGATCGCGTCCGATGGGCTCGCCGACCACGTCGTCGTCAGTCGCTCACAGCACATCCCGCGCATACAGGAGGCGCAGGCGAGCGCCTACCACGTGATGCGGGAGCTGATCGAGCTCGCCGCGCCCCTGGAGGACTGATGGCCCGAGCGCCTTTGCGCCCGGGTCCCCGGGCGGCGGGGCGTCGGCGGGTACGGGCTCGCGTAACCGGCACCGTGCAGGGCGTCGGCTTTCGCCCGTTCGTGTTCAGGCTCGCCGAGGAGCTCGGGCTCGGCGGCTTCGTCCTGAACGATGAGCGCGGCGTCGAGCTCGAGGTCGAGGGCGAGGCCGTGCGGGTGGACGAGTTCCTGCGCCGCGTTCGAGCCGACGCTCCGCCGCTGGCGTCGGTGGAGTCCGTGGAGAAACTCGACGTCGACCCGGCGGGCGAGTCGGAGTTCCACATCCTGGCGTCCGGGCGGACCGGCGCGCCCGAGGCCCTCGTGTCGGCGGACACGGCGACCTGCGGTGAGTGCCTGGCCGAGCTCCTGGACGCCCGCGATCGCCGCTATCGCTATCCATTCATCAACTGCACGAACTGCGGGCCTCGGTTCACGATCGTCCGGGCGGTCCCGTACGACCGCCCGCGCACCACCATGGCGGGCTTCCAGATGTGCCCGGCGTGCCGCGCCGAGTACGACGACCCGCGTGACCGTCGCTTCCACGCCCAGCCCAACGCCTGCCCGGCCTGCGGCCCTCGGGTGTGGCTCTGCGACGCCGCAGGGAACGAGATCGAACACGGCGCCGAGGACGCGATCGCGGGCGCAGCGGCGAGCCTGCGAGACGGCGCGATCCTGGCGGTGAAGGGGATCGGCGGCTACCATCTCGCCTGCCTCGCGGGGGACGCGCAAGCGGTCGCCGCGCTGCGTTCCCGCAAGCATCGCGAGGACAAGCCGTTCGCGATCTGCGCGCGCGACCTCGCGATGGCGCGTGAGCTGGTGGAGCTCACGACGGCCGAGGGGCTGCTGATGACCGGTCGCCAGCGGCCGATAGTGATCGCCCGGCGTCGGCCGAGCGCCGCGGTGGCGGCCGCCGTCGCGCCCCGCTCGGCCGACCTCGGCGTGATGCTCCCGTACTCCCCGCTTCACCACCTGCTCTGCGCCGACTCCGGGAGGCCCCTCGTGCTGACCTCGGGGAACGTCTCGGACGAGCCGATCGCCTACCGGGACGACGACGCGCGCAAGCGGCTCGCCGGGATCGCCGACGCGTTCCTGGTTCACGATCGCCCGATCCACACTCGAACCGACGACTCGGTGGTCCGCTCGCTGGGCGAAGGGCTTCGACGCGCCCCGCTCGTCATCCGGCGCTCGCGCGGTTACGTGCCGGAGACCATTTCGCTGCGGCCAACCTCGGGCCGTGAGATCCTCGCCTGCGGCGCCGAGCTCAAGTCAACCTTCTGCCTCGCGAAGGGCGAGCGCGCGTGGGTGGGCCATCACATCGGGGACCTCAAGAACTACGAGACCCTGCGCTCGTTCACCGAGGGAATCGACCACTTCGAGCGGCTGTTCGCCGTCGCCCCGGAGGTCCTCGCGCACGACCTGCACCCCGACTACCTGTCGACGCGCTACGCGATGGAGCGCGAAGGGGTCGAGCACGTGGGGGTCCAGCACCACCACGCCCACCTTGCGGCGTGCCTCGCCGAGCACGGCGTCGAGGGTGCAGCCGTCGGCGCGATCTACGACGGCTCCGGGCTGGGCGCCGACGGCACCGTGTGGGGCGGCGAGATCCTCGCCGGCGACACGCGGGGCTTCAGCCGCGTGGGGGCGCTCCTGCCGGTCCGACTGCCCGGCGGCGACGCGGCAGTCCGCGAGCCGTGGCGGATGGCGTGCGCGTGGCTCTCGCGCGCGTCGGACGGCGGCACCCCGGCGATTCCGAGCATGCTTCGCGAGGAGGTGAGCGAGCGCGACTGGGAGGCGGTGGGAGCGCTCGTGCGCGCCGGAACCTCGTCACCGTTCACGACGAGCGCCGGGCGCCTGTTCGACGCCGTCGCGGCCCTCTGCGGCGTCCGCGCACGAGTCAATCACGAGGGTCAGGCCGCGGCCGAGCTCGAGGGGCTCACGAGGTTGGACGAGACCCTGGGTTACCCGATCGACGTCGTGGCGGGGAAGGGCGAGGAGCTCGTCCTCGACGCGCGGGAGGCGATCCGCAGGCTCAGCGCTGACCTCGACCGCGGCACCGACGTCGGGACGGTCGGGGCGCGCTTCCATAACGGGCTCGCGGTCGCGACGGCCGCGGCGTGCGCGGCGGCGGCGGAGGCTCGCGGGCTCGCCGTCGTCGTTCTGTCGGGCGGCGTGTTCCAGAACCGCCTGCTCCTGGAGCGAGCGTCGGAGCGGCTGGTCGCAAGCGGACTCCAGGTGCTGCTTCCGGAGCGCCTGCCGCCGAACGACGGCGGGATCTCCTACGGCCAGGCGGCCGTGGCTGCGCGCTCCCAGTGACGGAATTCCCGGCCTGCTGCGTACGGCTTGCAATTGCAAGTACCCCGTAATAAGGTCCGCGCCGTGCGTCGCGCGTTCACCTCGCGGCTCGTCCGGTTCGGTGCGTCGCTGACCGCGGCCGAGCGTCGCCGGGCGGCGATCATGGGGTTGGCGGTGCTCGCCCTCCACGCGATCGGGTTTGCGATCCTGCTCCTGCTCGTCGTCCCGCATCACTACTCGCTGGCGGCCGGCGGAGTGTTCGGCCTCGGGCTCGGGATCACCGCCTACACGCTCGGGCTCCGGCACGCCTTCGACGCCGATCACATCGCCGCGATCGACAACATCACGCGCCGGTTGACGTCCGACGGGAGGAGGCCGCTGAGCGTGGGCTTCTTCTTCTCGCTCGGCCACGCAAGCGTCGTGATGGCGCTCGGCCTCCTGGTGGGCCTGGGGGTCAAGGGCCTCGGTGGGTCGCTGGCGGATCCGGGCTCGCCTCTCCACAGCTTCGCGTCGCTGGTGGGACCGCTCGTGTCCGGGACGTTCCTGCTGGCGATCGGCGTCGTGAACGCGATTGCGTGGGCGCGGATCCTGCGGGCCCTGCGGCGCATGCGAAGCGGCACCTGCAACGAGTCGGAGCTCGACCGGGAGCTCGACTCACGCGGTCTGATCACTCGGCTCTGCAGGCGTGCCACCGCCGCGGTCGACGAGCCATGGAAGGCGTATCCGCTCGGGATGTTCTTCGGCCTGGGCTTCGACACCGCGACCGAGATCGTCCTGCTGGTCGTGGCGGGCGGCGCAACGGCGGCCGGGGTTCCGCTCTACGCGGTCGCGTGCCTGCCGATCCTCTTCGCCGCCGGGATGACTCTGCTCGACACGCTCGACGGCTTGTTCATGAGCTTCGCCTACGACTGGACGTTCGGGAAGCCCGCGCGCAAGGTCTTCTACAACCTCGCGGTCACGGGGCTCACGGTCGCCGTCGCGATCGGGATCGGGGCGATCCAGCTCGCATCGGTCCTCTCCGACCGCGTCAGCACGGGAGGCGGGATCTGGGACGCGCTGGCGGGGATCGATCTCAACCTCGCGGGGTACGCCATCGTCGGCCTGTTCGCTGTCACCTGGATCGTCGCGCTCGCCGTATGGAGGTTCGGCCGGATCGAGGAGCGCTGGTCGACCCAGGCTTCGACCGGGAGGTAACCGACTTCGATGACGGAGTCACCGCGGGCCACTCCGCTTGCGTTCGAGACACTCGACGACGTCGCCGCTGCGATCCGATCGTCCGGGGGCCGCCTCTCAGCCGCCCGCCGGATGATCCTCGAGGAGCTCTTCGCCGCCGATGCTCCGGTGTCCGCCGAGCGCATCGCCGACGGCCTCGCCGCGCGCGGGGGCTCACTCGACCTCGCCTCGATCTACCGCAACCTGGAGCGGCTCGAGGCGCTTGGCGTCGTCCACCACGTGCATTTCGGCCACGGACCGGGTCTCTACTCGCTCCTTGTCCAAGGCGAGCGCGAATACCTGGTCTGCGAGCGCTGCGGCAACGTGACCAGCGTCGAGCCCGCGCGCCTGGACGCGGCGCGCGACCTGATCCGCGGTGACTTCGGATACGAGGCCAGGTTCAGCCACTTTCCGCTGACCGGACTCTGTCCCGACTGCGCCGAGCGGGAGCGGGCCGCAGGCTGACGGGTCCGCGTCCCGGGGCTCAGATCATCCCGCCGGCCGGGGAGATCACCCACGTCCGCTCGGCCCATTGGACCACGGCCTCCGGCTCGAGCTCGCGGACGCGCCCGACCCGCGCAGTTTCCATCGTGGCGCCCAGCTCGCGCCACGCTCGCGCGACCTTGGCCGCGCGGGCGAGCGGCCCCCAGCTTCCCGCGCTGCCGATCCTCTCAGCCTGCCCCCGGACGTCGGCTGCCGTGAGGTCGCCGAACGGGACATAGCGCTCGCCCTGATGGACGGGAGCGCTCATCGCATCCTGCAACCGCCTCGGATCGACGCCGTCCGGCATCGCTGAAGGGTTGCATGACCCGAGGCCAAC
>DATAOX010000124.1:0-3663 GCA_036265555.1 Solirubrobacterales bacterium
CGTCAAGGGAGTCCGGTATTTCGACCAGAACTACTTCCGCGGGATCGACTGGTACCGCTCTCACTTCCCGACCGTGGCGTACAGGTCCTATCGGCGACGCCTGCACGGGGAGCCCGTCCTATGTGGCGACACGAGTCCCTATTACCTGTTCCACCCTGCCGCCGCGGAACGCGCAGCGAAGGACGTGCCGCAGGCGAAGATCATGGCGCTCCTTCGTGATCCACTCGAGCGTGCGTATTCGCACTGGAAGCGCGAGCGCCGTGACGGCACTGAGCCGCTGGAGAGCTTCGCGGGCGCGATCGCGGCGGAGCCCGATCGCCTGGCGGGCGAAGTGAGACGGATCCTGAGCGACGACCGCTATTACAGCTATGCACACGAGAACTTCTCCTACGTCTCGCAGGGTCTGTATCTGGACTCGCTGCCGAGATGGTTGGACCGCTTTCCGCGGGAGCAGGTGCACATCGAGCTCACTGAGCGCTTTCTTGAAGATCCACAAGCGGTCTATGACCGCGTCCTGCGGTTCCTGGGACTGCCGCCATTCACGTTGCGCGACGCCGAGCGGTTGAATGTGACCGGTCAAGGGACCGGTCAAGGATTGGCATCGGAGGTACGAAGCGAGTTGACCGCTCGCATTGCCCCGCACAATCGGCGCCTCGACGAATACCTCGGGATCAGGCTCGGATGGGACGAGTAGATGCCGGCGAAGACGATCCTCTGCACGTTGGGTCCAGCGTCGATGCGACCCGACATCGTCAAGGAGCTCGATGCTCGCCGGATCGACATGTTTCGGATCAATCTGTCGCACACGCCCCCGGACGAGGTCGAGAGCACGATCGAGTTCGTGCGCCGATACTCGTCCACCCCGATCTGCATCGACACGGAGGGCGCTCAGGTCCGCTGCGGGGCGATGATGCCGGGCGTTGTCCTGACGAAGGGGCAAGCCATCAAGCTCACATCGACCGACTCAGTTGGCACGGCCGATACGCTCGCGGTGCGGCCCCCTTCGGTCCTTGAGGAGCTCCGGGTCGGGAGCGTCCTCCAGGTCGACTTCGACGGCGCCGAGCTCCGAGTGACTAGCGTGGGCGAGGGCGACGTCGAGGCGATCGTGGTCGATGGCGGCCATGTGGGCTCGAACAAGGCAGTGACCATCGAGCCTCTGCCGCGACTGCCGCCGTTCACAGATCACGACGTCACCGCGGTGAAGCTGTCCGTCCGCCATGGGATCCGGCATTTCGCGCTGTCGTTCACGAACGAAGCGGAGGACGTCGCGCGTTTCCGCGACCTCCTGCCGCCGGATTCCTACGTGATCGCGAAGATCGAGAACAAGACCGGAGTTCAGAACGTCGAGGGAATAACAAGCGCGGCGGACGCAGTGTTGATAGATCGGGGCGACCTCTCACGTGAGGTGGCGATCGAATACGTGCCCGTCTACCAGAAGCACATCATCCGCTGTGCGAATGCGCTGAACACGCCGGTGTTCGTCGCGACGAATCTGCTCGAGTCGATGATCACGCATCGGGCTCCCACGGTCGCGGAAGCGAACGACATCGTCAACACCCTCTATGACGGGGCGCATGGACTGGTCCTCGCCGCTGAGACAGCTATCGGCAAGCATCCCGTGCAAAGCGTCGACATGGTGCTTCGCGTCCTCGAGGCGTTCGAGCGTTCCACCGCCGGACCGGTGCTCGGCGAGCAGCCCGCGGCCGCTGGTGGGCCCGCCCTGAGGCCGTGACCCTCAACCTCCAGTCCTGGCGACCTCGTCGACGACCCGCAGCAAGTGGGCGATGTAGTTCCGCCGGCTGAACCGAGCCCGGGCGACGTCCCGGGCGCGAACCCGCATCCGCTCCACCTCCGCACGGTTGCCGGGGTCGAGCACCCAGGTGATCGCCCCCACCAGTGCCTCGGCGTCGCCAGGCGGCACGATCAGGCCAGTCTCCCGATCGTCGATGTAGTCGCGGACTCCAGGCGTATCAGTCACGATCACCGGCTTGCCGAGCGCCATTGCGTTGAGGTAGGTCTGCTGGCCGGCGCTGCGATCGACCCCGGCCCGTATCGGCACGACGACCACGCCGGCCTCCCTCAACAGCCCCGCGAATCGCTCCTTGGAAACCGGGCCCGCGCGCACGTTGGACGGCAACCTGGCGCTGTCAAGTTCATTGGAAGCGATGGTGATTGGCGATTCCACCCGGGGCGCCGCCTCGATCAGGGTGCGGTAGTCGCGCAGAGGATCCCGCCTGCGCCCGCGGCGCAGCCCACCGCCGACGAAGACGCAGCCGTCGTCGCGGACCGGGAGGTTCAGCTCCGGCTCGGGTAGCGTGAAGCAGAAGGGGGTGAACCGCACGCGGTCCGCGGGAATTCCCCACTTCTTGGGGAACCTGTCCAGTTCCCAGCTCGAGAGCACGCAGAACGTCATGTGCTGGCCGCGCATCGCGCGTACCGCGGGGGCGCGGGCGAGTCGGTCGAGGGGGTTCAGCCCGCGCCTCCAGCTCGCGTCGGCCATGATGACCGGCGGCGGCGATCGCATCCGCGCGATCAGCATCGCGGCGATCTGATCCGCTTGCCAAGTGCCGGTCAGGATCACGGCCGGGTAGCGACGCACCTCAGCGAGCAGGCGCCGCAAAAACGCCGGGAGGGACAGACCCTGGCGGTCGAATATGTCGACCCGCTCGGTCCACTCCGCGTAATCGCCGTATCGGAGCGTGGAGAGTATGCGCTCTCGCGCCACGCGGTAAAGCTAGCCGCGTGCGGGCGGTCACCGCCAGGCGTACAGCAGCGAGGAGGACTCCTGCTGGAAGCCCAGCTCCGTCAGCCGCGATGGCAATGCCTGGGGCTCGGCGCCGGTGACATGGTGGACTTCCATCGTGATCTGGTCGATGCGATCTGCAGTGTCCTGATCCATCTCCCTGAAGATGTCGTGTTCAGCCCCCTCGCAATCGACCTTCAGGTAGTTGCACTGCCCCACGTCCGCGTCGTCCATCAGAGCCTCGAGCGTTGACATCGGGACTCTTTGCACGGTCGACCCTGTCGCGTGTAAGGGCGCCTCTGTCTTGACGCCGCCGACCTCGGTGTAGATCGAGCTGAACAGGGCAGTGTCACTGACGTGGAGATCGATGCTGCCCGAGCATCCCCCGATCGCGAGCCGCCTGGCATCGACGTTCTCGCAGCGATTGAGGCGAATGTTGCCCTGCAGGCTGTCGAACGACGATTGCTCCGGCTCCACGGCGATCACTCGACCGGCCGGCCCGACGGCCCGAGCGGCCAGAACGCAGAAGCAGCCGATGTTGGCGCCGATATCGATCACGGTGTCGCCCGGCCGCAGCTGCTGTCCCTGGCTCAGATATGAGTTTCTGATCAGGGTTTCGTAGAAGGTGTAGCGATCCCCTCGCTGCGGTCGGATTTCCATCTCCAGACCATCCCTTGTCCGGAGAACGTACGACCGCCTCCGGAGATTGGCCCGGTCGAGAAGCAGCGGTAGAGGATTCTCCACATTGCGTAGGACACGGACGAGGTCAGCAAGCGCACGCATATAGATCTGCCAGTCAGCACGTCCCCCGAGAAACGCAAGGATCGAGCACCCGCAGGCGGCTCGCCCAGTCGACGCCCGGGCGGGCGTCGAAGAGGTAGCGCAGGGCGCCCCCGGCGTCCCAGCTCGGCAGGCCATAT
>DATAOX010000125.1:0-18977 GCA_036265555.1 Solirubrobacterales bacterium
GCATCTCTACTTCTGGAAGAGCGCGAAATGGATCGCCGGGCTGCGGGTCACGGACCACGACGAACCCGGCTTCTGGGAGGCCAACGGCTACCACAACCGCGGGGATCCGTGGAAGGAAGAGCGCTATTGGACCGATTGACGTCCGAGCGCCTGACCCCGGTCGCGCTCCGGGCTCCCGGCCGGTGGCAGATCGGCACCGTCACGGGGATCAAACGGGAGACGCCGCGCGTCAAGTCCTTCCGAATCCGGCTGCCCATGTGGATGCCCCACCTGCCCGGGCAGCACTACGACGTGCGGCTCACCGCTCCGGATGGGTACCGCGCACAGCGCTCGTACTCCGTCGCCTCGTCCCCGCTCGACGAGGGTGAGATCGAGTTGACGATCGATCGGCTGGAGGACGGCGAGGTCTCGCCGTACTTTCACGACGTGGTCGTCGAGGGTGACCAGGTGGAGCTCCGGGGACCGTTCGCGTCGTACTTCGTCTGGCGAGGCGAGGAGCCGGTCCTGCTCATCGGCGGCGGATCGGGGGTCGTGCCGCTGATGGCGATGCTGCGCCATCGCCGCCGCACGATGCCGGACCTGCCGATGCGGCTCGTCTATTCGGTCAGGACCGCCGACGACGTCATCTTCGCCCGCGAGCTCGATGAGGACGCAGTGCTCACCTTCACTCGGAAGCCGCCCGACGGGTGGTCGGGCCACACCGGTCGCATCGACCGCGAGCTGATCGAGTCGGTGCTGATGCCGATGGCGACCGCGTTCGTCTGCGGCTCGAATGGGTTCGTCGAGGCGGCGAGCCGGCTGCTCCTCGGTGCGGGCGCGGCTCGGCAACGCATCCGCACCGAGCGGTTCGGCCCAACGGGCTGACCGCGCGGCCATCTTCTCCCGCAAATTGCGGAATCGCAGCTGGCGCGGATGCGGCGGTTCGTATACCGTCGCGCGGCGACCGGGAGAGAGAAGCAAATCGCCGAAGCCAGGCGAAGAGCGACTCTCGACAGGCAGCGAGTGGAGCTTATTTCGTGTGCAGGCTACGCACGAGCAGGCAAAATCGTTGCCCCCGGTCGTTTTTTCGTGCCGGAGGGGATCCGGCGGGGCGGGAGCGGGCGGGCTAGCTGCAAGCCGGTTCCCCGGGTTGGACCCACAGCGCCCTGCTCCCGGTGCGCCCGGGACGCGCGGCCGCGGCGGCAGGCTCGCAGCGGCCGGCGGCACAATCACCGCGGCCCGCACGTTAGGCGTCAGCCCGGACGATCCCCGTCCGTCACCGGCTCCATGTTCAGCTCTTCCTCGTGGCGCTGCGACAGCTCGTGGATATATCCCGCGATGATGCCGCGCTCAGCTCGCCGAGCCTGGTTCTCGTCTGGCTCCTCCGTCATCCGTCTGGTCGCCGGTTCGCTCATGCCCGCTCCTGATCTTTCGCTCGCTTGTTTGAAGCTCGTCGTACCTTAGCAGCAGTTCGATGAACGTCGAACAATGCCTAGGTTCGCGCGCTGAGCCCGTCGAGCGCGGGGACGTCGAAATCCCCGTAGTCGCTGCCGAGCCCTTGGGCGACCATCGCCGCGGCGGCGCAGCCCAGCACGGCCGCGTCGCGCCGCGAGCGGTCGAGTGAAAGGCCCCGCAGGAAGCCTGCCGAGAAGGCATCCCCGCAGCCGGTGGTGTCCACAACCTCGACGTCGAAGGCGGGGACCGGCTCGCTTCCCTCCTCGTCGAGGATCAGCACGCCGTCGGCCCCGCGGGTCGCGACCACGCACCCGATGCCGCGGCGGATCAGCGCGCGGCAGCCCTCCGCCAGATCGCCCTCACCGGTCAGACCCAGGACCTGCTCGTCGTTGGGGAGCAGGTAGTCGAGCTCGCCAAACAGCGGGGCGATCCAATCCATGATCTGGCTCGCCTGCTCGCCGGGGGCGAGGATGTCCGCCGACGTGGTGACCCCCCGCTCTCGGGCGTGGGCAAGAATGCGAGCCGCGGCGTCGCCGCCCATGAACTCGGGGCCGCCGAGGTGCAGATGGGTCGCCCCACCGATGGCGTCCCACGGTACGTCGTCGGTCCCGTAGGTCGCGTTGGCGCCGACCACGTGCAGCGCAGGCCGCTCGCCGCTTGGGCGAATCGGCAGGACGCTCGCGGATGTCTGCACGTCGTCGCGCCGCACCAGATGCCGCGTGTCGACGCCGCCTCGTTCCAGGAGCGTTCTGAGCATCTCGCCGACGGCATCCGACCCGATCGCGCCCGCGCTCGACACCGTGGCGCCGAGCTTCGCGAGGGTGATCGCCGTCCCGCCCGCCGAGCCGGCCGCCGTGATCTTGATCTCCTCGACGAGGTTCCCCCCTTGGCCCTCGGGGATCGCCTCCACCGGCCGGACCAGCACGTCGAGGACGTGGACTCCCATCGCGAACGCGATCATCTCGTCGCTCATTACCCCCCCTCATCCTCGCCGCGGGCCGGCCGCGTGGTTCCGTAGCCCCTCGCGAGGGCGGCCGTCACCACCGCCTGGCGCTGGGTCTCGTCGAGCGTGCTCGGCTCCCCGATCGCGGCGGCTCGCCAGTAGACGGTGCACGCCCACTCGAGGAGCAGGGCCCGGTCGACCGCGGCCGCCATGTCCGGCGCGTGGGCGATCGCGCCGTGATTCGCCATCAGGGCGGCCGTCTTTCCCTCGAGCGCGTCGAGCACGACGGCGGCCAGCTCCGGCGTCCCAAACGTCTCATACGGGGCCACTGGAACGGTCCCTCCCAGCAGGAGCATCCCGTAATGCACGCACGGGAGCTCATCCAGCACGCACGACAGCGCGGTGCCCATCGGGGCGTGCGTGTGGACGACGGCCCCCGCCTCGTAACGCTCGTAGATACCGAGATGCAGGCCGAGCTCCGACGTGGGCTCCAGCTCACCCTCGACGAGGTGCCCCCCACGGTCGACCACGGCGACCTGCGCCGGCACCAACTCGGCGAGCACCGCGCCGGTTGGACTGACCGCGATCGCGTCGTCCGTGGCGGCGGCGCTGACGTTCCCGGCAGTCCCGATGACGAGCCCCTCCCGCGCGAGTCGGCGGCACGCCTCGGCGACCTCGGTGCGCTCACGCTCGAACATCAGCCGCGTCATTTTGCATGGCGGGACGCCGCGGCGCGTTGCCCGATGGACCCGTGGCCACTAGCCTGCGCGCATGCCCGAGCTGCTCCTCGCGCGCCATGGGGAGACGGAGTGGAGCGTGAACGGTCGGCACACCGGGACCACGGACCTTCCGCTCACCGAGAACGGGCGGCGCCGAGCGCGAAACCTCGCACCGCGCCTGGCCGGACGAGAGTTCGCGCTCGTCCTGACCAGCCCGATGCAGCGGGCCCGCGAGACGTGTGAGCTCGCGGGACTGGGCGATGGCGCGCAGACGCGGGACGACCTGCGCGAGTGGGACTACGGGGAGTACGAGGGGATCACGACGCGCGAGATCCATGAGCGCCGGCCAGGCTGGTCGCTGTGGCGAGACGGGTGTCCCGACGGGGAGCAGGCGGCGGATGTAGGCGCACGAGCCGATCGCGTCATCGCCGAGGCTCGGGGCGCTGACGGCGACGTCATCTTCTTCGGACACGGGCACATGCTGCGCGTCGTGGGTGCGAGGTGGGTGGCTCTGCCGCCGGAGGACGGCGGTCTGCTGGGCCTCGGGACCGGGGCGCTCTGCACGCTGGGCTACGAGCACGGCCTGCCGATCATCGTCCGCTGGAACGAGTCCGTCGGGTGAGGTCGGTCCCTTGCGCCCGCGGGATGAGTGCCTGTCTACCATCCGGCCATGCACATCGACGAGATTCTCGAGCGCTCCGAGCCCATCTTCTCGGTCGAGTTCTTCCCGCCTAAGACTCGCGACAAGGTCGCCGAGCTGTTCGAGACCGTCGAGGCCCTGAAGCCGCTCGCGCCGGACTTCGTCTCCGTGACCTACGGCGCCGGCGGCGCCACCCGCGAGGGCACCGTTGAGATCGCGACCCGCATCAGGCAGGAGCACGGGCTGGACGTGATGGCCCACCTGAGCTGCGTTGCCGAGACGCAGGAGGGCCTGGTCGAGATCCTGGATCGTTTCGAGGCGGCAAGGATCGAGAACGTGCTCGCGCTGCGGGGCGATCCTCCACGCGGGGAAGCCGAGTTCCTCGCCCCCGCGGGCGGGCTCTCCAGCGCCGCCGAGCTCGCCGCGTTCATAGCCGAGCGCTACGACTTCACGATCGGTGGCGCGTGCTTCCCCGAGGTACACCCCGAGGCCCCCAGCCTCGAGGCCGACCTGGCCTACCTGAAGACCAAGGTCCAGGCGGGAGCGCGGTTCCTCATCACGCAGCTCTTCTTCGACAACCGGCTGTACTTCGACTTCGTCGCTGCCGCGCGCGAGGCCGGCGTCGGCGTCCCGATCATCCCCGGCGTGATCCCGATCGCCACGTTCGACCAGGTCACTCGGATCTGCGAGCTGTGCCAGGCGTCGATCCCGGACGAGCTCTCGAGCGCGATGGAGTCCCTGGGCGGGGACGCCGAGGCGGAGGCACTGCTCGGGGTGGCGTACGCGGCCCGCCAGTGCGACGAACTGCTCGCGGGGGGAGCTCCCGGGATCCATTTCTACGCTCTGAATCGCGCTCCGGCGACCCGGGCGGTGCTGAGCGCGCTGCGAGCCTCGCGGCCTTGGGAGCGCGCCGTGCCCGAGCCCCAGCTCACGGTCGAGTAGCGCGCGGCATCAGGGGCGGCCCGTAGACTCGTGCGCACGATGGCCGCCACGGAGGGGTCCTTCCGATACCACGGGCACCGCATCACGTACGACGTCCACGGCAGCGGCGAGCGGGTCCTCGTGCTCGTGCACGGGCTGCTCATGAACCGACGCATGTACGACAAGCTGGCGCCGGACATCGCCTCACGGGGATACCGGGTGGTGGCCGTGGATCTGCTCGGCCACGGGCGCTCCGATCGGCTCGCCGACCGGCAGATCTACTCGATGACCGCCTTCGCGGACCAGGTCCGCGCGCTGCTCGACCACCTCGAGCTCGAGGCGCCCGTCGTCGGCGGCACCTCACTGGGAGCGAACGTGGGGCTGGAGTTCGCCGCTCACCATCCCGATCGCGCCGGCGCCCTGTTCATCGAGATGCCGGTGCTGGAGGATGCGCTGCTCGGTGCCGCACTGATGTTCACCCCGATCCTCCTCGGGCTGCGGGTCGCCAGCCCACTGCTCAAGGGCCTCGCGGCGGTCGCGCAGCAGATCCCCCGCAGCAACTACCTCGTGGACATCGGCCTGGACTGGATTCGCCAGGATCCCGAGCCCTCCCGCGCCGTTCTGGAGGGCATCCTGTTCGGCCGCAGCGCGCCCACCAGGGAGGAGCGCCAGACGTTCCAGCAGCCTGCGCTCGTGATCGGCCATCCCAACGATCCGTTGCACCCCTTCTCCGACGCCGACATGCTCGTCGAGGAGATGCCGAACGCTCGCCTGGTTGACGCCAACTCGATCCTCGAGTGGAGACTCACGCCCGAGCGCCTGACGAACGAGCTGGCCGCCTTCCTCGACGACGTCTACGCCGCGGGCGAGGCGGAGGGCGAGCGGCCGGCGCGCGCCGCGAGCGGCTGACCCGGCGCCGCCGGGGTCGGGAGGACCCGCTTCACCGCGGGCGTGGAGGATCAGCCGGGCGCCCTTCGACCGGCGCGCGGTACGCGGGGAAGAACCGCGAGTCCTCGCGCCCGGCGCCGAGGCTGGCGTAGGCCTCCGGATCGCAGACGATCTCGTGGGTCACGAATGGGAGCTCGGCGTTCGAGAATCCTCGCTTGAAGTCCTCGAGGCCATCGCCCGGCTTCACGCCTCCTCCGAGGTTGAGCGGGAGCCCGAGCTCATCCGCGAGTCCGATCGTCGAATCGACCACGTTCTTGAACGGCGAGCGCGGGCGGTGCACCTCCGCGGTTCCCCCCAGGTAGTAGTGCAGCATCCCGTCCGAGAACACGAGGATCGCCCCCGCTGCGGTCGCCCGTTCCGGGCTCCGTGCGAGGACGAGCCACGAGCGCTCGAACTGGAGGATCGTCCTGAAGTAGTCCGGCTCGAAGAAGTAGCGCTCGGCCGCCTCGACTCCCCTCATGGTCTGCGTGTAGGCGGCGTGGAAGCTGAGGCGGTGCTCGACGGTGGCGTCGGGGCCGTGAAGGACCTCCACGTGATACCCGAGCCGCTCGTTCTGACGGATCTGCTCCGCGAAGCGCGAGCGGATGTGACGCTCCCGCGCCGGATCGTGGACCTGAACCGCCGACCGTCGAGTGCCTCGTGCGAAGCACGGCGGACGCCCGATCCGGTCGCGGACGAAGATGCTCACGAGCCCGGTCGCGGACCAGTCGAGCGCGGACGGATCCGGCGGTGACGAGCGCTCGACGCGGATGGCCGCGCCCGGATACCCGTACGGCGTGATTGCGTCGCGGCGCCCGGAGTCGCCGATCGCGTGGACCAGCAGCGGGAGCGCCAGCTCGTCGTCCCCGTCGCCGCCGACGACGAGCGAGTGGCTCACGCCCTCCGCGTCGTAGAGGGCCCGGGAGCGGAAGAAGTCGTCGCTCTCCGCTGCGCGACCGGAGTCCTCGATCAGCTGCGCGACCCTGTGGTCCCCGCTGATCAGCTCCGCGCGCTCGGCCATCCCGTGAACTCCTCCGGCAATAGGCCCCAGACTTCATTGTCCACGGCCTTCCCGCCACGGCGAATGGCGTCTCGCATCACACCCTCCCGCTGGAACCCCAGGAACGTCACCACCTTCTGCGCCGCCTGATTCGTCGCCGGAATCTCCGCATGGATGCGGTGGGCACTGTAGTCGTCGAACGCGTGCACGCAGGCCTGGCGCTCCGCCTCTCGCGCGACGCCCTTTCCCCACGCGTCGGGATCGCCGACGAGGACGGCCAGCTCCGGTCCGGTCTCCCGCTCGAGCCCGAACAGCGCCACGAACCCCACCGGCTCCTTCCCCCCATCGAGGAGGATCGCCCACTTTCGATCACGACCCGTGTCCATCGCCCGCGCCACCCAGCTCCGGGCATCCTCCTCGGAGAAGCTCTCCCGGCTCCCCACGAGGTCCGCCGTGACCCGCGAGTCGTTGAACCAGCGATGGACGGCCAGGTGGTCGTCGGGTCGGAAATCGCGAAGCTCGACCGAGGCCGCCATACTCGGGAACCTACCCCGTCTACCGCGGCGGCTTCACGGCCTGACAGATCACAGGCTCTTGATGAAGCGCTTCGAGGTCTCCTCGTATCCCAGCTCACGGTAGAAGGCGTGGGCTTCCGCCCGCCATTCTCCCGACGTCACCTCCGTCCGGTCGCAGCCCATGGTCCGCGCCTCGCCCTCGAGCCGCTCGATGAGCACACGCCCGACTCCACCGCGCCGCGCGGCCTCCGTGACGACGATCGCGCTCAGCCGCCCCAGCGGCGGCCCCTCGATCAGATGGAGGACGTGCAGCGAAGCGAAGGCCACGATCCGGCCATCCTGTTCGGCCACGATCATCCTGATGGACGACTCCCGGCCCACCCGTCCAAGCCTTCGGTCCAGGGTCTCGGCGTCGGATGGGTAGCCCAATTCCGCCAGCAGGCCCAGGATCGCCGCACGGTCGCGCTCCCGCACCTCGCGGACGGTCGCCGCTCCCACGATCACCCGTAGAGGCCGCGCCCGGTCAGGAGCTGGCGCAGCGTCCGGCCGAAGATGCGCAGATCGAGGCGGAGCGAGCGGTGGTCCACGTACCAGACATCGAGCTCGATCCGCTCCGCCCAGGGGATCCCGGCCCGCCCGTTCACCTGCGCCCACCCGGTGAGGCCGGGCTTCACCTCGAGGCGGCGGCGCTGCCGCGGCGTGTAGAGATCCACCTGCGCCTCGAGGGTCGGCCGTGGCCCGACCACCGCCATCTCGCCGTGGAGCACGTTGACGAGGTTCGGTGCCTCGTCGAGCGAGAACCTGCGGAGCAACCGGCCCACCGAGGTGACGCGCGGGTCGCCCGCGAGCACGGGCGTTCCCACCCCGACGGGATCCGCACCGAGGCGCATCGTTCGAAGCTTGTAGAGCTCGAAGGGCGCCCCGCCCCTGCCGATCCGCCGCTGACGGTAGATGACCGGCCCGCGCGAGGTCAGCTTGATCGCGATCGCCGCCACCAGGAGGAAGGGCGCGGTCACGACCAGCCCCACCGCGGCGAGCAGCACGTCCGCGGCGCGAGGGAGACCCGCCCTGCCGGCTGTAGCCGTGTCGTGGTTGGTGGCCTCACGGGCCATCAGGCAAGCGAGTCCGGGGATCGCGAGATTGGATGGGAGGCACCGCGGCCTACCTCGTCCCCTCGGCCTTCTCCCACGTCGTGGGAACTCCGTGCCGCAGGTACTCCCACAGGCCGGCGGCGCTCGACGCGGTCACCGCGAGGTAGTAGTGGGCGATGCGGAAGGGACGCAGCGGGAGGACCGCCCCGATCGCGGCCGCTGCCGCGAGCGCGACCTGGACCGAAAGGGTCACGACGTAGACCGTCCCCTGGCCCACGAGGGCGATGTTCGTACCGAGGGCGACCAGGTGCAGAAACGGCGAGGCGTACCGGAGCAGCCGGTGCGAGGCGATCTCGAACGCGTACAGCGGACCGTACCCTCGCGGCGAAAGCAGGCCGTGGCGCAGCATGGTGCTCCAGGCCCCGGCCATCATCCGCCGCTTGCGGGCGAACTCGCCGCCGATGGTCGCCGCGAGACGCTCACGCGCGACGGCCTCGGGCGCGTAAACCGGCAGCCAGCCGCGCTTGACGAGCTCGTAGGGAAACGAGATGTCCTGGCCTCGGGTCGGCTCGAGGAAGATGTAGGCGTTGCGGCGAACGGCGTTGATCGCGCCGTTCCCGGCGGTGACGCCGGCAAGCCGCGATTCGAGCTCCCTCACCGCCATTTCGTAGCGCCAGTACAGCCCCTCCTCGTTCGCGGCCCCGGCGCCGTCGAATCGCACCTGGCCGCACACGTAGCCGACCTTCGGGTCCGCCAGCCGGGCGACGAGCAGGCGCAGGGCGTCCGGCCGCCAGAAGCTGTTGGCATCGGAGAACGCCAGCACCTCTCCGCTCGAGCGCTCCACAGCAGCGTTCAGCGCCGCCACCTTGCCCCCTCGCGGTAGATCCAGGACCAGGTCGGCTCCCGCCGCTTTAGCCTGTTCCACCGTCCCGTCGGTCGATCCATCGGAGGCGACCATGATCTCGAGCCGATCGCGGGGATAGTCGAGCGCCAGCGCGTCCCGCACCCTGCGCTCGATCACGTCCTCCTCGTCGTGCGCCGCCACGATCAGCGATACCCGAGGAAGCTCCGGGCCCGGTCGCGGGCGGCGTCGTCCCGTCCGGCCCTCGCGGCCGCGCGCGAGCACCCACAGCGCCACCGGATAGCCGAGATGCGTATAGACGAGGAGCCCGGCCGAGACCCAGAAGACGACGGTGAGCGCGGTCAGTGGTGCCTCCTTCCGGGGCTGAGACGTGCTGTCGTGGGTGAAGCCACCCTAAGTGCCGAGCTCGCGATACAGGTCGAGGGTTTGTCGGGCGACGAGCTCCCACGAGTACGGGCCGGCGGCGGCGCTCGCCGCCGCGGCGGCGAGCCGGGCGCGCAGCGCCGCGTCGTCGACCAACTCCTCCAGGCGCTCCGCCAACCCACCCGGGTCGCCTGGTGGCACGAGCGTTCCGGCACCGGTCGCCGCGACCTCGCCGAAGCCGCCCACGTCACTCATCACGATCGCCTTGCCGAACGCCAGGGCCGCGAACAGGACGCCGGACTGCTCGGCGTCGCGATGCGGCAGGGCAACCACGTCCGCCCGGCGGAAGTAGGCCGGAAGCTCGTGGTCACCGACGAAACGCGGGACGAATCGTACGCGCCCAGGGACGTGCGAGGCCGCCTCGCGCAGACCGTCGAGCGAGACGCCGAGCGGTCGCCCGACGATCCAGAGCTCGGCGCCGCGGACGGACTTGAACGCGTCGAGCAGCACATCGACCCCTTTGTATGGGCGGACGAGCCCGAAGAACAGGACCACCGGCCCCTCGACCGCGGCGAGCTCCGGCGGCAGAGGCGTCTCGTCGTGCTGGCGCGTCAGGTAGTCGAACGCGCCGTGTGGGATCACGCGAACCCGACTCGGATCGACGCCCGCGCCCGCGAGGCGCTCGCGCCCGAATTCCGAGAGCGCAACCACAGCGTCCATGCGGTCGAGGATGCGCCGGAGCCCACGCACCCGCCGCGCCCAACCCTCGCTGCGCAGCACGCCGTGCGCGGTCAGGATCCGCGGATGCCCAGCGGGCAGCAGACGGCTGTCGAGCGCCGGGACCGGGAGCCACTGAAAGTGTCGAACGTCCGCGGGGGCACCGTTTCGCCGGTATCGCAGCATGTCCGCGACGTGCTCTGCGAGCTTCATGGCTCGGCGGGCGGCGCCGGTGCCCTCGCGCCGCCCGGAGAACCTGTAGAAGGCCTCCCGCACGTCGTAGCCGAGCGGCGCGGGCACGGGCCCGTGCACGAACCTGCTCGTGACGAGCTCGACCTCCGCGCCCGCACGCGCCAGCGCCGCGCAGAGCGAGCGGTCATACGGCGGCGTGTATGCCGGGGGGTCGACGATCTGGACGCGCATTCGCGAGGATTGTGGCGATGGAGCTTTCGTACTGCGTGGTGAACACCAATGGGCGCGATTTTCTGCTCGGGTGCCTGCGATCGATCCGGCGCACCCGGCCGCAGGGGATCGAGAGCGAGGTGCTCGTCCTCGACAACGCGTCCGACGATGGGTCAGCCGAGGCGGTGGAGGCGGAATTCCCCGAGGTCCGCGTGATCCGCCGCGATCGCCGCGCCGGCCTTGCCGAGAACAACTCCCTGATCATGCGCGAGGCCAAGGGCCGCCTCTGCCTGCTCCTGAACGAGGACTCCGAGCTCACCGACGGCGCCGTCACCGAGCTGCTCGCCGCCCTGCAGCGCGACGCCGGTGCGGCCGTCGCCGGGGCGCAGCTCCTGGATCCGGACCGCAACCCGATCCCGTGTGCGTGGCGCTTTCCGGGGCTCGCGACGGTGACAGCCCAGGCGCTCCTGCTCCACCGCCGCCTCGTCACCCAGAGCGACGGTGGCGACGGCCCGCCCCGCAAGGTCGGGTGGGTCCAGTCGTGCACCATGCTCGTCCGGCATCAGGTGGCCGAGAGCGTCGGCTACCTCGACCCCGACTTCTTCGTCTATTCGGAGGAGGTCGACTTTCAGAAGCGCATCCACGACGCCGGCTGGCGGATCCTGCATGTGCCGCGCGCCCGCGCGATCCACCACGAGCAGCTCGCGACCGATCGCTCCGGCGGGGCTCGGCGCCGGATCGTCCAATTCCATCGGGGCCGCGACCTTTACATGCAGAAGCATCACTCCGAGCCGGTCGTCCTGCTCTCCCGCATCCTGTGGGCGGCGTCGTACGTTCCGAGGGCCATCGCGGCCCTCTTCATGCGTGATGGAGATCCCGGCACCTACTGGCTCCATGCGCGGCAGGCGCTGATGCCAAACCAGGGTGAGGGGATGCGCGAGGCGGCGGAGGCCTACAACCTGGCACGTTCTGCCGACGCAGCGACGGAGAGCTCCGGTCAGGTGCCCGACCGGTCCTCGTCGCGCGCGGCCGCCTCGTAGATCTCCGGGCCGAGCTCCGGGCGCTCCCCTTCCGGCGGCTCACCGCCTGGCGGCGCGGAACGCAGGCCGCGCGCCCTGGCGGCGACCGCCGACGGTCGCAGCAGATCCGCGAGGCCGGCGCGTTCCTCCGGATGCAGGAACCCCGTCGCGAAGAGCAGCAGCGGATAGGCGAGCCAGACCGCGCCTCGCGACACGAGCCCGGCCGCCCCGGACGTGGGAAGGAGCGTTTCACCCAGCGCCACGAGCGCCACCGCCGACAGCACGACCAGCGCGAGACGGCCCCACTCGTAGCGAATCGGGAAGAGCCGCTGCGTGAACGCGTACATCACGGCGAGGACGATCACGTACGAGGCGACCAGCGCCAGCCCCGCCCCGACGATCCCATGGGACGGGACCAGGATCAGGTTCAGCGCGATGTTGGAGGCCAGTGCCGCGAGCGTCGCGGGAAAGCTGAATTCGGTGCGTCCCGTCCGACCGAGGATCACGACCATCACCAGATACAGCGCGTACAGGGCGATACCGGTGGCCACGAGGCCGACCGCCTGGTAGGAGGGGAAGAAGTCCGGCGCCGCGAGCAACCGGACGATCCACCGCGACTCCAGCCACAGCCCGCTCGCCCCGAAGGCCAGCAGGGCCGCGAACCACGTGAAGACCTGCGAGTACACGCGGCGGGCCTCCGCATCGTCGCGAATCGAGTACGCGAGCGGCGGCCACGCGAGTTGGAGCCCGCGTGCGAGGACCTGCATGGCCTGGGCGAACTTGACCGCCAACGCGTAGAGGCCGACCTCGGCGAGGCCGGCCAGGCGGGCGAGGATGATGCGGTCGATGAAGTTGAGCGAGTAGAGCGAGAGCTCGGCCGGCATGGTCGGCAGCCCGAACCTGAACATGCGCCGCAGGAGCGCGCGGTCGGGAATCAACGAGAGGCGGCGGCGCTCCCGCCAGAGCATCCACAGTACGACCGCGGCGCCCGTGCCGTAGGTGCCGAGCAGGATGCCGCTGGCCCGCTCACCCTCCACCACGATCAGGAACACGGTGAACGGGATCGTGATCAGGACGTTGACGATGGTGATCCCGAAGTACGCCCGAGCACGCTCGTCGAGGCGCAGGAGGGTGAGCGCGTACTCGTACATCGTGAGGGTCCACAGGCCGAGGATCGCGAGGCGCGCGAGGCCGGCGTCCTCGTGCCCGAGAAGGGCATGGGAGATCGGGCCCGCGAGCGGAAGCGCGACCACCGACCCGATGGTGGCGACCCAGAACACCGAGGCGAACCCCGTCGCGACGACGGCCCGCGGCTCCTCGCCGGCCACGTAGTAGAAGCGCAGGATCGCCTCGATGACCCCCAGCCTCACGACGATGCTCGCCGCGATCACCGACGCCAACATCACCTCGGCCGCGCCGTAGTCACTCGGAGTGAGGTAGTGGGTATAGATCGGGAGCAGGAAGACCGCGATCAGCTTCGAGAGCACGCTCGACGCCGTGTAGGCGGCACCGGTCGTCGCGAGGCGGCGCAGGTACTCGAACATGGCGCCGATTACGCGGTCGCGGGTCGCGGGTCGCGCGCGGCTGCCTGGCCCGCGCGGTCCGGCAGGGGGACCTCGGCGCGCCGTCGTAGCCGGAGAGCGACCCCCACCCCGAGCAATGCCCACATCGCGGGGTCGACGGTGAAGTCCGCGTACCCGAGGCTGTGCACGAACAACGCGACGAAGCACGCCGCGACCGCCGTACCGGCCAGCGAGTCGCGGGCGCGGGCCAGCAGGACGATCAGCCCCAGCACCACGAGCGCGGCATACACCACCAGGCCGATCGCTCCCTGCTCGGCACCGACCGTCAGCGGCTCGCTGTGGGAGACGGTCGTCTCGGCCCTCGAGTCGACATGCTCCTTGAAGGCCTTGCCGAACGACCCGGAGCCCCAGCCCCAGACGGGCCGATCGCGAGCGAGGTGGTAGCCGCCCGTCACCAGGCTCACGCGGCCGGCCGAGAGGTTCCGGTTGATCTTGTCGGTTGAGCTCAGGTCGGTGCGGCCGACGCCGCTCGCGGCGAAGAAGATTGCGGTGGCGGCGGCGATCACGACCGCCACTCCAATCGCCCACCGGAGACCCCAGCGAAGCGCCATCACGACCAGCAGGCCGGCCACGAGCGCCACGAATCCGGTGATCGAATAGCTCAGCGCGAGCGCCGCGAGCAGGATTCCGGCCGCCGCGGCGGCCGCGATCGCGAGCCGCCCACTGCGTGCCCAGGCGAGGTAGGCACCGAGGGCAACGATCACGAGCGCCAGGTCCCGGCCGAGGATGTTCGGGTCGTAGAACAGCGAGTTGACCCGGAAGTACAGATGAAGCTGATTCGAAGCCAAGAGGTCTCCCCGGCTCAAGACGAGGTCGCGCGCGGCGTACTCCCAGAAGGCCACCGCCGCGAAGACGAGCGCGACCGCCGTCACGGTGATCAGGACCCATGCGAGCAGTCGGTCGCTCCAGCGGACCTCGCCGAACAGCACGAACAGCAACGCGAACGGCACCAGGAAGAACGACGCGTTCTCGATCGCGTTCGAGACGTCCGCCGAGTAGAAGGACTGGATCCCGTAGAGCAGGACGGTCGCGGCCAAAACCCGGTAGAGCCAGACGACGAGCGGGGATGCCCGCGCGTCGGCGGGGTGAGACGGTGGCGCACCATCGTCGCGGGCACGCGGTCCGCGGATCGCCGCATAGGCGAAGCACAGGACGCCCCCCGCGATCACCGCATAGAGGGGCACGAGGAGGTGGGCGGTCTGCCCGCCAACCGTGACCGGAACCCGAAGCGGCAGGACGGTGAACGCCGCGAGGGGGAAGCTCCACTCGAAGCGGCGGAAGGCGACCGCTAGAGCCGCGGCCGCCGCCACCGCGACGACGGTGAGCGCGGCGAGCTTCTCCGGGGGATGGCGGAGCGAGACGATCCGCGACGTGTCCCAGACGTTGCCGAGGACCAGGACCGGCGCCGCGACCAGGGCCGCGATGGCTCCCGCGTACCGCAGGCGGGGGTTCCGAGCGAGGAGGGCCATCGCGGCAGCTCCGCAGCTGACGAGGATTCCAGCGAACTCCGGGGCGGACGCGGTCACTGGCCCTTCGCCAGCCTGATCTGGGTGGGGTACACCATGTCGCGGCCCTGGGCCGGGAGGATCACCCGAAGCCGGTATCCGTGGTGTGGGTTCGCGAGCCGCCCCTGCGAGGTGCGGCCGTTCCAGGTGAGGGCGACGTGCTTGTAGGCGACGAGCGGGCCGCGGTAGAGCGTCCGGATCACCTGGTTGTCGGGCCCGACGATCTGAACCTTCGCGTGCGGATCGCTGTCGCGCACGTAGAAGCCGATCGGCGCGACGTCTTGGTGGCCATCTCCGTTCGGCGTGAAGGGCTTCTTGGGGAGATGCAGGACCTCGAGCTCGAGCTTGGGGGTCCTGGCGTGGACCACGACGCCCCCCACGATCACCGCCGCTGCCAGCAGCGCCACGAACAGGGCCGGTCGGGCCCGTTTCAGAGCGCCCGGTCCTTTCCGGCGATCACCACGACGTCCGCCCCCCCGGCCTCCCGCTGGGTCGGTCGGTCGATGGGTTGCACCGGTTTGACGCCGAGCGCCCGCGCGACCCTGTCGGCCGCCTTGCGCTGGCCGCTCTCGTACATGACGACGGTCTGGTCGAACTCCTTCCGCGTGTTCCCGACGTTCCCGAGCGAAAAGTCATTCACCTGTACGTCCGACGCGACCTTGGCGGCGAGCCCGGGGACCGATGTCCCGTTGAGGACGGCGACGCTCACATCCTGCGGCACGACCGCGCCCGGCTTCCGCGCCGTCGTCGTCTCGCTGCCCCCGTTCAGCAGGCGCTCGGAGCCGAAGATCCCCACAAGGCCGAGGACCACCGCCCCGAGCGCGATCAGGCCCAGCACGCGAGGCTGGCCGACCCAGCCCCAGAACCGATGCCAGCGCGGATGGGGCAGGAGCGCCTCGCGCTCACTCGTTATCTGCTCGAGTGCGGGCCGCTCGCCGGTGGTCGGCTGTGCGACGGCTGCCCGCGTCGCCTCCGCCAGGGTGGGTGGGGCGACCTCGGTCGGCTCGGCCGGGGTCTCGGGCGCGGCCTCGACTCCCAGGATCTCCTCGAGCTCGGCCTCGGCGCGGTCGAGGAGCGCCTCGCTCCGCGCAAGATCCTCACCCGGATGGTCCGGAGTGGCGGCCCTCCATGCTTGCAGCCGGGTCAGGTCCCGCCGCTGGGAGATGTACAGGGTCAGCAGGAATAGGAATCCCACGCATGCCGCCAGCGCAACGTACGTAGGCATGCGATGGGCGGCGTCGTACAGGACCTCGACGAGGTTGGATGCGATGGGCATCGATTAGCCACCTCCGCCGAAGCCCGCGTCGTCCAAGCCGAGGAGGAGGGCGAGCTTCGCCTTGCCCGCAACATCGCTGACGTCGGACGTCATCGGCTGCACCGGAGTTGAGCCGAGCTTCGGCTTCACCGCCCTGGCGAGCGCCTGGGCCTCGGGCCGCAGCCCGCCCGCGTACTCGACGACGGTCGCGTTGACGCTGGTCGCGGCGTTACCGACCGCGCCAGGCTCGTAGCCGGCGCCCTTCACCACCTTGTCCTCCACAGTGGCCGCGAGCCCCTGGACGGAGGTCCCGTTGATTACGGCGACCTTCGGCAGCTTCTTCTTGCCCCGCGAATCGTGGTTACCGCCGCCGCCCCCCTCGCCGCCGACGAGACCGAAGCCCTTGGTCACGACGGCCACCGTGACGACGGCCACGAACAGGACCACGAGGATGTACCGGGCGTCGACCGGAAGGCGGCGATCGACCGCGGCGTAGCCGTTGCGGACGGAGGACGTGAGGCGGCCCCATGTCCTGCGAATCCGTCCTCCGGATGGCTCGTCCGCTCCGGCTGTGCCCTCGCCGGCGCCCTCGCCGTTCCGCGATGCCTCCGCCGCTGCCTGGGCCGCCTCCGCCGCTTCCGTCGCGCGCTCGGGCGCCCGCCCGGCCCATTCCCGCAAACGGCGGATGTCTCGTGCCTGCTGGAAGAGGAGGAAGGCGAGTATCGCCAGGCCCACGAAGGCGACGATGCCCAGAACGGGCCCGATGGACTCGATCGCGTGCATCGGTGCCGGGGCATCTTAGGGCTACGCCCCCTCGTGCCCCGGGCGCGAATCGGGAGCACGAAGCGGAGAATTCGCCGCCGAGCGTCGCTCAGGGCGCGCCCAGCGCGGACTCGGCGCGGCGCTCCTCGACGAGCTCGACGACCCGCTCCGCGAGGCCGGCCTCATCACCGGACACGACCAGAGCCTCGAGCCGGTCGACGGAGCGAACGACCCAGTCAGGATCGAGCGGTCGCCTCCGGACGGCCCGTACGATCCTGTCGGCGGATGTGGGCTGGGCCCGCTCGTCGGTGTTGAAGAGCTCCTCGCGCAGCTTCTCACCAGGCCGCGGGCCGATGAACTCGATCGCGATGTCCGCGTCGGGCTCGTAACCGGCGAGCGCGATCATGTTGCGCGCCAGGTCCAGGATCCGCACCGGCTCACCCATCTCGAGGACGAAGACGTCCCCGGCGCCGGCGCCGAGGTCGCCCGCCTGAATGACCAGCTGGACGGCCTCGTGGATCGTCATGAAGTAGCGAGCCATGTCGGGATGGGTGACGGTGACGGGACCGCCCTTCTCGATCTGGCCGCGAAAGATCGGCACGGCGCTGCCCGAGGAGGCGAGCACGTTGCCGAACCGTACGCTGATGAACCGCGTCGCCGTATAGCGCTGACCCGCCGCCTCGGCGATCCACTCCGCCATCGCCTTCGACGCCCCCATCACCGTGCGCGGGCTCACCGCCTTGTCGGTGGAGACGAGAACGAACCGCTCGGTACCCGAGACGGCTGCCGTCTCCGCGGTGACCCGCGTCGCGATCGCGTTGTTTCGCACCGCTTCGAGCGGGTTCGCCTCCATCAGCGCCACGTGCTTGTACGCCGCGGCGTGGAAGACCACGTCAGGCCTGAACCGCTGCATCACCTCCAGCATGCGCTCGGGCTCCTTGCAATCCGCGAGCACCGTCTCGATTCGGGTGAAGTGCCACTCGTCGAGCAGCTCGCGGTCGATTCCGAAGAGGTTGTCCTCGGCATGGTCGAGCAGCACGAGCAGACGCGGGCGAACGCGGGCGATCTGACGGCATAGCTCCGACCCGATCGAGCCGCCCGCGCCGGTGACGAGGACGATCTTGTCTTCCAGATACGCGCCGACTCGGTCCAGCTCCATCACCACCGGATCGCGCCCCAACACGTCCTCCACGCGGACCTCGCGGAGCTGCCGGGTGAGCTGGACTCCCCCCCGTAGGAGCTCGAACACGGTCGGCAGAGTCCGGACGGGGATGTCGCGCTCCCGGCACGCGGCGACCACCTTCGCGCGCAGGATGCCGGGCGCGGACGGAATAGCGATCACGGCCTCGTCCGGAGCTTCGCGATCGAGGATCTCGCCGATCTCGTCGGTCGACCCGAGCACCTTGACCCCGGCCGCGGTCATGCCCCGCTTCCCCGGATCGTCGTCCACGAACCCGATCGCCCGAGATCCCAGGTTCGGGTTCAGCCGCAGCTCGCGTGCGACCATCTGGCCCCCGGACCCCGCCCCCACTATCAGGAGGCCGCGCCTGCGGGCTCGTCTCTGCGCGCGGTCAGGACGCTCCGCGAGCGTGCGCCGCGCGAGCCGCGCCCCACCGACCAGCACGACCGTGAGCAGGAAGTCGAACACGACAACCGAGCGCGGCAGGTTGTACGAGTACGGCTTCGCGAGCGTGAAGACCGCTACCAGGATTCCGCTCGCGACCGCCGCAGCGCGAACCACCGGCCACAGGTCCGGAAGCTGGAAGTACCGCCACCACTTTCGATGGAGGCCCAGGACCTCGAAGACGATCGCCTTCCCGATCGCGACGAACGCGACCGAGCCGGCCAGCATCGTCAGGTAGCGGTGCGGGATGCCGAAGGGAACGTCCAAGAAGCGCAGCACGAAGGCCAGGGCGAACGCGGTGGCGGCGAGGATTGCGTCGGCGACGAACTGCTCGGCGCGACGCCTGTACACGGGATCCTTCAGGCGGGACATCTCGTGCGCACTCGTCGCTGACGCTCCTCGACCCACATCCCTGGCGAGTGTAATGCTGCCCTCCCGTGCCGGCTGACATTTTGAGCCCACTCGTCGACGCCGCCACGAGCGTCATCGATGCCATGGGCCTCCCCGGAGTGTTCCTGCTGATGACCCTGGAGAGCGCCTGCATCCCGATCCCCAGCGAGGCGATCATGCTGTTCGCCGGCTTCAACGTCTCGGAGGGGAACCTGACCCTGTTCGGGGTCGTCGCCGCCGGCGTCCTGGGGAATCTCGCGGGATCGCTGATCGCGTATGCCGCGGGCTATTACGGGCGCATCGAG
>DATAOX010000126.1:0-12602 GCA_036265555.1 Solirubrobacterales bacterium
CGGCAGCTTCGGCTTCGTCAGATCCCCGTCGACGATATGGAGATCCGTTCGGCAAACGCCACACGCGTGAACGCGCATCAGGATCTGCCCGGGACCCGGCTCGGGCGCCGGCACTTCCTCCAGTCGCAGCGGCTCGCGTTGCGCGTGTAGAACCATGGCCCGCACGAGAATGATCATCGCGCACTCGCCCGCGCGTCGAGTGCGCGATTCGGGCCCCATATGGTCCCCAATCGCTCACTCGCGCGTATCCGCGAGGACAGCTCGTAGTCGAGCGACGACACCGCCCGGGTCGTCGCGTATCTGGCGAAAGGTCACCGGCATGACGCGCACTCCATGTGCCGCGAGCGTCGCGACCTTGAGGTGGTCGCGCTCGAACGCTACGCGCCCCGAGTGCGCGTCATAGCCGTTGATCTCAACTGCGAATCCCTCATCGCGCCACAGCAAATCCACTTCATAGCCATGGACACGCGCGTTTACCTCATAGCCGGTCAGACCGGCGCGTCGGAGGAGTCGCAACATCATCCGTTCGGCCGGAGAACGCGTTCGCCGCGGCCCGCCAGGCAAATCGAGGACGCGGCGAAGCTTGCGTACTCCTCGTCTCCCTTCATTGCCATCCACCTGAGCTCGCAGCTCCGCCTCGGAGGCAAGCCGTCGATAGGACGCTTCGCCGACAACGCGCTCCAGCTCTTCCTGATCCAGCGCGAGCGCCAGATCCAAGATCGTCCGCGGAGGGCTCGTCAGGGGGAGCCCGTGCCGATACCTGATGTCGCGCCTCGGCACGACCGCGCGACAGATCGCTATCCCGGGCCTGCTCGCCCCCCGTCCCGGCGGGACCGTGACCCACGGCACGGCAGAGGGCAAGTAGGAGAGCAAGCTCCACAGATTCGCAGCGCTCCGATGACTCAATACTGCGCGTGTGCCGCACGCGAGAATCGCCGCTCGCTCCACTGCGAGCGGAGGCGGCACCCGGTGGCCGACAAGGTAGACACCTCGATGAATCTCGTGGAGCCGTCCGGTGCGCAGGCGGACCTTGATCTGCTTCTCCGAAATCCCGGCCGCGAGTAGTTGCCAGCGGGCTACGACACCGTGCTGCTTGGCGGCGAGTCGCGAGATGAAGCGGTCCGCCCACCGAGTGAGCGATTCGGGCCCCATATGGGCCCCAATCCCGCACTCGATCCGAGCGCCCCCCGCGGCGCCTCGTTTCGGCGCTCCGAGCCGGCGGCGCCCCGGGTCAGTACGTCTCGACGATCTCGTACAGCGTCGTGCGCTGGGCCGGGCGGCGGCCCGCTTTGCGGGCCGCCGCGATCAGCTGCGGCGGGTCGAGGCGGACGCCGTGGTGGGAGCCCGCCATCCGCGAGATGTTCTCCTCCATCAACGTGCCGCCGAGGTCGTTGACCCCCCAGCGGAGGCTCTCGGTCGCCGCCTCCAGGCCCATCTTCACCCAGCTCGCCTGCAGGTTCGGGATCGTCTTGCCGAGGGCGAGCCGGAATGCGGCGGTGTGCTTCAGATTCTCCTCGCGCGAGATCTCCTCCACCCCGTGCGTTCGCCCGAGCAGCGTGTTGAACGGGATGAAGCTCAGCGGAACGAACTCCGTGATCCCGCCGGTCCGCTCCTGGAGCTCGCGGACGACTCGCATGTGCTGGGCGAGCTCCCACGGCTCCTCGATGTGGCCGAACATCACCGTCGAGGTCGAGCGCAACCCCGACCGGTGGCACGCCTCGATGATCTCCACCCAGCGGGCGACCGGTAGCTTGTTCGGCGAGATCCTGGTCCGGACACCGTCGTGGAGCACCTCGGCGGCCGTCCCCGGAGTCGATCCGAGTCCGCACTCGGCCAGATAGTCGAATACCTCCTCGGGGCTCTTCCCTGACCGATCGCACATGTAGTGGATCTCCATCGGCGAGTAGGCATGCAGGTGGATCGGCGGGGCTACCTCCTTCGCAAGCCGCAGCCATCGCCCGTAGTGCTCGAGCGTGTAGTCGGGATGAATTCCGCCCTGCATGCAGATCTCGGTCGCCCCGTAATCGACCGCCTCCTGGACGCGACCCTGGAAGTCGTGCTCCGTCACGTGGTATGCGTCGGGCGACCGCCGCCCCTGCCCGAACCCGCAGAAGGCGCAGCCGACGACGCAGATGTTCGTGAAGTTGACGTTGCGGTTGACGACGAATGTCACGGTCTCGCCGGCGAGCTCGGCCCGCAGCTCGTCGGCCGCGGACCGCATCTCCTCGATGACGTCCGGGCGCGTCTCGGCAAAAAGGGCCGTCAGCTCCGGCCCGGAGAGCGCCTCGCCCCGCCGGCCCTTCTCGATCGCGCGCGGCGCCTCGTCGGGATCGATCGCCCGATCCGAGCGGCGCCCCGAACCCTTGCGCGGAATGAAGCTCCAGTACTTCAACTTCACCACGTCGAGCACGCCCTGCTCGATCCACTCCGGCTCCAGGAACTGCGGGTAGGCGCAGAGCCGCTCGCTCACGGCGTAACCGCGCGGCGCCAGTCGCCTGCGCACCTGAGGCGGGCTGGGGAACGCCTGCTCAGGCGAGATGTGATCGCCATTGGCCGAGAGACCGCCGAGATCCGTTGCACCTTCCTCGACGAGGTCGGCCCACCAGTCCGACAGGTTCGGCGGAATCTGAATCCCGACATCGGGCATGAGCCGCCGGCACTCGCGAACCAGCAGCTTCATGTCTTCGAGGTTGATCGGGGTCGCCCAGTCGGGCATGGCGTCGCCCTCGTTCGCCACGGCAATGAGGGGGGAATCGGACTGCCGATCCGCCGAGTGAGCGATTGAGCCGGTATGAGCGGCCGAATCACTGACTCGATCTGCGGAGGGTTCCGCACTACCACCCGCCCACTTCTCCCTCGCTGCCCCATCCGCTATCTCCGCCACTTCCCTGCCGTAGTAATTGGGATGCGGCACGAAGTTCTGGAGGATCACCTCCTGGACGTGGCCGTACCGCTCGTGAACCGCTGCCAGGGCCCCGAGCGAGGCGATCCGCTCGTCGACCGTCTCGCCGATGCCGACCAGGATCCCGCTGGTGAACGGTATTCGCAGCTCACCTGCTGCCGCGATCGTCTCCAGGCGCCGGGCGGGGTGCTTGGTCGGCGAGCCCGCGTGCACCGTCTCCATCAACCGCTCCGATATCGACTCCAGCATCAGGCCCTGAGACGCGGTCACCTCACGCAGCCGCCCCAGGTCCTCGCGGCTCAGCACGCCGAGGTTCGTGTGGGGCAGGAGGCCCCGCTCGAGCGCGCGCTCGCAGGTCCAGACGACGTAGGAGACGAAATCCTCGTGACCGAGCTCCCGCAGCCGTCGCGCCACCTCCGGGTTCACCTCGGGCCGCTCGCCGGTGAGCACGAGCAGCTCTTTCGCCCGCCTGCGAACGGCCTCGTCCAGCCGCGCCTCTACCTCGTCCGGCTCGTACAGATGCGCCCGGTGCGTCGCGAACGCGCAGTACTTGCAGTAGCACCGGCACGTGCGCGACAGCGAGAGCGTGTAGTTGCGCGAGAAGGTGACGCGCCGCACGGGCTCAAGCTACAGAACTACGCGGGCGGCGACCCCCGCGCGTTCGAGCGGGACGAATGGTGAGGCCGGCGCCGGCGCTAGCGGCGCCGGGAGCGCGCCGCGGTCGAGACATCCGCGGCCACGTTCTCCACCACCTCGTCGGGCCCGGTGGGCGGCTCAGGCCCGAGCGCGTACTGCCCGCCCGCGATCACGAACCGGTAGAGAAGCGCAGCCAGGGTCGCGCCGACGATCGGCCCGACCAGGTACGGCCAGGTGCCGCCGAAATCGTTGCCGATCAGGGCGGGGCCGAACCACCGCGCCGGGTTGACGGCGGACCCGGTCAGCGGGCCGAAGATCATGACGTCGAGTCCCAGCGTGAGCCCGATCGCGATCGGCGCCCACTCGTGGCGAGCGCGCGGGTTGAACGCGACGGCGCACACGGCGAGCACGAGGAGGAACGCGCCGATCCCCTCGACGATCGCGCCGAGGTACTCATGTCCGAGGATCGGACTGATCGTCGCGGCCCCGTAGTGGCTCGCGCGCCCCTCGTCGAGCAGCAGGCCCTTCACGAGCAGTGCGCCGAGGACGCCGCCGGAGAGCTGGGCGAGGATGTACACCGCTGCGTCGACCGGATCGATCCGCCGCAGGATCGCCGCGGCCAGCGTCACCACCGGGTTGAAGTGCCCGCCCGAGGCGGCGCCCAGCGTGATGATCACCCCGAACAGGATGAACGCGTGCACGAGACCCACGACGGCGAAGTCCGAGCCGCTCTGGGCATTGGCGCTCGTCGCGACGTACAGCACGACCACCGTGCAGATGGCGAACGTCAGGAACAGCGTCCCGACCAGCTCTGCGACGTAGGCGGCTAGTCCTCGATCCTGCACTCTCGAACCTCCTGGTTGATCCGGGCTTTCATCGACCCCGACCCCACCGCGCCGCGAAACCGCGCCGGCAGCGGGCAAACACGGCGCGGCAGTCTAGTGGAACGTCAGGTGATGACGCGCACGTCCGGCGGCATCAGCCGGCTTCGCGATCGGCCTGCTCCTGGAGGCGCTTCCCGTCCGCGATCACCGCGAGCGCCTCCTCGCGCGAGCGCCAGCCCTCCACTTCGACCTTCTTCTCCTCGAGCTCCTTGTAGATCGAGAAGAAATGCTTGATCTCGCGCTGGAGCGGCTTCGGGATGTCCTCGAGCGTCTCGGCCTGGTTCCACCCGGGATCGTCGAGCGGCACGCAGACGATCTTGTCGTCCTCGCCCTTCTCGTCCCACATCTTGAACAGGGCGATGGCCTTCACCCGGATCACGCAGCCGGGGAAGGTCGGCTCGGACACGCAGACCATCGCATCGAGCGGGTCCCCGTCCCGCCCCCGGTGCCCGATCAGGTACCCGTAGTCCGTCGGATAGACGGTCGACGAGGAAAGAAACCGATCGAGCACGAGCCCCTCGAGCTCCTCGTCGTACTCATACTTGTTCCGGCTCCCCTTGGGGATCTCGACGTAGGCGAGGAGTTGATCGTCGCCGGCGGCCATTGGACGGGAGTGTAGGCGCGTCCCGCTCGGCGTCAACGCAGGCATTGCCGGGCCGCGAGGCTGCTCGGAGGGGGCGAGCTATCCTGCGGCGATCGATGAAGAAGGTCGTCGCGCTGCTGGCGGCCGCCATCTGCACGGCCGCGCTCGCGGCCTGCGGAGGCGGTGCTGAACCGGGCGCTCCCAAGCGAGCGACCCTCATTCTCGACTTCCAGCCGAACGCCGTCCACGCCGGGATCTACGCGGCGCTGCATCAGGGCTACTACGAGGAGGCCGGCGCCGATCTCGACGTCCAGCAGCCCTCGTCGTCGACGGACGCCCCCAAGCTGCTGGAGGCGGGAACGGTTCAGTTCGCGATCCTGGACATCCACGACCTTGCGATCGCGCGCGAGCATGGTTTCAACGTGGTCGGCGTGATGCCGATCGTCCAGCGCCCGCTGGCATCGGTGATCGCGCGGTCCTCCGTTCGCCGGCCGCGGGACCTCGAGGGGCGCACCGTGGGGGTCACCGGGCTGCCCTCCGACGACGCGGTGCTCGATTCGGTCGTCGCCGCCGACGGCGGCGACCCGGCCGAGGTCCACAGGGTCACGATCGGCTTCAACGCCGTGGCGGCGCTCGCCGCCGGCCGGGTGGACGCGGCGACGGCATTCTGGAACGCGGAGGGAGTGACGCTGAGGCGTCAGGGGGTGGCCACGCGAACGTTTCGCGTCGATCGCTACGGCGCCCCGCGCTATCCCGAGTTGGTCCTGGTGACGACCGCCGCGATGATCCGCAACGACCCGAACCTCGTCGGCGCCGTCGCGGCGGCAACTCGGGGCGGGTACGTGATCGCCGATCGTCGCCCGGCGGATGCGCTCGACGATCTCCTCGCGGCCAACCCTGACCTCGACCGCGCCGATCAGCAGGCAGAGCTTCGCGCCCTCGACCAGGCCGGCGCATTCCGCCCCCCCGGCAGATTCGACATGCCCGCGCTCTCGGCGTGGGCGCGATGGGAGGCCAAGCACGGCATCGTCAAGCGGCCTCCCGACGTCGAGCGCACCTTCGTCTCGTCGAGCCGGCTCAGGGCCTTGGGCGAGCGGGCGCCCGCCGACTAAGCGACCAGTCGCTCGACGAGCGCCGGCATCTCGCGCGCCATCCGCGAGCGCGGCACCACCAGGTCCACGCCCGCTCGCTCGGCGGCCTCCCGCGTCTCGGTGTTCAGGTGCGCGTAGAAGCCGAGGACGGGCAGCCCGAACCCGACCAACCCCGCCGGGGGCTCCTCATCGAGGTCGACGACGAGGAGCTCCACGCCCTCGAGTCCGCTCGCCTCCGAGATCGAATTCGCGATCTGGACGTCGTGGCCGGCCGCGCCCAGCGTCGCCTCGATTCGGCTCGCGAACATGAGGTCCGGTGCGATCGCGAGGACGCGCGCCACGGTCAGGCGGATGCGCTCGGACGGCTCACAGGCTGCGGCGCCGCCGGAAGTCCTGGCGGACGCTCTCGGGCCGGCCCCACATCTGCACGACCTCCGCCCTCCCCTCACGCACGTCCCTGACCACCAGCTCGCCATCGATCCCCTCACGGTCGAGGAGTGCCAGCGTTCCCTGGACGGTCTCGGCCGCCGCGGCGTGACCGAACCGGTGAGCGACCAGGAGCCGAAAGTGCCAGTCGGCCCTGGAGTACGGCTGGGCGTTGACCTGGCTGAGCAGCACCGCCGCATCGATGTAACGCTCCTCGTCGAATATCCGCAGGTCGAGCTCGAGGTCGGTCCAGTCGTCGGGGAGGGAGTCGACGACCTCCTGAAACGAATCGGCGAGGCCCATCCCGACGAAGCCTAGTCGTCCCCGGTGCTCAGCCGAAGAAGACCTGTTGGAGCAGGAACACGTTGAGCGCGATGATCAGCCCCCCGAGGACCGAGGCGATCGCGGTGAGCCAACGCGGGTTGGCGAGCGCGCCCATGACATCCCTGCGGCGCGCGATCACGAGCAATGGGATCAACGCGAACGGGATGCCGAACGAGAGGACCACCTGGCTGATCACCAGGGCGCTGGTTGGGTCGAGCCCGATCCCGAGGACGACGAGCGCCGGCGCCAGGGTGATCGCGCGGCGCAGGAAGATCGGGATCCGCCGCCGGATGAATCCCTGCATCACGACCTGCCCGGACATCGTCCCCACCGACGAGGAGGCGAATCCCGACGCGAGCAGGGCGATTCCGAACACGGTGGCCGCGTTGCCCGACACCGTCTGCCCCAGTCCGTCGAACGCGCTCTCGATGCTGTCGACGCCGGTGAGGCCGCCCTCGTGGAAGAGCGCGGCCGCCATGACCATCATCGAGATGTTCACGATGCCCGCAAGGGTCATCGCGAGCACGACGTCGATGCGCTCGAAGCGGAGGATCCGCCGCTTCTCCTCGTCGTCACGGCCGACGATCCGCCGCTGGGTCAGCGCCGAGTGGAGGTAGACGACGTGGGGCATCACGGTGGCGCCGATGATCCCCGTGGCCAGAAGGATGCTCTCCGTGCCGCTGAATCCCGGGAGGACGAGGTGCCTGGCGGCCTCCCCGCCGTCGGGATGCGCGGCGAAGATCTCGAACCCGAACGCCAGGACGATTACGCCCACCAGCCCGGAGATCGCTGCCTCCAGGCGGCGGAAGCCCATCTGCTGCAGGGCGAGGATCGTGAACGCTCCCACCCCGGCGATCAGCGCCGCGGGAAACAGCGGGATGCCGAAGAGAAGGTTGAGGCCGAGGGCCGCGCCGACGACCTCGGCCACATCGGTCGACATCGCGACGACCTCCGCCTGAATCCAGAGACCGATCGACGTCGGACGCGAGAACCGCTCGCGGCAGAGCTCGGGCAGGTTCTTCCCGGTCGCGATGCCGAGCTTCGCCGACTGGGTCTGAACCAACATCGCGATCAGGTTCGCCGACAGGACAACCCACAGGAGCAGGTAGCCGAACTTCGCGCCTCCGGTGATGTTTGTGGCGAAATTCCCCGGATCGACGTAGGCGACGGCGGCGATGAACGCCGGGCCGAGAAACGGCCAGATCCGAACGACGCCGCGCGTGCGTCCCTCCAGGGACGCGCGCGCCGCCCGCGCCACCGCGGCCTCCCCCGGAAGGACATCCTCGACGCCGACCGCGCCGTTCGCGCCGTTCGCGCCGTTCGCGGGAGCCCCGGCAGCCGGCTGCTCGACCGTCGATTCCATCGCCCTGCTCACGGGGAGCTCTCCGCCCGCTCGACGCGCAGCCTCTGGGCGAGATTTCCGCCGAGCGCGTGCTCGTGGCCGTCCACGTCGACCACCACGGGCCCCCCGAAGGGCTGGACCTCGGTCACTCGCAGCCGCGCCCCCGGCCGGATGCCGCGCTCCGCCAGGTAGCGCAGCATCGCCGGGTCCGAGTCAGAGACCCTCGAGAAGATCGCGACGTCGCCGGCTGCGAGCCGGTCGAGCGCGGTCGTCCGATCGGCCGCCAGCGCCAGCTCCGGCGTCGGAATGGGGTCGCCGTGCGGATCCAGCGAGGGGTTGCCGAGCTTTTCGGCGATCCGCCGCTCGAGATCCTCGGAGATGTAGTGCTCGAGCACCTCGGCCTCGTCATGGACGCGGTCCCACGGCATCTCCAGCGCGTCCGCCAGGAACGCCTCGATCAGGCGGTGGTGTCGGATCACCTCGAGCGCGAGCCGCTCGCCCGCGCCCGTCAGGGTGACGCCGTGGTACGGCTCGTAGCGGACGAGGTGCAGCTCGTCGAGTCGCTTGACCATCGCCGTGACCGATGGCGGCGCCACATCGAGGCGCTCCGCGAGAGCCGACGTGCTCACGGGCCCCCCCTCCTGGCGCTGCAGCGCGTAAATCGCCTTGACGTAGTCCTCGACTGCCTCGGTCGCCGGCGCGCTGGTGCGCTCCGAGGGATCGGCCTTGCTGGATGTCCGGGTGTGCGACATGCCTAAATTCGAATTTAGCTTAAACTAATCCATGCCGAGAGGTCCGGCAGCGGCGCCCGCCCTTCGTACAATCGGGGTCGTGAGCGCCGAAATCGCGATCGAGGTGGATGGTCAGTACCGCGCCCTGAAGGAGGAGGCGGGGGTGCTGGATCGCTCGGAGCGGGGCAAGCTTCGCGCCCGCGGGCCGGACGCTGCCGAGTACCTGCAGGGACAGCTGACGAACGACATCGAGGCCCTGGAGCCCGAGTCCGGCTGCTATGCGGCGCTCCTCGATCGCAAGGGCCACATGCAGGCGGACATGCGCGTGCTCCGCCTCAGCACGGGCGACCTGTGGCTCGACACCGAGGCGCAGGCCACCCCCGCCGTCGAGCGCCACTTGCTCATGTACAGCGTCGGGCGCGACATCGAGATCGAGGACGTCTCCGGCGAGTGGTCGGTTCTTTCGGTGATCGGCCCGGCCGCTGCCGAGGTGGCCGGTACCGCGCCGGCAATCGGTGAGCATGCCCAGCGGCTGCATGAGCGCGACGGCGTCGAGATCCTGGCTGTGGGAACGGACCTCGGGCTCGACCTAATCGTCCGCGCAGAGCAGTCGCTTGAGGTCCGGGAGCTGCTCATTCGTTCCGGCGCGGCCGAGGTGACCGAGGCCGCGGCGGAGATCCTGCGCGTCGAGTCGGGGCGGCCGCGTTTCGGCCACGAGATGACCTCCGCGACGATTCCCCAGGAGGCCGGGATCGACGAGCGCGCCGTCAGCTTCACCAAGGGCTGTTACATCGGCCAGGAGACGGTCGCCCGACTTCATTACAGGGGCAGGCCGAACCGTCACCTTCGGGGACTTCGGCTCGAGGCTCCCGTGGCGGACGGGGACGCGATTGCGCTCGGCGAACGCGAGGTCGGGACGGTCGGCACCGCGGTTCTATCCCCCGCCCTGGGACCGATCGCGCTCGCCGTCGTCCGCCGCGAGGCGGAGCCCGGGAGCCGCGTCGCGGTCGGCGACGGCGGGGTCGGCGGCGACGTCATCGAGCTTCCCTTCTAGAACTCGTCTCCGGGGGCCGCCGAACTTGCGCCGCGAGCCTGGCCGTCGGCTAACGTTGCGTCGATGGCTATCAGGGGTGCGCGGAGAGCCTCGCGGCGCGGGCGCCTGGGCTCACTCGGTGTCTCCGCCCTGCTGCTCGCCGTCGCCGTCACCGGGTGCGGCTCGAGTGATTTCCCCAACGACCCCCGCCCCCCGACGCCGATCGAGGTGAGCGCGAAGGTCGACTCCGAGCGCGTCCAGGTGGCTCCCGACCGCTTCGGTGCCGGCCTCGTCAACTTCACGATCGCCAACATCTCGAGCGTGCCCGTCACCTTCGACGTCACCGGACCGACCAATGGGGCCACGTCGGAGATCCAGCCCGGGGTGCCGGATTCGCTGCGAATGAGCATGAAGGAGGGCACCTATCGGGTGACCGCGAGCAAGCCCAAGATCAAGCCGGCCACGATCAAGGTCGGGCCCGAGCGCAGGAGCTCGCAGAACCAGCTGCTCGAGCCGTAGCCGCGACGCCTGCTGTCGGCGACCCTCAGCTCGCCTCGTCAGCCTCTGCGATCAGCGAGTCGATCCGCTCGAGCTTCGCCAGGGCCGCCGCCACCATGGCATCGAGGCCGGCACGCGCCTTGTCCGACGAGGTCTTGATGCCCGTGAGGCTCGAGCGAATGGCCTGGGCCTGCTTGAGGGTCGAGATCGCCTCCTGCGCGGCGTCGCGGACCGCGACGGCGTCGACGGTCAGCTCGCGATCACGCGCCATCGCCACCCGGGCGGCCGCGAGCCGGTAGGCAACCTCGAGCGGGAGCCCACGCGGCTCGTCGCGATCGACCGCGACGATCAGCTTGTTGCCCTCGTATTCGTGAAGCTGTTCCCGTCCGGAGGGGACCTTCTCCTCGCCGGCAACCACGAGCACGGCGAACGAGGCGGCCCGGGCTCCCATGCCCTCGTTCAGCTCCGCCCACGCGTCGTTCTTCGAGAGCTTCTTGTCCTTGGCCTCGAACACGATCCGGCCCTGAGCGGGGCCATCGCATGCCCCGACCTCCACCAGGGTGTCTCCCTTCTTGCCGCCGCCCTCCGCCGCCTCGGTGCCGGTGTGGATGGCCGCGTCGCCGCGAGCGGACGCGATCCCCTCGAGCGCTTCATGGACCCGCTCCTCGAACGTGAAGCCCTTCGCCGTCCCGCGCGCCTGCTCGGCCTCCAGCTCCTCCTTGCCGCCCAGCCGCTCCCGCAGCGCCACGAGCTCCCGGTTCAGCTCCTCCACCTGTCGCCGGTCGGCCTCGCGCGCGCGCTCACGGCGCGCATCGAGCTCCTTCAGCCCACGAACGACCGCCGCCTTGAAATCGGTGAGCGGATTCGCCCCGTCCTCGGCGGAGAACAGGCGCCCGATCGCGAGCCGCTGCTCGTCGTTCGCCTTCCTGACCAGCTCGGCGATCTGGCGTTGGACCGAGTCGCTGCGATCGGCGCCGAAGGCGGCGGCGATGCGCTCCGCCAGCTCCTCGTTGCCGGACTCGATCGTGCCCGCCAGTTCCTGGTTGAGCTTCCCGACACCCCGCTCGAGCTCCGCGCGAACGTAGTCGACGTTCGCCGCCGTCTCCTCGCTGTCGAGGACCCGTGCGCCGATCTCGACGGCCTTCGCGACGGTCTCCGCCGGTCGCTGACCGGTTTCAGCCCGCATGCGGACCACCCGGGCCGCGCGCTCGTCGGCCACCGTGAGCCGCTCGATGACGAGCCGATCGTCGAGCGCCCGAACGACGCCCTCAGGGCGGGTGTCGTCGAGCGGTAGCTGTGGCTTCGAGGATGCTTCCATCGGGCCCTCGAAGGTAGTCGCACCATCCGACGGAAAGCTGACGCGCCGTTAGGATGCGCCGCGGTTTTCTCCCGTCAAACCTCGAGAGGAGGAGCGTGGCTGTAGACGTATCGGAGGTCTCGAAGCTCGATCTGGAGCCCGGCGAGCTGCCGGAGACGATGGCGGCCTGGGTGATCCGGCAGGAGCGCGAGGGCGAGCCGAAGGACGCGTTTCAGCTCGAGGAGATCGAGCTCCCGGAGCCGGGCGCATTCGAGGTGATCGTTCGCGTCATGGCCGCAGGGGTCAACTTCAACAACGTGTGGGCGTCGCTCGGAAAGCCGGTCTCCGTCTTCGGCTACGGCGACCACCCGGAGTGGGGACATCACATCGGGGGCTCGGACGCCTCCGGCATCGTCTGGGCGGTCGGCCCGGGCGTAACTCGGTGGAACCCCGGGGACGAGGTCGTGATCCACTGCAACCAGGCCTCCTACGAGGACGTCGAGGTGCACGGCCTCGATCCCCTCGCGGCTCCCAGCCAGATGATCTGGGGATACGAGACAACGTGGGGCTCATTCGCACAGTTCACGAAGGTGCAGGCACAGCAGCTCCTGCCCAAGCCCCCGAACCTCTCGTGGGTCGAGTCGTCCGCCTACGGCCTCACGTACTTCACCGCGTACCGCATGCTCCTCGACCGCTGCAACCTGCAAGCGGGGCACAACGTGCTGATCTGGGGGGCGGCCGGTGGGCTGGGAGTGTTCGCCACCCAGCTCTGCAAGGCGTCTGGCGCGAACGCCGTGGGCGTGGTGTCATCGGCGGAGAAGGGGGAGCTCGTCAAGCAGCTCGGCGCGGTCGACT
>DATAOX010000127.1:0-3307 GCA_036265555.1 Solirubrobacterales bacterium
CGCCTCGCCGGGCGGGACGCGGAATCCCTCGGTGACGAGCTTGAAATGGTGGATCAGCGCCTCCATTGACGTCGACAGCTCGTCGCGAGGCGGCAGGACCACCTTGCGGTCATCGGCGATCCAGGGCCCCTCCGGGAGGCCTTCGAGCGCCTGCTCGATGATCCGGACGGACTCTCGCAACTCCTGCACGCGCACGCGGTAGCGGTCGTATCCATCCCCCACCGTCCCGACCGGGACGTTGAAGTCGAGGTCCTCGTAGCACTCGTAAGGGGTGACCTTGCGCAGGTCCCAGGGCTCGCCCGCCGCGCGCAGCAGCGGGCCCGTGACGCCCAGGTCCAGCAGGCGCTCGCGCGAGACCACGCCGACGTTCCTGGTGCGCTCGAGGAAGATCTCGTTCGCGTTCAGGATCGCCTCGTACTGGTCGATCCTCGAGGGCATCTCGGCGCAGAAGGCCCTGAGGTTGTGCGCGAACCCGACCGGGATGTCCTCGAACACCCCGCCGACCTGGAAGTACCGGGTATGCATCCGCTGGCCGGAGGACATCTCGAACAGGTCGAGGACCCGGTCACGATCCCGGAAGCAGTAGAAGAACATCGACATCGCGCCCAAATCGAGGGCCGATGTCCCCAGCCAGACGAGATGCGAGTGGAGCCGGTTGAGCTCCATGTGGATGACCCGCAGATAGCTGGCGCGCCGCGGAACCTCCAGCTCCAGGAGGCGCTCGACGCCGGCGCAGAACACGTGCATGTTGAAGAAGTAGGAGAGGTAGTCCATCCGCTCGACGAACGGGATGACCTTCCAGTAGGACTTGTCCTCGCAGTTCTTCTCGATCCCGGTGTGGACGTAGCCCATTACCGGCTTCAGGTCCCGGACGACCTCCCCCTCCAGGCTCACGAGCAATCGCAACACCCCGTGCGTCGCGGGGTGATGCGGGCCCATGTTGATCGTGAACAGCTCTTGCTCGGCCTCGAGCCCCTCGGCCGCCGCGGTCCGCTCCACCGCGGACATCCCGACGACCTCCTCGCCGGTCTCCGCGAGGATGTCCCCACCGTGGACCCTCTGGTTCACTCGTACCACCTCGGCATCGCCGGCTCGTCGCGGGTGAAGATGACCGGCTCGCCACCAAGCGGAAAGTCGCGGCGCTGCGGCCAGCCGACGTATTCCTCGGGCATGAGGATGCGCCGCATGTCGGGGTGCCCGCGAAACACGATCCCGAAGAAGTCATAGACCTCCCGCTCGTGGAACTCGGCGCCCGGAAACAGCTCGACGCAGCTGTCGAGCTCCGGGAGCTCCTCGCCGCCCGGATCGTCGATCGCCGCCCGGACGCGCAGGCGCTCCACCCGGGGCATGTTGAGGAGCTCATACACCACGCCGAATCGGGGCTTCGCCGGGAGGTAGTCGACTCCGTGCAGGCTCGACAGGAACCGATACTCCTGGCTCGGTGTGTCGCGAAGCCACCGCAGGATGTCGAGGATCCGATCCGGATCGGCGATCAGGCAGGCTTCGCCGTGCTCGTGATAGGTCCCGAGGACGGATCCCTCCGCAGCGTCATTCAGCTCCTTGGCGATCAGCTCGAGGCCCGGGGCATCGGGCATCAGGCGCGTCCTCCGCGGGAGGCCTGTGACCGCGATGACTCATGGGTGGCGGCGAGGTCGCGCGCGGCCTCGTAGGCGGCGATCTCCTCCGGTGACGCCTCGCCGGTTGCCTCCCGCGCCCACTCCTCGGTGCCGGCGCCGTTATAGCGCTTGCGCCACCCGGGGTCCGGGTTGCCGAGGATCATCCGCTGGAGCTTGTTGAAGCCGTAAACGACCGCCTCCGGGCGGGGCGGGCAGCCGGGGACGTGGATGTCCACCGGCATGAACTTGTCCGCTCCCTGCACCACCGCGTAGTTCGCGAACATCCCGCCCGAGGAGGAGCATGCCCCCATCGCCATCACCCACTTGGGCTCGAGCATCTGGTCATAGATGCGGCGGCAGACGGGCGCCATCTTGATCGAGACCCGGCCGGACAGGATCAGCAGGTCGGCCTGGCGGGGCGACGCCCGCAGGTTCTCCGCGCCGAACCGCGCGATGTCGTAGCGCGGGCTGACGATCGACATCATCTCGATCGCGCAGCAAGCGAGGCCGAACGTCGCTGGGAAGATCGAATTGGCGCGCCCCCATCCGAGCGCCTTATGCATGGTCGTCGTGAGCACCGACTCCTCGACGTGCCGCTCGAGGTCCGGGCCCTCGAGGTCCCCCCGCAGGAGATCGCGCGCCCGGATCTGGCGCACCCGCAGGTCGGTGACCGGCTTCGGCTCGTCCAGCGGCGCGTGCGCGCGGAGCTTCTCCCTCTTCACCTCCAGTTGAGCGCACCCCTTCGCCACACGTATATGAGGGCCACGAGCAGGAGGACGACGAAGACGATGACCTCGACGAGGACGAACACGGAATGCGCGGCCTTCATGATCACCCCGACCGGATAGAGGAAGACCACCTCGATATCGAAGAGGATGAACAGCATCGCGATCATGTAGAAGCTGACCCCGAAGCGGAACGTCCGGGAGACCTCGCTGGGCAGCCCGCACTCGTACGGATCGCTCTTTGCCTTCATCGGCTTGCGCGGGCCGATGAGCCCGTTCACGGCCGCTAGGAGCCCGCCGACGATCACCCCCAGGCCGGCGAAGACGAGCACCGGGAGGTAGCTTCGAAGCAAGCTAGTTCTCCCTTAATCCGGCAGCGAGCACAGGCGAGTTATATACCCACTTTGTGCCAACCTGCTACATAGTGATCTTCCGCATCAACAAGCGGATTCCCGACGTATTCGGACGGATTTCGCGCGATGGCTCATCGCCGCGTCCGGCACCGGCCCGGGGCGGGCCCGGCGGTTGACCGACGTCCACCTCGCAGTCGGAATCCTCGTCATTGCGACGAACCTCGTCGCGGGCGTCTGGGGTGGGGTCGCCTGGCTCCGGTCGGTGCCGACGGTCGGCTTCTGGTACGCCCTGCGGTTGGCCCAGGCCGTCGTTGTGCTGCAGGTCGCCGTCGGCTCGATCCTGCTGCTCTCCGGCCATGAGGCCGACTCCGGCCTCCACTACCTATACGGCCTCCTGCCGCTCGGCGTCTCGCTCCTCGCCGAGGGCGCCCGGGCGGGGGCGGCGGAACGCGAGCTCGTCGGGCTCGACTTCGAGTCGCTCCCGAGGGCGCGCCAGCGCGCGGTCGCGGGGGAGATCGTGAGGCGCGAGACGGGGATCATGGCGGTCTCCGCCCTCGTGATCTTCGGCCTGGCGGTCCGGGCCGCGACCACCGGCGGCTAGCGCTCACCAACG